>JALOCD010000002.1 GCA_023228025.1 Prolixibacteraceae bacterium | reverse complement strand
GAGGGCCCTCTTTGACACACGCGGCACCAAACGCCATTAAAGCTAGGGTAAAAATGGCAAGTTTAAAGAATTTCTGTAGTTTCATAGATTAAAAGGGTTTTGAAAATAAAAACAATATTTTTTATAAAAACATCAAGAAGTCTAAAAAGTAAGACGCTGGGGTAAAGTTAAATTATGCCGGAAATCTACACAAATGTAAATATGTTGATAGATTAACTGATAATTTAGTATGGAAATCACTAATAATGCACATATAGATCAATAGAAATAAGAATGCATATCAATAAACTGTTTAATCTGTTTTTTTTATTGGTGATTTTTGCTAATACCAAAAAAGGTCATAAAATTAATATCATGAAAAAAACAGAGCTTAGTGATCAATAAAATGAAAAAAATAAGTGATTGATGTATAATTTTACGGGTATAGTCAAGAAAATAGGCAATATTTATTCTTGTCACTATATATCATGAAAATTGACTTTGTTATTTTATATCGAAATTATACTTATTGAGGTTTCTGGTAATACGTCACCTGAACCTGAGAAATTTTGTAAATCTGTATTTGGATTAGTTAAAAACAGAGCGAATATTTGAAGTGATTGTAAAAAATCTCAACAATTATCCATTTTTACTGATATCAACCAACTCGTTTTCTTTAAGGATTTCGATGGAATTGCGTGAGTGGTGTATCAATCCTGAGTCTTCGAACTCTTTTAGGCTTCTGATGAAACTCTCTTTGGTCATTCCTGACATATCAGCCAATTCTTGTTTGGAGAGAACAAAATCGAATGGGTTCGATTCGAAAATGTTGTTTTTAAGATATAAAAGCGTGTCGGCAACTCTCCCTGGCATGTATTTGTTTGAAAGGTTAATAAGTGTGCTAAGCATTTTGAGATGCTGGCTGTTGCTGTGTTTAAGCAATTCTATGGCAAAGCCGCTGTTTTTCGTAAGAAGGGTGTAGAGACGGCTGGTATCAATAAAACAACAGTCGACATCCGTGATTGCCGCAACGGTAAAATGTCTGAAGTCATCGACGATTGAACCGCCTGCAGTAAAAATGCTGTTTGACTTGATAATTTGAAGAATCAGGTTCTTACCCTTTGGATCTTCTGAAACGACTTTTGCCAAGCCACTTTTAATACAAACAAGATGGGTAAGTGGAGTATTTTGTTTGAGGATTGTCTCCCCTGACCTAAAGTGAATCTGGCGTTTGTTGTCCATAAGTGTATGAAGCTCTTCAGGAGTGAGCAAGCCAAAGATATGGGAGTCACCGCAATTCTTGTTGCTGAAACAACAATCATACTTACATTCCGTGCAATGGCCGCAAAGGGTTGATTCCTGTATCTCTGACATAGACAACAAATTTATATGATGCAAAGATAGAAATTAATTGATAAATGTCAATTTAGACGGTAGTATATAAAAAGCATATATAAGGAAGATTTTTGCATTTGTGCGTAATTCCCAGCCATCTATTGTGCTTCAACTTTGTTAACCTGTAGTCTATTTTTTTGTTTTGTTCATTGATTATGGCACATATTCAAAACGCGAAATAGTAATTTCAGTTTCTAGTAGGTTGGAGGGTGGGGTACCCTGATAAAGCCAGAGATTTATTTTTACTGTCTCATTTGAATCAATCGGAATATCGCTACCGTTATAATGCCATTGCTGTATGATATTGCCGGCTGTTGGTAAGAAGGATGAATGGCCCTGAATGCTGGCGAAATCGATACTGGTTTTTTGCCAATTGAACCAATGTGTTGATTGTAAGCCTATTGTATTTATATTGAATGCGTTCTTATTCCCTGCCAAATTGGCTGGTTGAATAGAGTATTGGGCGTTTTTGTTTCCAACAATGCCCCATTTGGAGAATTCAATATCGATTTCCTGAAGATCGGTTTTGTAGGAAAAGAGTCCGGCTACTACATTTTTATCAAAATTATCGATCCGATTATCAATATAAAATATGAATCTTCCATAGCTAAGTGACTCAATCATTGTAATTTTTGCGCAGTACCATTTGTTGTTCCGATATGTAATTTTTAAATGAAGTTTGCTATTTTGGTCGAACCATACATTTTCTTTTGAATCAGAAAAATAGTTGGGGCCGGGACCTTCTGCTATTTCAGCGGAATTCTCAACCAACCAGGAGTAACCACAAAACGTCAAAAATCTCTGTCCATTGATGATCGTATCTTGCACAATAGGTGATATTGGTACAGTCTCTTTTTTACATCCAAAAATTACAATTACCAAAAGAAATGGTAATAATCCTTTAAGTGCCATTTTTTGTTCTTTCTAATTCGGGATATAAATTAACAAAAAATGGGGATAAAATTTTCTCATGGGTATTTCAAATGACTTTTTATTTGAACAGAAAGTACATGACACTGATGGCAAAACCCAATGAATGAATGGCAGATTTGTCACTGCCTCCAAGATAACTATTAATTTGTCCTACAGAAGGAGTGAGTTGCTAGTTGCTGTTTTCCGTTAAAGCGGATATTTGACTGATGGATTTATTGTAACTCATTTCAAAGGCTTCTTTTTCTGAATCGAATGTATTGAATTAATTTTGATAGGTAGTCTGCAAAACTGGTGTCTGAAAAGATTCATAACCAATTCCGGCCGAAACGCCCGCGTTTTTAGAAAAATTGTATCCTATTTTACTTCCAAATTTATCAATAGTTTCATGCAGGGATTAATAGATCGCAAAAATGGTATTATTCAAAAAAACAGGGGTCAGATATTTCTATCTAACCCCCTGATTGTCAACTGTCGGGGTGACAAGATTTGAACTTGCGACCCCCCGCCCCCCAGACGGATACGCTACCAGGCTGCGCTACACCCCGAAATTGAATTGCTTTGTGCTAAAGGTTTAGCTCTGCAAAGCGGTTGCAAAAATAGCTTCAGTTTTCCGTTTTCCAAAATATTATCAGCAATTAAAAAAATAAAATAATTTACACTAGCAACTATTGCTGTAGTAATTGAATTTAGCTTATTTTGCAAAAAATAAATATTGGCTATGGAATTATTTAAACCGATGAATACTGAGAGCCCCAAAAGCTCTTCTGCCAAAACGGAGAAGGAGGCCGAGAAGGTGAAATGTCTGATCATAGGATCGGGTCCTGCAGGTTATACCGCTGCCATTTATGCCTCCAGGGCCAATCTGCACCCTGTACTCTATGAAGGATTGCAACCGGGAGGCCAATTGACGACTACCACCGAAGTCGAAAATTTTCCGGGATACCGCGATGGTGTCACAGGCCCAGTCATGATGGAAGATTTGAAAGCACAGGCTGTTCGGTTTGGAACGGATGTTCGCTGGGGACTAGCCACTGCAGCTGATTTTGGCAGCCATGGGCATACGGTAACGATTGACGGTTTGCATGTGATAGAGGCGGAGACTGTTATTATTGCTACCGGAGCCGAGGCACAATATCTTGGGTTACCGGATGAGAAAAAGTATGCAGGATCTGGGGTATCTGCCTGTGCTACCTGCGATGGATTCTTTTACCGCGGGAAAGATGTCGCCGTGGTTGGTGGGGGAGATACTGCCTGTGAAGAGGCGATCTACCTGGCTGGATTGTGCCGCAAGGTATATCTTGTTGTGCGCCGCGATCAGCTTCGGGCCTCCAAGGTGATGCAGGACCGGGTCTTTAAAACAAAAAATATCGAAATCCTCTGGAAACACCAAACGAAGGGCCTTACCGGTCAGATTGTGGTGGAAGGCGCCATATTTGTTAAGAATAAGGGAGAAGCCAACGAGGAGACTGTTACGATTCCAATCGACGGATTCTTTTTGGCCATCGGGCACGTTCCAAACTCCGGCATTTTCAAACATCAGATCGAAACCGATGAAGTTGGCTACATTAAAACCATTGGTGTCAGTTCAATGACAAATATCGAAGGGGTATTTGCATGCGGTGATGTTATGGATCCTCATTACAGACAGGCCGTTACGGCTGCAGGATCGGGATGTAAAGCGGCCATTGATGCTGAACGTTACTTATCCGAAAAACACTAAATTTAATTGGAAAATTGGGAAATGTGGAAATGTGAGAATGTTCGCCACGAACAAATGCTTTTCTAATTTTCACATTATCATAACTCATAACTCATAACTCATAACTCATAACTCTTTTTATTCATGTCACACAAAGATTTTTCATTCGATACCCGTGCCATTCACGTTGGTGAAGGCGCTGAATTTCTGGAAGGGAGCAAAAACGAAGTTGTTGCGCCAATTTATCTATCCTCCACATATGCCCGCAAAGAGGTTAAGAATCCGGGATTTTTCCAATATTCCCGTAGCCAGAACCCTACCCGGTTTGCCTTGGAGCAAAGGTATGCATCATTGGAGGAGACAACTTATGGACTTGGTTTTGCCTCTGGTCTTGCTGCTGAAGCTGCCATATTATTTGCGTTGCTGAAACCTGGGGACCATGTTATTGGATTCGATGATTTGTATGGCGGCACCAAGAGATTGTTCCACCAATGGGAAGAAAATTACGGCGTTACCGTTTCCCTGGTGGATGCTGCTGTTCCAAAGAATGTGGAAGATGCCATATTACCACAAACAAAACTGATCTGGCTGGAGTCTCCATCCAATCCACTTTTGAAAGTTTGTGATATCAAGGCCATCGGTGAGATAGCCCACCGTCACCAACTTCTGATGATCGTTGACAATACCTTTCTTTCTCCCTACTTTCAGAAACCGGCAGCACTTGGCGCCGACATCGTGGTTCACAGTATCACCAAATACATAGCCGGTCACAGCGATGTGATAGGTGGGGCCATCATGTTAAATGACAAGGTATTGTATGAGAAAATCAAGTTTTGTCAAAATTCACTGGGCGTAGTTCCTTCTCCTTTTGACTGTTACCTTGTGCTCAGGGGATTGAAAACTTTGTCGTTGAGGATGGAAAGGCACCAGTCAAATGCTTTGGCTATTGCCACCTATCTCGAAAACCATCCCAAAGTGGCGCGAGTTTACTATCCCGGATTGAAAAGCCACCCGCAATACGAAATAGGCCTGCGTCAGGCGAGTGGTTTTGGAGGAATGATCTCTTTCGAAATTGCAGGAGGGGAGAAGGAGGCTGTTCTGTTTCTAGAGAGCCTGAAACTGTTTACCCTTGCTGAAAGTCTAGGCGGGGTTGAATCGTTGATTGAACATCCAGCGCTTATGACACACTCATCAATAACTGCAAAAGAAAGGGAACTGGCAGGTATCAAAGATTCGCTGATCCGTGTATCGATTGGTGTTGAGGATCAAAAGGATTTGATCGCCGACCTGGAGCAGGCGTTTGGGAAGATTTAGGGAACTCATAACAGGTTGCTTTTCACCATCAGGCAAAATGCACCGTCATTGCGAGCGAAGCGAAGCAATCTGTTCGAATATTTCCTACATTTACAGGATAAAACAATTAACCTATGAAAAATATCCTCTTTGTCGCTTTGCTTTTTGTAACCTTCGCGGGTTTTGCCCAAAAGAAAGAATCGTTGTTTAATGGCAAAAACCTGAAGGGTTGGACTATCTTCGTCAATGATCCTTCCATTGTTCCTGAAAAATTCTTCTATGTTAGAAATGGTGTGATTGAGACTCCCGGCGTTCCTATGGGTTACTTGAGGACAAAAAAGGAGTACTCAAATTACCATTTGCATGTAGAGTGGTGTTACCCTGAAAAGGCCACCAATAGTGGTGTCTTTATTCATACCAATGGTCCTGATAAACTTTGGCCTGCACACTATCAATGCCAGTTGAAGGGTGGATCTGCCGGAGATTTTATTGTAAATGCAGTTTACGAAAAGGCTACTGTTCGCGACAGTATATATGTTGGGACAGAGAAGGTAAAACCAATTGCTGTGAAATTTAGTCCTTCCAATGAGAAGAAAGTCGGTGATTGGAACAGATATGACATCTATTGCTATGGAAATAAGGTGCAAGTAGTAGTTAACGGTACGGTTCAAAATAATGTCATCAACTGTTCAATGACCAAAGGAAGTATTGGACTGCAGGCAGAAGGATCAGCCATTCAGTTTAGAAATATATGGATTGAGAAGTTGAATGAAAAACAAAGTCCGCTTCCCTTCATAAATTGAATCTATTTAAGAATCGGGAAATTAAGCAAAACAAAAAGGGAATCCGAACGGACTCCCTTTTTTGTTTTATGGTTGATCTACTCATGAAATCTGGGCAATCTTGGAAGCTACATATTTCCCTGCTTCCAGTTTCTTGCGCACTTCGGAGAATGCTTTGATGGTGTATTCCACATCTTCCAAAGTATGTGATGCGGTAGGGATCAATCTTAGCAGGAGTTGTCCTTTTGGAATTACCGGGTAGATTACGATGGAACAGAAAATATTGTAGTTCTCTCTCAAATCCATGATTACATTGGTGCCTTCCGGAACGCTTCCTGAAAGATAAACCGGCGTTACAGGAGAGTTGGTGACGCCAAGTTCGAAGTTTTCAGCTTTCAGTCCTTTCTGGAGTGCATCAACAATCGTCCAAAGGTTTTCGCGTATCTGGGGCTGGGTTTTGATCAATTCGAGTCTTTTCATCAAGCCAATCACCATCGCGATGGGCAGAGACTTGGCAAAGATTTGTGAACGCATGTTGTAGCGCAGGAAGTCGCAAACCTCTTCTTTGGCTGCAAGGAAGGCGCCGATACCGGCCATTGATTTGGCAAAAGTTCCGAAGTACATGTCGATCTGATCCTGAACACCGAAATGTTCGCCCGTACCTGCTCCGGTCGCTCCCATGGTTCCAAACCCATGCGCATCGTCCACCAGAAGGCGGAAACTGAACTCGCTCTTCAATTCTGCAATTTTATCCAGTTGACCCAGGTCCCCGGCCATACCAAATACACCTTCCGTGATAACCAGGATACCGCCTCCCGTTTTTTGAACCAAAGAAGTCGCGTGTCCAAGTTGCTTGCGCAGGCTATCCATATCATTGTGCTGAAAAACGAATCTTTTGCCCATGTGCAAACGGACACCATCCAAAATACAGGCATGTGCTTCGGCATCATATACAATGACATCATTCCTGTTGCACATGGAATCAATGATGGAGATCATTCCCTGGTAACCATAATTGAGTAAGAAGGCATCCTCCTTGTTTTCAAATGCTGCCAGTTGTTTTTCCAGTTCTTCGTGTTTACTTGTTTGTCCGGACATCATACGGGCTCCCATTGGGTAGGCCAGGCCGTATTGCGCAGTAGCTTCAGCGTCAGCCTGACGTACTTCCGGGTGATTGGCCAATCCGCAATAGTTGTTTAAGCTCCAGTTAAGAACCTCTCTTCCACGAAATCTCATTCTCGGACCTATTTCCCCTTCCAGTTTTGGAAATGAAAAATAGCCATGTGCTTCTTTCTGGTACTGACCAAGGTTTCCCTTGTCAGTTTTAATTTTTTCAAATATATCCACGGTAGTAAACTTTATGTAGTATTGCAAAATGTTTTTGAGAGCCTGCAAATCTAAAAATTATTTTGGGTTCCAACAAGAAAGAAAGTCATCCTAATGCTGAAAAGGGAGGATCTCAATATTGCAGAGGTTTTAACCTTTCTTAAGCAAGCAAAAGTGGTGTTACTTATTCTATTAATGGAGAAAAAACTTATCTTTGCACCATGATTCGGAACGTGAGAGCATATTTTGTCGTTGGCGTTTTATTAATCGCCTCATCTTGTGGAGAGTATCAGAAGATAGTCAAGAGCACGGATTATGAGTATAAGCTCAAGAAGGCCCGTGAATTTTATGACAAAAAGGATTATACCAAATCGTCTCAGCTTTATGCTGAACTGATAAATATTTACAGGGGTACCAACCGTTCCGACCAGGTATACTACTATCTTGCAAAAAGTAACTTGGGCCAGCATGATTATCTGATGGCCGGACACTACTTCAGGCAATTGATCAAGGAGTATCCGCGGAGCAGTTTTGCCGAGGAGTCGCAGTACATGGTAGGATATTGTTACTACCTGGATTCCCCAACACCACGGCTTGATCAAAAGACAACGCAGGATGCCATTGATGCGTTGCAGCTTTTCATCAATGTTTTTCCTTCGAGCGCCAAGGTGGCCGATGCCAACAAGTTAATTGATGAACTACGTGAAAAGTTGGTATACAAATCATACATGAACGGACGGCTATATTACGATTTGGGCGACTATCGGGCATCCGTCATCTCCTTGACAAACAGTTTAAAAGAGTTTCCCGACTCCAAATATCGTGAGGAGTTGATGTTTTACCTTTTGAAATCAAAATATTTGTTGGGCGAAAATAGCATCGAAGAGAAAAAGCGCGAACGTCTGAATTCCGAACTTGATGAGTACTACACGTTTGTAGATGAATTTCCCAATAGTAAATTCAGGAAGGAAGCAGACCGGTTCTTTGCCAATACGAAGAAGATGATGAATTTAAAAGACGAAGAAGTAAAAAAATAGCATATAATTATGGATTACAGAAAAGTAAAAGCAGCTTCGACCACGGTTCCACGAAATCTAAGTGAGTTGGATTCAACAACTGATAATATATACGAATCATTGATGGTCATTGCCAAAAGGGCCAATCAGATCAATGCCGAGGTTAAAGAGGAGTTGAACCAAAAATTGCAGGAGTTTGCTTCCTATTCGGATAACCTCGAGGAGGTCTTCGAAAACCGCGAACAAATTGAAATTTCACGCTACTACGAAAGGCTCTCCAAGCCGGTTCTGATTGCCTACGAGGAGTTCAAAGATGGTTTGATTTACTACCGCAATCCTGCCAAGGAGAAAAAATAATATCTAGAGCCTGATTTAAACTGCTTCATCATGCCGCTGGAAGGGAAGAAGATTGTTCTCTGTGTGACGGGCAGTATCGCTGCCTACAAGGCGGTATATTTGTTGCGGGGCCTGATGAAGGCCGGGGCCGAGGTGCAGGTGTTGATGACCGAAGCGGCCAAAGAATTTGTTACTCCACTTACATTTTCAACCCTATCGGGAAAGCCTGTTTTGAGTGATTTTTTCGCCAAATCAAGCGGTTCCTGGAATAGTCACGTCGACCTGGGACGCTGGGCCGATCTTTTTCTGGTGGCGCCTGCCACGGCATCGACCATTGGGAAAATGGCCAACGGCTTGTGCGATAATTTGGTTACAACCTCTTATCTCTCTGCCAAATGTCCGGTGATGGTTGCCCCGGCAATGGACCTGGATATGTTTGAACATCCCGCCATGCAGGAGAACCTACGTAAATTGATAGCCTTTGGGAATATCATCATCGAGCCGGCAAGCGGTGAGCTTGCCAGCGGACTGATTGGGAAAGGCCGAATGGAAGAGCCCGAAGCAATACTGAAATCCATCGAACAGTTTTTTTCCAATAAATAATCTTCTGAACAAAATCTACCTCATAACTGCCGGTCCCACCCACGAAAAAATTGATCCGGTTCGTTTCATCGGTAACTATTCGACCGGGAAGATGGGTTTTGCCATCGCTGAGCAATTGGCGACTGTCGGCGCAAAGGTTATTCTTATTTGCGGACCGGTACAACTCAAAACCCATCATCCGGCCATTCAGAGAATCGGTGTAACTTCCGCAGATGAGATGTATGCTGCTTGTTTGGAATATTTTGATTCATGCGATGGCGCCATCATGACTGCTGCCGTTGCTGACTATGCCCCGGTTAAAATTGAAAAGGAGAAGATTAAACGGACTCCGGGGAATATGACCATCGAGCTTCGGCCCAACAAGGATATTGCTGCCGAACTCGGCAAATTGAAGAAACCGAACCAGCTTTTAGTTGGGTTTGCATTGGAAAGCCAGAATGAAATGGCCAACGCTTTTTCCAAGCTAAAATCGAAAAATCTCGACATGATCGTCCTAAACTCTTTGAAAGAGGAGGGTGCCGGCTTCGGTTACGATACCAACAAAATATCCATTCTTACCAGGGATGGCCAGGTTTTTAACTATCCTTTGAAATCAAAACAAGAGGTGGCAGTTGATATTGTCAATAAGATCTTTGAGATGGACCATACACTCCATACTTAATGCCTTTGTGTATACTGTGTGTTTTCCTTTGAGGCCTTTCCCGAAAAATCGGGACAAGTTGTGGTGATTTTTTAGAATTTAAACACAAAGGTCTCAAAGGATTGCACAAAGGACTCGAAGGAGGATTGATTGTAATAATTTATTGTCAGGAACTGCTTACAAGTGGCATTGAAGAAATTGCCATGCATTACCCCTCGCAATTTGAATAGAATGTCTATTTTTAGGAAACATTTTATTGCATATGCGACGTACGCTTCTCTCCTTTATTTTGTGCCTTTTCCTGTTTCAACTCTCAGCCCAGGAGTTGCAGTGCAATGTCAGCGTCTCCAGTTCACGCATTGAAGGTACCTACAAAGAGATCTTCCAGACGATGCGGACCGATATCTCCGAATTCATGAATACGCGGAAATGGACAGATAACCAGTTTTCCTTCGACGAACGTATTGTCTGCACAATCTTCATTCAAATCACCGATCAGATCGGATCGGACGAGTTCAAAGGTACCATGCAGGTTCAGTTAAACCGTCCTGTTTTCAACTCCTCCTACCAGACGCCGATTCTCAACATCAAGGACAATGATTTTGATGTGCGCTATGTCGAGTTTCAACCGCTTGAATTCAGCGAAACTTCCAATACCAACGCGCTAACCAATATTTTGGCCTATTATGCTTATATCATTCTAGGTTTTGATTACGACACCTTTTCCCCGATGGGCGGATCTCCCTATTTTCAACGGGCAAAGGATATCGTGAACAAATCCCAGAATTCGAGGGAAAAGGGATGGCGGGCATTTGAAGGAAACAACAACCGGTTCTGGCTGGTTGATAACCTCACCAACAAAGCCTATAGCCCATTCAGGGACCTGATGTACCGTTACCACAGACTCGGTTTGGATGTGATGTCTGAAAAGCCGGATCTGGGCCGTGGTGAGATTGCCGATGCCCTAAAAAATATGCAAAAAGTGTACCGGGCCAGGCCGGATACTTATATTAACCGTATTTTCTTCGATGCCAAGTCTGATGAGATTGTCAACATATTTTCCAAAGGCTCCACCGATGAAAAAAGTAGGACCATGACTATCTTGACGGAATGTGACCCCGCCAATTCCGGAAAGTATGAAGCGATTATGCAGCAGAAGGTTTTTTGATTAGCGGATATGCTGATTGGGAAGATGGACTAGGGGACTAGGAGACCGGGAGAATAGAACTCCGGAAATAGAAACTGGGAAATGCAACTTTAGTAAGGTGCTCACTGAGCCTGTCGAAGGGTTTTCTAATTAAGGGAAAACTACCAGTCCCTGAGCTTGTCGAAGGGTGATGATCAGTGGATATGTTGATATGAAGATGAGTTGGGTCGACTATATATATTCCGTAATCCCGTTAGGGACGACCAATATTGTGGCCCCGGGTGGAGCATAGCGGAACCCGGGGTATTCAGAACGAATTCAATTCAAAACGCGATGCCGTTCGTTGCTATTTTAAAATATTATTCGATTGCATGTTAAGACGTTTACAGATACGAAATTATGCATTGATCAGGGAACTGGATGTAGATTTTACCTCCGGCCTTACCATCATTACGGGCGAAACCGGCGCGGGTAAATCGATTCTGATAGGCGCATTGTCATTGATATTGGGTCAGCGTGCAGACACAACGGTTCTTAAGGATAAGGATAATAAATGTATCGTGGAGGGTGTATTTGAGGTAGACGGATACGGATTGGAACCCCTGTTTGCTGAAAATGACCTCGACTACGACCATCAGGTCATTTTTAGAAGGGAGATTGCGGCCAATGGCAAATCGAGGGCATTTGTTAATGATACTCCTGTAAATCTAAAGACTTTACAGGATATTGGTGTAAGATTGATTGACATCCACTCCCAGCACCAGAGCCTGGAATTGGGCAATCGTTTGTTTCAATTGATGGTGGTGGACAATTATGCTGGAAACCTATCGCTGCTTAAGGAATATCAGCGTCAATACAAAGTTTACAAATCACTGCTATCCGAGTTGTCCGAAGCAGAAGAAAGGGCACTTCTCATGCGGCAGGAGCTCGATTATTTTCAGTTTCAGCTGGAGCAGCTTTCCAATGCCAATCTTCAATCCGGCGAGCAGGAGAAACTTGAGCACGAACTTACCCTGCTTACCCATGCGGATGAACTAAGAACAGCCTTTCTTTCTGTAGCTAATCTTCTGCGGGAGGAGGATGGCAATGCCCTGATGAGGGTGAAAGAGTCCTTAAACATTCTTAACCGGATTCTTAAATTTTATCCCGAGGCAACCGGACTAATCGAACGAATGAATAGTATTTATTTGGAAATGAGCGATATGGCTGCTGACGTGGCCTACTCTTCCGAAAAAATGGAGGTCGATCCCGGCAGAATCGTTTTTTTGAACGAAAGGCTTGATGTGCTCTATTCCCTGCAGCAGAAACATCATGTTACCAGTGAGGAAGATTTGATCAAACTTAGGGATGATTTTGAGGTAAAAGTGAACAGTGTCTTTTCGAATGACGAATCGCTTCAGGCACTTAAAAAATCCGCCGCCGAAAAGGAAAATGAATTGTTGATATTGGCCAACCAGTTGACAACAATGAGAAAATCTGTAACTACACAGATTGGGGAGAAGGTTGAGGAGCAATTGTTTCAGCTTGGGATGCCAAATTCCAAATTCTCTGTTGAAGTATCAACCGGTTTGCCTCTCTCACAATGGGGCAGGGACGAGGTAAATTTTCTCTTTACCGCCAACAAGAACGGAGAACTGAATGAAATATCCAAAGTGGCATCAGGCGGCGAACTTTCGAGGTTGATGCTATCAATCAAAGCGTTGATATCCAAATCCAAAGCATTGCCAACCATCCTTTTTGATGAAATTGATTCAGGCATTTCGGGCGAAACAGCCGATAAAATGGGTAATATCCTTAAAGAGATCTCTCAGGATATGCAGGTCATCAATATTACCCATTTGCCACAGATTGCCGCCAAAGGTGATCTGCATTACCTTGTTTACAAAGAAGACACGGAACATGAGACCATTACCCGTCTGAAATTATTGTCTGATGAAGACCGGGTCGAAGAGGTTGCCAAAATGCTAAGCGGAGAAGTGATTACTGAGGCCGCCAGGTTGAATGCGGTGGAGTTGCTCAAGTAGGAGGTAGTGCCTAAAGTATTTAAAGTGTCTAAAATGCCTAAAGTGAATCAGGCAGGTACCCCATTTCTTAACGCCAATCAGAAAAATTGAAACTGAAAAATCAAAAACACGTATGATAGACTCAATGGATAGATCAAAAGTCTACATCAACTTTAGGCACTTTAAATACTCTGGACACTTTAGGCACTTTCTACCTGAAGTCACTTACTTATCAATTCATTAAATCACATTTGAACATTAATTTACATCTACAAGCATGTCTTACAATTTATTAAAAGGGAAAAGAGGAATAATTTTTGGTGCGCTGAACGAGCATTCGATTGCCTGGAAGGTAGCCGAACGTGCCTATGAGGAGGGCGCAATTTTTACATTGACCAATGTGCCGATTGCACTTCGTATGGGCGATACCGAACTTCTGGCCAAGAAATGCAATACAGAAGTGATTCCTGCTGATGCTGTTAACCTGGAAGATTTGGAAAACCTGATTTCCAAATCCATGGAATTGCTGGGCGGTAAACTGGACTTTATTCTCCATTCCATCGGTATGTCGCCCAATGTACGCAAAGGAAGGCATTACAGTGACCTGGATTATGACTTCCTTGCCAAAACTCTGGATGTATCGGCACTCTCTTTCCATAAGGTTCTTCAAACAGCCCGTAAGCTGGACGCTTTGAACGAATGGTCTTCCGTTCTTGCCCTCTCTTATGTTGCCGCACAGCGTACTTTTTACGGGTACAACGACATGGCTGACGCCAAATCATTGCTCGAATCGATTGCCCGTAGTTTCGGCTACATTTATGGTCGCGAACGCAATGTCAGGATCAATACCATTTCCCAATCACCAACGCCAACCACTGCGGGTAACGGAATCAAGATGTTCGACAGTTTGCTCGACTTTTCCGAAAGAATGTCGCCACTGGGCAATGCCACTGCCGACGAATGTGCCGATTATTGTATCGTGATGTTTTCTGACCTTACAAAAAAAGTTACCATGCAAAATCTTTTCCACGACGGCGGTTTCTCTTCCATGGGAATGAGCCTGCGCGCCATGGAGCAGTACAACAAGGGGAATTGTGATGAGGAGGTGGATCCGAACCATGTTTATGATTAAAAAGGATAATGTAAACAAGGATAAAGTAAACAAGGATAAAGGATAAAGGATCAAGTAAAAAGGATAAAGTGGGATTTGTTCAGAATGAACATTTACACATATTAAAATTAGAGGATAAAGTAAGAACGCCACGATTTTGATCGCGGCGTTTTACTTTATCCTTTTTACTTTATCCTTTATCCTTTTTTCCTTAAAAGTATCCTGGGATTTTTAGTGTTTACAACCGCTCTTTTGGGTTCAATCGGTTTGGGGCGGGAGTGACCCGAATTTCCCCTGCCTTGTTGCTGTGGCGGCTTGACGGCATTGTGATCCATCAATGGGAAAAGTGGATTCTCAGCTATCGGAACTTTCTTGTTGATAAGCTTCTCAATATCCCTTAAATACTCCTTCTCCGTTGCATCACAAAAGGAGTAGGCAGTACCTTCTGCCCCGGCCCGTCCGGTCCGCCCGATACGATGAACGTAGGTTTCGGGAATGTTCGGGATTTCGTAGTTGACCACATATTCGAGGTCTTCAACATCTATGCCCCGTGCAGCAATATCTGTCGCCACCAGGATACGGGTGGATTGCTCCTTGAAATTTGAAAGGGCACGCTGACGGGCGCTTTGCGCCTTGTTCCCATGAATGGCTTCCGCCGAAATATTGTGCTTTAGTAGCGTTTTTACCACGAGATTTGCGCCGTGTTTGGTCCGGGTAAACACCAATGCGGTTTTGATCTTCTGATCTTTAAGGATTTCCAGCAACAAGGCGCTTTTATTTCCTTTATCTACGAAAAAGACCGCCTGCTGAATGATGTCAACAGTTGAAGAGTCGGGTGTTACCGAAACTTTTACAGGATTGTGTAATATTGTATTGGCAAGTTTGACGATTTCGGGTGGCATGGTCGCCGAAAAGAACAACGATTGCCTGGTTTTGGGAAGGGCAGTAAGCAATTTTTTGACATCATGTATAAATCCCATGTCAAGCATCCGGTCTGCTTCATCCAGGACAAAGATTTCAACATCCCTCAAGGTGAGAAAACCCTGGTTCATCAAATCCAACAGCCGGCCCGGCGTTGCAACAACGATGTCTACACCTTTTCGCAAGGCTGCCGTTTGTGGATTTTGATTAACACCTCCGAATAGAACCGTACAGGTCAATCCGGTATGACGACCGTACGCTTTGAAGCTCTCTTCGATCTGGATGGCCAACTCCCTGGTTGGCGTGACAACCAGACTTCGGATTTTTCTTTTGTTTCCAAATGTCTTGGTGGAGCTAAGCAATTGTAATATTGGAATGGCAAAAGCGGCGGTTTTTCCGGTTCCTGTCTGCGCGCATCCGAGCAGGTCTGTACCTTGTAAAACGATTGGAATGGCCTCTGCCTGAATGGGGGTCGGTGTCGTGTAACCCTCCTCTTCGACAGCTTTTAAAATGGGTTCTATGATGTTCAATGAACGAAATAACATATTCTTTGCAACTAAATTAATTGGTGCAAAGGTAGTTGAATTAAGTGGAAATAGCTATTCTTAGTGTTTCTGCAACATTCCGAGTGATACCTCTTTAAACCGTTTTGCCCACATCTCCCAATGGATGTAAAGCGCCCGCTGCGCTTCATCATCTTTCCAAAGGTTATAAGGTTCGTTGAAGCCGGCATTGATGCAAAATCCAGGCGCCCGGTGCAGGTTGAGGCTGACATGCAACCCATACTTATTGGCCAGGTAGACCAAATTCTCGATCTCTTGCAATGCATTTTCATTGTAATCGAAAACCTCCTCCGGTTTTATCCGCTTTTCTTTGTCATTACCCTGGTCAAAATTAAGATAACAAGGATATTGGACTGGGATTCGTACAAAATCAAAGCCCCAATCCGACATCCACTTTAAATAAACGAACGACGATCGAAGGTTTCCATGTTTGTGAGGTTATTAAAAGTTTTGAAAAGGACGGGGAGACGGGGGACTGGGGGACTGGGAGAGGGAGGGGGAGTGACCAATCCCTCGCCTGCGGGAGCGTTGGCAATTTTTAAATAGGAGGCAAACCTAATTCTTTCAAAAATTCATTGTGTTTGTCTGTATGTGTTTTAATGCTGTCATTTAGTATAATCAATTTTGCATTAACCTCTTTTAGATTAATTATTTCTTCATCAGTTGAGGTACTGACATATCGTGAAATATTCAGGTTGTATCCGTTTTGTTCTATCTCAGCCATAGAAACTCTTCTGGCATACCGTTCTATTTTTTCAGGACGGTATTGGTATGTCTCAACAATTTTTTGAATGTCATTGGGTTCTCCGTTTTCGCCTTCCCTAAGAGTGTTTTGTCTTTTGCCTTTTTCATAATGTTCGCTGGCATTAATGAACAGCACATCATCTTCCTTTTTGCATTTTTTCAATACCAGAATACAAACCGGAATGCCTGTGGAGTAGAACAAATTGGATGGCAAGCCAATTACTGTATCAATACTGTTATCCTTTAATAACTTGGTGCGGATTCTTTCTTCTACTCCGCCACGGAATAAAACACCGTGAGGCAATATGATGGCCATTGTTCCTTCTTTTCCAAGAAAGTGAAACCCGTGCAGTAAAAAAGCAAAGTCTGCTGCTGATTTTGGCGCTAAACCATAACTCTTAAAACGAAAATCTTCAGCCAAGGTGTCGTTTGGTTCCCAACGCAAACTAAAAGGCGGATTGGCTACAACGGCATCAAATTCTGATTTTTTAGATGGATTCATTTCGTTGAGCATATCCCACTGGTTGAGCAGGGTGTCACCGTGAAAAATTTCAAACTCGGTGTCTTTCATACCGTGCAAAAGCATATTCATTCGGGCAAGGTTGTAGGTGGTGATGTTCTTTTCCTGTCCGAAAATTTTGCCTATACTGCCATCATTCTCCTTAATTCGAGTTCGGACATTCAGCAATAAGGAACCCGAACCACAAGCAAAATCGAGCACTTTATTCAATTTGTTTTTCTTACCAGAAGTTGGGTCTTGACTGTCTAGGGTCACAATTTCAGAAAGAATGGTTGAGATTTGTTGTGGTGTATAAAACTCGCCCGCTTTTTTGCCCGAACCTGCCGCAAATTGACCAATCAAATACTCATATGCATCTCCGAGTGTATCAGAATCAGCAGAAAAATCAGCAATCCCTTCAGCAATTTTCTGGATAATGGTGCAAAGCTTTTTGTTCCTCTCTGTTGAAGTTTTTCCAAGCTTTTCTGAATTCAGGTTGATTTCTGAAAACAAGCCCTGAAAGGTACTTGCAAACGATTCATTTTCGATATAGCGGAAACCATTTTCCAGGGTTACTAATAATTCGACATTTTGTGTACGTGCCAATTCTGTGATGTTGCTCCACAGGTGTTGGGGTTGTATTACATAATGCACTTTACGGCGCATTTGCTTTTCAAACTCAACTACATCTGCTTCGTTTGCTTTGTACCATACACTTAATGGGGTACGCTTATCCTTCGGCTCTAATTTGGGGTAATCAGAACCCAACTCCTTTTTTGCAGATTCTTCGTAGTTGAAAGATAAATACCTAAGGAAGAGAAACGAAAGCATATAATCTCGAAAATCATCCGCATTCATTGCTCCTCTTAAATCATCGGCTATATTCCAAAGGGTTTTGCCCAATTGTTGTTGTTCTTTTTGTGTCATATTCAGTTGTTTTTTACTAACCAAAAACCATTCCGCTTACCGTTTTTGCGTTCTAAAAGATCTTTTTGTTGTAAGCTACTTGTGATTGTTTTTACCGTTCGTTCTGATTTTTTAATATTTATGGCAATGTCCTTTTGTGTAGCTTTCGGATTAGTTTTCAGGAATTCTAAAACAAAATGCTCTTCCAAAGTGCAATTCAAAGTGCAAATATTGCTCTTTGGGGCGTTATCTGCTATGTTTTGTGCACTTTGAAAGTTCACAAGCATTTCCCTGTTTTTCAGAATATGGTTTTCACCAAGCAATAAATTGCTGAAAAAACGAAGTAAATACTCCTTTGTGGCATGAATGTTCTTTGTAAGGTTATTGAAGTTGGCTCTTACAAGTGCATTGCGGAAATACCATGAATGTTCTTCAAATAAACTGTTATTTACTTCAAACCCAAACGTGCGAAGATATTTGATGGTAAATACAGCAGTTGTTCGGGTATTGCCCTCTCCAAAGGGGTGAATTTGCCACAGTCCCGACACAAAATCAGCAATATGCTGAATGGTTTTGGTTGAATTAAGCCCCCTGTAACTAAATTGTTTTTCTTGCCGAAAATCATATTCCATGGTAGTTTTTAAACTCTCGGCGCTGGCGTACAGAACCGTTTCTCCATTCAGCACCCACTCTTGTTTTGTAATGTTATAATCACGGATTTTACCTGCGTGAGTGTAAATATCTTGAAACAACCTACGATGAATGCTTAGATATTCGGCCGGTGAAAACGAAAATGTTTTTTCGCCCAATATTTGAGCAATGCGTGCCGAAACTTTGTCTGCTTCTTCGGTTCTATTTTCGGTGTCTTTTACAGGGTGTTGCTTGTAATAACTGTCTATTAGCTGTTTTACTTCCTCAATGGTAATGTCGCCCTCAATGTTTTGCCTGGCGGTCGCTATCAGATAGCCGGACGGTTTTAAGCCATCGACTTGTTGCAAGCCGATAGCCGTTTTCCAAACCTCTGCTTTCTCCCTTTTGTTTGGTTCACTTTGCTGTGTGTATTCTTCAAAATTTCCCATTGTATCAATCAATCATTTTTAGGAAATAACCCCTGCATCAAACCTATTGTCTGAACCTTGATTTATTTGATTTCAGGATTGCCCTGATTTTTTTGTTTGAATTTTTTGTTCGATACTCTTTTGAAATCAAGGCTTTTTGATCCAAAATTGATTAATAAACCGACTTCCAAATCGTATGCTTCTAAATAATTTATCGCTTGAGCCAAATGAACTTCCTCTAAATTGATAATAGCTTTTAATTCCACTGATATTACTCCTTCTACCAAAAAATCGACTCGTCTTGTGCCTATTTGCTGCTGCTTGTAATATACTGGCATTTCGTGTTCTCTGCTAAACACAATGCCCTCGTCAGCAAATTCAATTGCCAAGGCTCTTTGATAAATAACTTCCTGAAAACCATTGCCTAAAGCACAGTGCACTTTCATTGCACATCCAATAACTTTGGAAGTTAAATCAGAGTATTTGTATTGTTCTTTAATCATTGTTAATCATTTTATCATATAAATCACAGTTCAGACATTCCTGGAAACAACCCTTGCATCAATCCCTTTTTATGCAACTTCAATTGCTCTATTTTCTTGGCTTGTGCCGTGATTAATGCATCCAATGAAAAAAGACATTCGGCTATTTTTTGTTGTTCTTTCTCGGACTTAGGAATTTTCATATTAAGACTTTTCAATTGACCTCCTGTAATCAAAGGTTGTCCTGAACCAAAAACCAATTTGTTTAATCCAAATCTTTCAAGAGAATAAAAAACGAAATCAATATATTCTGATTCCTTTAAATCAATCACTAAAGTATTATCAGTAACACCAAACTTTCCTTTAGCTCTATTTAATAACCCTGCGTTAGCCCCAACTCTAGCAATTAAAATAAAATCCCCATCGTAGCTTGCATTATCAGTCCTGCCAATGATACCTGTTGATCCATAGAGTTCATATTCACCATCCATTGTGTTCTTATCCTTGCCTGATGATAAATTTAAACAGAAGCTTTCAAGCATTTTCTCCACCCATTCACCATCATCCGCAAACTCCTTAAAACGCCATTTCGGCACCGTTTCGCCTTCTTGCGGGAAAAGGTTTTGCATCAAACCTTTTTTATGGGTTTTTAAGGCTTCTAATTTTTGGCTATGGGCGGCAATTACTTCATCTAAGGACGAAAGGCAGGAGGCGATTTTTTGCTGTTCATTGAGTTCTCTGGGTATTATTAATTCTATTTCTCTTAATTCGTCTAATCCAATTCTTTTTCTAGTTGAGCCTGTAGCTTTTTTTTCAATTGCTTCTCTTATTTGTTTTGAATTTATTAAAGAGTAAATGAAGTATTTCGAGCATTTTTTTTCATCAACAACCAATCTTATACCATCAGAAGCCATTACACATCTTATTAAGTTATCTGGTATAATGCAAGCTCTACCTACAGGGTCACCCATCTTTGACAATATTATTTCACCTGAGTATATATTACAACTTAATAATTCATTAGCTTTTTCTTCTGATGTATAGATTTTGTATTTATCCATGAATTCACCATCGCCAATATTTTGAAGTTGAATTATTCTAATTCCATTTGCAGTATAGTCACTTGCCATTAGGTTTGAACCGAATGGCCCACCCGTAAAACTCCATTTAACTTTTTTATCTGCGGTATCAATTAAAACCTTCTCCACCCACTCCCCATCCTTCACAAACTCAGGGAACCGCAATTCGGGTATCAATTTATTTGTTGCTTTATTCATTCGAAATTCTCCCTTTCTTGTTCCATGGCTTTAATCTCTGAAGATAGCATGGTTTGCAATTCAACTTTAGGTAGCAACAATTGATACTCTGCGACTCCAATTGGTTTATTTACATCTTGCAGCGCTATTTCTACATCAAGGTGGTCTTTGTCGGCACAGAGTATTATACCAATGGATGGGTTTTCGTTTTCTCCTTTTTCCAGACGGTCGAGCAGCGAGAGGTACATATTCATTTTGCCCACATACTCGGCTTTAAAGCTTCCAATTTTTAATTCAATGGCAACCAAAGACTGCAAACCTCTGTGAAAAAACAACATATCAACAAAGTATTCTTTACTGTTATACTCCAATCGGTACTCGTTGCCAATAAAAGTAAATCCTTTGCCTAACTCCAATATAAAGTGTCTAATTTTTTCTATTAGCCTTTTTTCCAATTTCAATTCTCTAATTGGTTCGGTAATTCCTAAAAAGCCTAAATTGTAGGAGCTTCTAAACACTTCATTGGCATAATTGGCATGCGCTTCAGGTAGCGTACGGTCAAAATTGTGTGTTTTTATTTGCTTCTGTACTTGGCCGTAAGTATCCATTTTAATGGCATTGAGCAACAAATCTCTCGACCAGCCTTTCGTTAGGGCTTCGTTGGCATAGAATTCGACTTCCTTATTATCGTTCGTTTTTTCTATGAGTAGCAAATTGTGGCGCCATGGCAAAACTGCTACGCTGCGTTGCAGTTTTGTATCTGCCCGATAATAACGCTCATAAAAACGTTTCATGTTCCATAAATTGCGAGGGGATAACCCCATATCTGGGAACTCATTTTTTAAATCAACTGATAATTGCTTCACCACTCCACTGCCATACCCCTCTTCCAACTGTTTTTCAAAGAGCAATTTGCCCAAATTCCAATACACAGAATTGGTAGTACTATTAACTTGTAATGCAATGGAAGAGCGAGCCGAGCGGATTTCTGCGACAGCCTGTCGCAGTATATCAGTGTATTCAACTTGGTTTATAACAGGTGCAATATTGCTATTTTTCTTGGTCATTGTTTGCTGATATATCTAACTGTTCATTAATCGTAGCCCATCCTTCACAAACTCAGGGAACCGCAATTCGGGTATCAATTTATCTTTTGCCCACACTGAGCTTGTGGAAGCGTTATTCATTGGTTACCGACTTTAAAATGTTTTCCACCGAGTTTTTATCCAATTTTGAGAACGCAAACCATTTCTTACCCAAATCTTTCAAAGAAGCCCCAAGATGATACACTTCTGATTCATCAATAATTAAAAACCGGTCGTGGCTTTTTTCAAAGGCTTTTATTTCAAATTTTCCATATTGCTCGTTGGCTTTTTTGATGTCTAATGCCAATTGTTTATTGATGTTTTTGGTTAGTAAAACAACTTTGACCTCACGGTTTTTCTTGGCTAAATGCGTAAGTGTTGTTTCGTCAATATAATTATCTATCAATACAATATATTTTTGGGCAGTACGTATAATTTTAGAAGCCAATTCGTAAGCATCAAATACTTGTCCGTCGAAGAATACCCCTTGGTTTGGAATAGCAACGGATTGAATTTGCAGTGAAATTGCATCTGCTTTTTCGGAAAGATTTTCAACATGGGTTTCTATCCGATTCATTCGTTGGTTTAAGGCATATCCTTTTAGTAAATAATCTCTTAAAACATGGGTAGCCCAAATTCTAAATTGCGTACCTTGCTTTGAATTTACCCGATAACCTACCGAAAGAATGGCATCAAGATTATAATATTCAATTTCTCGTTTCACTTCCCTCCCTGCTTCAATTTGAACTGTTGCATTTTTTGCAACAGTTGCTTCAAACACAAGCTCACCATCTTTAAAAACATTTCGCAGGTGCCTTGAAATTACAGACTTATCTCTGTCGAAAAGTTGGGCTATTTGATTAAGAGAAAGCCAAACTGTTTCCTCATCAATTCTTACCTCGATATGCTCGGCAAGTTCGTTTGGACGATATAATATGATTTCGTTTTTCATTTCGTGATTTTAAATTCGCAACTCATAGTTCAGACATCATAGGCTGCTAATCCTGAAATATCACGCCCTTGGGCTATTTTTTTTAATTGCGGTACTAACTCTTCCATCAATGCCAGTTCTTTTACCCTGCGTTCTTTCCAGCTTAGTTCCAAAGGTTCCAAAAGGTCGGTGAGTTTTTCTCCGTCAAAAATCATTCGGCTCATAATGGTATCTACAAAGGCTTTTAAGTCTGCTGTTTGCAAGCCGTTTTTGTGGGCAATGGCAGCCAGTTCTTTTTCGTTTTTCTCAATTTTAAAAATGTCGTAGCCATTGCGTAAGGTATTCACATCTTGTCCGCTGTTCCAGTCCAAACCATTGATGTAATCGGTTAAATCTTCCTGTTCGTCCATCAGGTTGGCATTGGAACTAAGCAAGCTAATCACCTGTGCTTTGGTCATCTTTTGCTTTGCCGGTTTCATCTGCGTACTGTCGGCAATTAAGTCCATGATATAATCGTAGTCAATCACGGCAGAAGCAAAAAGCACGAATTCAAAATCCAACTGCTGAACATCGGGTGGCGCCTGGTCGCCTTCTTTTTGTTGTCTTTCTTTGAATTTCCTGGCAGTTTCCAAATACGAACTTCTGAACGATTGCAAGCTATCCTTTGGCAATATGGCTTCAATTTTAGCCTGTTGCTCTTCATCCAAGTCGGTGTACTGGTCTAATTGGGTTTTTAATCGTTGTACTTCCTTGAAGTTTTTCACAAAAGCTATGCGTGCAGCATCGCCTTTCAGGTTATACACTTCTTGTGGTTCGTTTGCCAAATTGTGCTGCTGCATAAAACTGCCCAGCGCTTCAACTGCTTTTTGGTAATTCTCAATAACTACCGGAGCAGGGTCGACCATCCAAATCTCTTTTGCCCGGCTACTATCTTCACCTGAGAAAAGCGCAATGGCTTGGTTTACGGTATCTTGTTGCGAGCGGAAATCGAGAATATTGCCGTAAGGCTTTGTATCGTTCAGCACCCGGTTGGTACGCGAGAATGCCTGTATTAAACCATGGTATTTCAGGTTTTTGTCCACATACAGTGTATTGAGGTACTTGGAATCAAAACCTGTGAGCAGCATATCCACCACTATTGTAATATCAATCTTGTTTTTGTGCGGGTAGTCTTTATTGGAATATATTTGGTCCTTAATGCGTCTTTGAATATCTTGATAGTAACCATCAAATTCGTTGATGTTGTGATTCGTACCATATTGCAAATTGAAGTCTGCAATAATTTTCATCAGGGCTTTTTTCTTTTCTTCAGGATTTTGTTTGTTATCCTCTTTTTCCTGTATCAAGTCCTCTTGTAATTGTTTGATATCGTCAGCATTTTTTTGACTTTGCTGGTCACCTTCTTTAGCAATTAGTTGAGCTGGTGGCGAAAAAACACAAGCAATATTGAGCGGAATGTAATCGGGATGAGACAGCGCATTCGCTGTCTGTACTGATTTAAATAGCTGATAATATTCAATGGCGTTATTGATGGAAGCCGTTGCCAATACAGCGTTGAATCGCCTCGAATTGGTAGCCGCATTGTGCTTATCGAGTATGGCTTCTACGACAGCCTGTTGTGCGATAGCCTCACCGGGTTTCGGATTTAAATTGCCTTTCCCTTTGAAATAGTCAATATGAAATTTAAGAACATTTTTGTCTTCTATGGCATGGGTAATGGTATAGTCATGTAACCGCTTTTCAAAAATCGATTCCGTGGTTTTGTAGGAAGCCTGTTCGCCTTCTCTAATATTGTAAGTGGCATTTTCATCAAAAATTGGCGTACCCGTAAAACCAAAGAGTTGAGCATTTGGAAAAAACTCGATAATCGCTTTGTGATTATCGCCAAACTGCGAACGGTGACACTCGTCAAAGATGAAAACCATTCGTTTTTTGCTCAAAGGCTCCAAGCGTTCTTTGTAATTTTTCTTATACGTGCCGTCTAGCGCCAATCCTAGTTTTTGAATGGTGGTAACAATTACCTTGTCAGCATAGTCGGTAGATAGCAAGCGCCTTACCAAAGTTTCGGTATTGGTGTTTTCTTCAACACTACCTTCCTGGAATTTATTAAATTCCTCGCGGGTTTGCCGGTCAAGGTCTTTTCGGTCCACCACAAAAAGGCATTTTTCTATATCATGATTGTCTTTTAAAAGGGTAGAAGCTTTGAAAGAAGTCAATGTTTTACCGCTTCCTGTGGTGTGCCAAATATAGCCGTTCCCTCGGTTTTGCTGGATGCAATCAACGATAGCTTGAACTGCATAAATCTGATATGGTCGCATCACCAATAGTTTCTGTTCGCTCTCGACAAGTACCATATACTTGCTAATCATCTCGCCGAGCGTACATTTTTTAAGGAACTTTTCAGTGAATAAATCAAGCCGATTTATTTTCTGGTTGTCTATATCCGCCAATTCATGTACTGGTAAAAATTGCTCATCAGCATTGAAATTAAAATGCTGGATTTTATTGTTGGCAAAATAGTGTGTTTTAGTGCCGTTACTAACGATAAACAACTGCATAAAACACATCAAAGAATTGCTGTATCCGTTGCCGGGGTCATTTTTATAGTCCACGATCTGCTGCATTGCTTTACGTGGTGAAATGTCCAGTTTTTTCAATTCAATTTGCACTACCGGCAAGCCATTAATCAGTAGAATTATATCGTAACGGTGATTGCTGTTTTCAGTATTGATGCGTAATTGATTGATAACCTCATAGTCATTTCTGCACCAATCCTTGATATTTACCAAAGTATAATGTAGAGGCGTGCCATCTTCGCGTTGAAAGTAATTTCTTTCACGAAGCAGTTTCGATGCAGTGAATACATCCGGATTGATAATTTCTTCACGTATGCGTAAAAATTCGCTTTCTGTCAGATGAACACGATTCAGTGTTTCAAATTTAGTTTTGAAGTTCTGTTCAAGCGTCTTTCTATCAATAATATCAGGTCGATAGTTGTACTTCAAATCAGTTAGTTGCCTGATTAGGTTTTCTTCTATTTGATTTTCTTTAGTCATTAATCTTCTTTCAATAAATCTTTAGGATTGACGTCCAGTATTTTTGCTATCTCATAAAGTACTTCAAGTCTAGGTTGTTGTCTGTTTTGAACATAAGAGTTGACCATGTTGTAACTCTTTCCCAACTTCTCAGCCAGCCAAGTCTGCTTGATGCCTTTTTCATCAAGCACCTCCTTAATTCGATTCATTTCTGTCAAATTATTTTCAGCTAAAATACAAATTTATCTCAAAAAATAAGATATAATTATCAAGTTGATATTTGATGCGTTGGTAAAAATGCAGCTCTTTTGCAAGCCTTTGCATTTGACCGATGGTTGGCAATAACGCTGATCCCACTCGTTGATAACGATGGGAATCATGAATCGGCTTGTGCGGATATAAAGTAACCCTTAGCCTTTATAAAACAATCCTTAGTGAATAAAACCTATCTTTTGTGCAGCCCGCACTCTTTCGTATCCGGATTTTCCCACCACCATCGACCTGCCCTGAGATCCTCTCCTGGAAAGATGGCCCTGGTGCATGGTTGACAGCCAATACTTGGATAATCTTTGTCGTGAAGCGGGTTGTAGGGGACTTTGTGCGCTTTGATGTAGCTCCTGACCTGTTCTTCGCTCCAGTTAATCAGCGGGTTTAGTTTGATCAGGCCATTGTTCTCGTCCCATTCGATGGGTAGCATTTCTGCCCTCGTAACAGATTGGTCCCTCCTCAATCCGCATATCCAAACTTCAAGTCCGGCGAAGGCCCTTTTCAGGGGTTCAATCTTCCTGATACGGCAGCAGGTTTTGCGGTCATCGATGGAATTGTAAAATAGATTGATTCCTTTGTTTTGGACCATTTCTTCCACTTCCTTTGCATCCGGGAAGTAAACCTGCATCCGGATCCCATATTTTTGGTTGGTACGGTGAATCAGATCGTAAGTCTCCGGGAATAACCTGCCCGTGTCGAGGGTGAAAATTTTCACATTTTTATCGATGGAACAGACCATCTCTGTCAATACCTGGTCTTCAAGTCCCAGACTGCTGGACAGGGCTATTTTCCCATTGTATTCGGTTAGGAAATAGGAAAGCAACCCGACGGCATCTCTGCCGGCAAGTTTCTGATTGAGCGAGGATATTTTGTCTCTCATGAATGCGATTTCAAGATTTGTAAGGAATCCAAAATAACCAAAATATTTTCACTCTTCGAAGCAACAGCTCAATTAAAAGATGATAATTAAGCCATCTGGATAATCACAAACAGTAAAAAATTCTTACACAGAGAATTTATTACTCCTTTTGAAAATTACAGATGACTTTGAAATTGCTGCCTGATCAACGAAACACAAGAGAAATCACGGAGTTGCACAACTTGTCCCGACACTTCGGGAGAGAGAAAAATCGCTTGCGATTTTTAAGCTCAGTGAACTCTGTGTTTTTCTCTAAAGTTTATGCAGAGGCTAGAATTTCATTGGACACTGTGTTCTCGATTAGTAGATAATAATTCTCTGTGTAAGAAATTTTGACAGTTACTTAGGCAGAGAGAAGATAAATTCCAATCCGCCACCCTGGCGTGGACGTGCCGAAATATCCCCTTTGAAACTGAGAACAGCATTTTTGACGATGGCCAGTCCAAGTCCGGTGCCTCCCTGTTTGCGTGAGCGCCCCGAATCTACCCTGTAGAACCGTTCGAAAAGTCTCGGGATATGTTCCTCTTCTACCCCCGGGCCATTATCGGCAAAGGAGAAGAAATGGAAGGAGGCATCTTCGTGGTACTTGGAGATCCAAATGGTGATATTCTCCCCGCCATAAATCACCGAGTTTTCGAGCAGATTTCTGAAAATGGAGAAGATGAGTGAATAGTTGGCATTGACCACCAAATTTGGTTGGATGTTGTTCTCAACTGTGATTGATTTGCTGGTCAATTGATCCTGCATACTCTCAATAGCCTCTTCAATGGCTTTTCCTATCTGGATTTTACCGCGAATGTACAGGTCTGAATATTCCTCGATTTTATTCAGCATGGCAATGTCATTTACCAGTTGAGTGAGCCTTTCCGATTGAATATAAGCCTTCTTAATGAAGTAGTGCTGTTTGCTTTGATCCAATGTGGGGTTGTTGAGGACGGTTTCCAGGTAGCCTTTCACGGAAGAGATTGGCGTTTTGAGCTCGTGGGAGATGTTGGAGGTAATTTGTTGTTTCATGATACTCCTTTTTACCTGCTCCGTTTGATCGGCAATCAGAATTTCAAAACTCTTATCCGGGAATATAATGCATTGAATGGTAAAGTGGTAACTGTTTTTCTGAATGGAAAATTGCATTCTTGGCATCTCCTGAAGTTGGGTATTGTTACTCTCCGACAATGTTTTATCCAGAAAACTATCAATTTCAGCGAATGCTTTTGATTTGAATATTTTCTCGGTAGATGTAGTTGTCTCTTCCGATATGATGTTGAGGTAAATGATAAAATGGCTGTTGTTAAGGATCGCCTTTTTTGTAGGGGAGAAGAAAGCGACACCCTCTTTCAAAACATAGAGGTGACTAACCAGTTTCTCTTTCTCCAATAATAGTTCACTTTTTGTTTTGTTAAGTTGGTGGTACAACTGAATGATTTCGTGGCTGATAGATCCAAGTTCATCGTTGGGAAATTCAATGTTCTCATCAAATTCGGTTGCTTCATTTCTTCTGACCTTTATTGCAAAATCCTTCAGTTTGGTGATCGAATCACCCAAATGGTTACCAATGTAACGAAGGAGAAATCCGAAAACGACAAAGAGCAGGATAAAAAACGGGATAAATACACGGTCGGCCCTCAGAAATTCTTTAATACGGTCATCGTAAACAACGGCAGCCCTGATGATCAGATTGTTATAGCTTTTTGCGTAATAAAAATAGTCTTTGTTTGTAGTTGCAGAATGACGGATGTTTTCGCCGAATTCCTCAAAAATGGCTTTTTGAAATTCCGGGCGCTCCTTGTGGTTTTCCATATGGTTATAATCCGAAACACTATTGTCGTACAGCACAATTCCTGCTTTATTGATGACGGTGATCCTTACTTTTTCAGGGGGAACCATAATTTTCAAGCTATCCAGTCCCGAATAGTTTTTCGCCTTATCAAGTGAATACTTTTCCAGATAACGATTGGTGAGGTCGGTGTAATCATTGAGGGAAGTTCTGAGCTCTGCCGTTCTGAAATAGCGCTCCCTTTTGTTTTGATACAAAACAATGGATAAGGTGAATATGGTGAACAGGAGCGAATAATAGGCGAAAAGTTTCCATTTGATGGAACGGTACTTCAAAATCATATTGGTTGTATTTATTTGTTTCAAATTTCGAAATAATAACCAAAACCCGGCTTATTCCGGATGTAGGCCCCGGCATCTTCCATTTTCTTTCTTAACCGGGTCATGTTAACATCCACTGTGCGATCAGTGACAATCACATCACTTTCCCATATCCGGTTTAGGATTTCTTCACGGGAATAGACCTTTCCGGGAGACTTACCAAGAAGATACAGAATGTCAAACTCTTTTCTGGAGAGATCAATTTTTTGTTTCCCGATGTAAAGCCGTTTACTTTCAAGGTCCAGGATTAAATCACCCAATTGAAGCGTGGTCACAGCTTCATTCGAGGATGATTTGTTTCCCCTTTTCAGTACAGCTTTCACGCGTGCCTCCACCTCTTTGATGGAAAATGGTTTGGTAATATAATCATCCGCTCCGATATTGAAACCGGTCAGCAGGTCATTTTCGGTGGTTCGTGCCGTCAAAAAAATGATTGATACGTTTAGTTGCAACTCTTTTCTGATCTTTTGGGCAAGGTTGTACCCGGACATTTTGCCCATCA
Organism: Prolixibacteraceae bacterium; assembly: GCA_023228025.1. GTDB lineage: Bacteria > Bacteroidota > Bacteroidia > Bacteroidales > Prolixibacteraceae > CAINVV01. The sequence continues at coordinate 84,732 of JALOCD010000002.1, read as the reverse complement.
TTACATCAAGAAGAATCAAATCGTAACGGGAGAGATTTTTTTTGAGGGCCTCTTCAGCAGAAAAACACGAATCAACGGCATAGCCTTCATTTTCAAGATTGAATTTCAGGATTTCGTTAATGTCCTCCTCATCTTCCACTACCAATATCCGATAAGTCTCCTTCATAGTCTGTATAGTAAGGAATTGAAAATTGAAAATGGACAATTGACAATTATATAAAATTCACTCATTTTGTAATATAATTCATTTTCAATTTTCAATTGTCAACTTTCAACTGTTAACTGTCAATTCTTAAGTTCTCTTTTTGTGCTTGATAATCTCTCCATCAACAACGAAACTGATTGCCTCAGCTATGTTGGTTGAATAGCTTGCCACCCTTTCAAACAGGTTGATGATTATCAGTATGTTGGCTGAAACTTCTACCACTTCAGGCTGATGCAGTTTTTCCCGGAATATTTTCGCGATGATTTTTTTACAATCCATGTCTATTTTATCCGCTTTGTCGAGAATTTTGTCGGCAAAGGTGATATCCAATGAACTGATCAGCGAAAGCACATCCGCAAACAACGCCAATATTTTCTCTCCAATATTGTCAATACCCAACTCTTCCACCAATTGGGGATAATCCAGTAAAGACTCCAACTTTTTGGCGATATTAACCGCGTGGTCCCCAATTCTTTCCAGATCGTTGTTGATTTTGAGCGACGACATGATGTACCTGAGATCGGAAGCGACCGGGTGCTGCAACGCAAAGATTTTCTGACAGAGTTTATCAATTTTGGTATCGAGGTTGTTGATCTCTTCGTCATTGTTGATGACTTTTTTTGCAAGTTCAAGATCACCGCTATTGATTGCCGCTACAACATCAATTAGTTGCCGGTTTACCTGCACACTCATTTGAAATACCCTGTCGCGAAGCTTATCGAGTTCGGAATCGAATATCCTATAATTTTCCATGACTTAAATGTATAAATTGTTTCAACATCAACCAAAACGCCCGGTGATGTAGTCTTCAGTTTGTTTCTTCTCCGGATTGGTAAATATTTTTCTTGTTTTGTCGAATTCGATCAGTTCACCGAGGTAGAAAAAGGCTGTATGGTCGCTGATTCGTGATGCCTGTTGCATGTTGTGGGTAACGATGACAATGGTAAAATGCTCTTTCAGTTGCACAATCAGCTCTTCAATTTTTGAGGTAGACAAAGGATCGAGTGCGCTGGCAGGTTCGTCCATTAAGACGATTTCGGGATTTACGGCAAGTGTCCGGGCTATGCAGAGCCGCTGTTGCTGTCCGCCTGAAAGTCCCAGGGCGGAATCGCCAAGACGATCTTTTACCTCCTCCCAGATGGCTGCGTTTTTTAGTGCAGTTTCCACAATTTCATCCAACTGATTGCTGTTGCTAATACCATTGATTCTTGGGCCGTAAGCTATGTTTTCGTATATGGATTTGGCAAACGGATTGGATTTTTGAAATACCATACCAACCTTTTTTCGGAGATTAACTACATCGATATTTTTATCGTAAATATTGATGTCATCAATCATCACCTTACCTTCAATCCTAACACTGTCAATCAAATCATTCATCCGGTTAAGGCTTCTCAGAAAAGTTGATTTGCCACAACCCGAAGGACCGATAAAAGCGGTAACTTTCTTTTCAGGAATCTTTATGGAGATATTGTTTAAGGCCAGTTTTTGGCCATAGTATAAAATCAGATTCTCCGTGTTTATCTTTTCAATGGTCATATCAATTGTTTTTCTTTTTTCTGATCCGGTATCTTAAAATAACCGCTGTCATGTTTAGCAGGAAGGTGAGCATCAGCAAAACACAAGTGGTTCCAAACTGAATAGGCAAGGTTTGGTCCACATTCGCTGATTGGGTGGTCATAACATAAATGTGGTATCCAAGTACCATAAATTGGTCGCTTAATCCTGGTAAGGTTGCCAAATAATAAGCTGCTCCCGTAAAAAGGATGGGGGCGACTTCACCGGCTCCCCGGCTCACTGCCAGAATTGTTCCGGTCATGATACCGGATATTGATCCCGGCAGGACTACTTTCCAGATTGTTTGCCACTTGGTTGCACCCAATGCTAAACTTGCCGCCCTCAAATCTTTGGGAACAGTTCTTAATGCCTCTTCCACCGAAACAATCACCACCGGAAGGGTTAGAAGGGCCATGGTCAGACTGGCCCAGAGCAGATTGGGCTGTCCCCATTTCAGCTGACCTCCGTAAAAGGTTGAGTCGACCTGCGCTCCGACAAATTTGATAAAGAAACCAAGGCCGAATAAACCATAGATAATGGATGGGATAACTGCAAGTGTTCGCACCGCAAAGCGGATGGTCTTGGCAATAACGGAATTTTCTTTGGCATATTCTGTCAGGTAGATGGCGGTGATGGTCCCAAATGGTACTGCTGCCACCGACATAATGATTACCAGCATAAATGTTCCGTAGATGGCAGGGAAGATTCCCCCTTTGGTCATTCCATCAGTCGGGAAACTGGTTAAAAACTCCCAGGAGAGTTGTTGTTTGCCACCATTTACGATCACCACGATCATCACCACAACAATGGCAATGATGATAAGTGCAGAGAGGAGGGTTGCACCTTCGATGGCAACTCCTTTGATATCTATCTTTTTGTTCTTGATCATTTTCCCTGTATGCGTTTCAATAGTTTTCCTTTCACGTAAAACTCCGCAATGGCGTTGAGCAGAAAGGTGAAAATAAAGAGCAGTGAGCCAATCAGAAACAGCACATTGTAGTGGGTATCGCCGAATACCACCTCTGCCATCTCCGCTCCGATGGTTGCTGCCAACGTACGGACGGAAGCAAACGGATTAATGTCCATCTGCGCCGCATTGCCGGTGGCCATCAGGGCGATCATTGTTTCACCGAATACCCTGCCAATGCCCAGGAGAATGGCTGCAAAGATCCCCGGGGTCGCTGCGGGCAGAATGACAAAAAAAGCTGTTTGCCATCTGGAGGCGCCCAACGCCAGACTCGCTTCATAGTATGTTTTTGGAACGGCGGTCAGGGCATCTTCCGTGATGGTAAAGATAATTGGTATGGCTGCAATACCCATCGCGATACCACCAACAAATGAATTGAGCCGCGTGTCATAATGAAAGATTGATTGGAGAAAGGTGGCCAATACCATAAGGGCGAAAAATCCAATCACAACGGATGGAAAGCCCGCAAGCAACTCGATGGTGGGTTTGATAATCTCTTTCATCTTCTTGTTTGCAAAGACTGAGGTATAAAGCGCGGCCAGGATGGCGAGCGGGGCCGAGAAGAGCATAGAGATCAGTGTGATTTTCAATGTTCCCATCAACAATGCCAGAATACCATATCTTGGTTTTTCAGAGACCGGGACCCATTCGGTAGTTCCAAGTGATCTCAAAGCGGCGCGGTTATGGTCATATCCGCTTCCCGAGCTGACCGTGTAGGTGTCATCTGCCTGAATACCGCCTAGCGTATCCTTGGTCTGAACACCGTACTGTTCCTGAACTTCAGTTGTATCTTTTACAGCGCCGTATTGTTCCTGCACCTCTGTTGTATCCTTCACCGCACCATAGGTTTCCTGAACAGCAGGGCTGGTGGATAAACTATCTGTTACTTCACCATAGGTCTCTTGTACTTCCTGTTTTGCCGTAACAAGACCAACGGTTGCTTTTTCCGGTTGGAAGATGGGAAGGGACTCCCTGAAAACAAAAACAAAAATCAGAATAATGATGGCAATAGAAAGAAATGCAACTCCTTTGATTACTTTTTCTGCCAAAAAATCACTGAGTCGAAATTTCTTTTGGGTTATATCAATATTAACCGATTCAGTGTTTCGGTTGAGTAGCTCTTTTTTTGATTTTTTCTTGGTCATTCAAAGCTGATTTTTTGGTAAAATTAGGATTAATCTGGAAAGGTGCGTATACGAACTTACCGCATAGAACACCAAATGTGGTGTGCTATGCGGTAACTGCTGTCTATGAATTGAAATGTTCGTTGAAGGAAAAGGTGATTGTCATTGATTACTTGACAGGAAAGTAGCCCATCTCTACAACTAATTTTTGACCTTCAGCGCTTAAGATCCAGTCTATGTATTTTTTGATCTCGCCGGTAGGTCTGTTGGCAAGGTACATGTAAAGGTAGCGGGTAATGGGATACTGGTTGTTTTTGATTGTTTCGGCCGAAGCTTTATACGCCTGACTTTTATCATCTATTTTTACCTTACAGATTTCAATACCTTCTGAGTAGGCGGCGCCTCCATAGCCAATACCGTTGGGGTCTTTTTTCACTGCGTTCACAACTGCAGCAGTTCCGGGAAGTGTCTGACAAGAAGTAGCATAGTCGCCTTTTACAACATTTTCCTGAAAGAAGACATAAGTACCTGAACTATTCTCCCTGCCATACAATTTGATAGCCTGGTCAGCTCCGCCAACCTCTTTCCAATTGGTAATGGTTCCTTTAAAAATGTCTCCTAATTGCTTAATAGATAATTCTTTAACTTTGTTTGCTGGGTTGAGGTAGACCGTGATACCATCTTTGGCACAAGCTACTTCAACACCCAAAGTGTTGTATCTTGCTTTCAATTTTTCTTTTTCTGTTGGTTTCATCTTGCGGCTTGCATTGGCGATATCAGTCGCGCCATTGATCAAAGCCGAAATACCTACACCTGAACCACCTCCGGTAACCTGGATGGTAACAGCAGAATTGGTTTTCATGTACTCTTCTGCCCATTTCTGTGCAAGAATGACCAGGGTGTCGGAACCCTTCACGGTGATTTTTTGGGGAGCGGCAGCGAAAGCGAAGCTAATTGCACCCAAAACCATTGCTGCGATTGCTAATTTTACTAAATTGAATGATTTCATTTCTGTTGTTTTAATGTTTTGTTGTAATTTAATGTTTAACACTTCCAAAATTTGTTTTGTTTAGAATTTTGCCTGGATTCTTAAGGTCATCACGTTCTGATTGATGGCGTTGCTCCAGTCCATGGTACCAGCCACTCCGGCTGCGGTAGTGTAATTGTCGACAACTTTGCCTGAGGTTCCAACCTTTTCGTTTTGAACGATGTCGTAGGCCAGGGTAATTCTTAAGTTGTCATCAAAGTAATGGTGAAAAGCAAGGCCCAATGTACTGGTCGCAAGATCGGATTTACCGCTCATTTTCTTTGCCAACGTGGCAGTTGCGGCATATCCGCTAATTGCAATATCTTTGTCTTTGATGTCGGTATTTGGATCATAGTAGTCATAACGTAAAGCGAATTGGTTCTTTTTGCCAAGGTTTTTGATGAAATAGAGGTAGTAGCCGGCAAATTTATTCTGGAAATTGGCTACACCAAGAGTGGTTCCGGATGGAGTAAAACCAATGGAAGCATTTTTTCCTGCAATGTATTCCCCTTTGACGGATAAGCCACCCAAAACATCAGCAAATAGTTGAAATTCAGCGCCTCCCCAGCTTCTGGCAATACCGTCACCAATGTTTGCAGATTTCACTGTAGTATAGTCGCTCAAATAGGTTGTGGTAGCCATTGATTTAAGTTTTCCAAAGTAACCGTGTGCACCGAAATCAAGACCACCAAAATTACCAAGTCTCAGGTTGTAGGTTACGCGGGCCATCACATCCTTAAAATTGTCGTAGTCTTTGTTTTCATTGCTGTTTAGATTGGATCCTGCGCTATTGTTAATTTTCAGGTCCTCTGATCCGTTGAAAACAGCCAACTGCATGTGAATGGGAGTGTTTTGCGGGTTGAATTCCAATTTTGCCCCGATGGCGCGTTCACCAGGATAAATAGCCCTGATCACAGAAGAGCGCTCAGGAAGTTCGCGTTGGCTGGAAGAGTATTCAACCTCGTAATTGGGCCTGTTGAATTTACCCATGGTAATGCTAAATGCTTTTGTCCATCTATCGTTCAGGATTACATATGCATCTTTTAGGGCGAGGGCGCCTGGTGCGAAGTCAGGTTGCAGAACAAATTTTACGCCGTCTGTTGCTTCATAGGTGAATTTTACCCTGACGCGTCTTAGAGCAAAATAGTTGTTAGAGGTAGGTAGTAAAGCGGGACTTTCAAATTTTTGATATTGTGCCTGCATGTAGCCTGATATTTTTATTTTAGTCAATTTCGAAAGATCAGATTCATTGGTTGCTACTCTTTCTAGCAATCCGTTTAATTGCTCATTCATTTCCGTGATTTTGTCACTGGTTATAACTTCTTGTCCTCTTAAGTTTAATGAGAGCACAATTAATAAAATACCTAAAATTAAAAAATGAAATTTCATAGATGATAGAATTTAGTTTTATATTTTGTTACAAAATTCTATCAAAAATATTACAAAAATGTTACACGTTAATTAATTATTGTTACAATATTGTGACAAATCTGTTACACCACGAAGTACTAACTTTTTCATAAATCATTAATTTACAGATTTATAACCTAGATAATTCTTTTGTAGATGATGTTTGTAGATCCACTGGTTGATTTTTTGGAGGGAATAGCCTTTAGGTCTCGAAAAAATAGCCATATCCTGCTTTGTTGCGAATGTATTTCGCGTATCCCTCTAATTTTTTCCTCAATCTAGTAATATTCACATCCACCGTTCGATCAGTCACGACAACGTCGTTGGCCCAAATCTTATACAGTATTTCTTCTCTTGAGAAAATTCTACCCTGATTTGTGGCCAGCAACATGATAATATCAAACTCCTTTCTCGTAAGTTCAACTTTCTTGCTGTCTATGATTAATCGTTTTGCTTTTATGTCGAGTCTAATATCTCCCAAACTTAAAACTTCAATCTCTTCATCTGTTGGACGTTGGTTAGTTCGTTTCAGAATCGATTTTACCCTAGCTTGCAGTTCTCTGATGGAGAATGGTTTGGATATGTAATCATCTGCTCCGACAGTAAAACCAGTAAGTAAATCATTTTCAGTATTTTTTGCGGATAAAAATACTATTGGAATGCTAATATTAAGCTCTTTACGGATTTTTTGTGCCAGTGCAAATCCCGTCATTTTCCCCATCATCACATCCAGAAGAAATAGATCATAAACTGAAAGCTTCTTCTTTAAGGCCTCTTCGGCAGAAAAAACAACGTCTACATTATATCCCTCGCATTCAAGATTATACTGTAGAATCTCGCACAAATCCTCTTCGTCTTCAGCTACCAATATCTTAAAATTATCGTTCATTTTCTCTTGTGTTATTAAGCCTATTAGTTCATAGTTTAATTTTCACTACGTGGAGAAATGTGTTCAGGCTTAAAAAAAACGGAATTGCAAGAAATGCAATTCCGTTTTTTTAAGTCACGTTGAGGTTAATTGGCAGATTGCAACTTAATATTCAGAGTTTGATTTGATTTTCCAACTTCCAGTTTCTCGATAAAGCTTTTATTGTACGAAATATAGGAGGCAATCACATTGTACTCACCCGGTTTTAGGTTTTCAATTTTAAAATTGCCATCCAAATCAGAATGAACTTTTTGAGAGGAACCTTCAATGAAAACTTCAACTCCTACAAGAGCCTCTCCAGAATTCAGGTCAATCACTTTGCCTGAAATCGAAACAGTAGTAACTAAGTTAGAAACAGTAGTTTCCGTGGCTTTGCCTTTGTTGGATGGATTACTGGTTTTAACAGCAAAGGAAGTTGCAACAACTGAAATGAATAACAATATTAAAAATGACTTTTTCATTTTGAGTGTTTTATGTATACTGCAAATATCTGTCATTGTTGTTACGATTTGATTACAGGATTATTACAAAATGATTAAAATTTGGTAATAATCCTGGCTATATTTCAGTAGGTTCTTTCGCTAATCAGTTTACCTGTTTCATCATAGACTTTCCATGTACCACTTTTTTGTCCCATGATGTAGTGAAGTTCATATAATGGCTTGCCCTGATTGGACCATATAAACCAATCTCCATTTTTAACATTCTCTTTGTATTCTGCCTTGGCTGTTTTATTTCCAAGTTCATCCCAGGTAATCCAAATGCCATCTTTCGTTCCGTTTTTGTAAGAGCGTAACTCTTGTTTGTTCCCATTTTCAAAATAAGTGGTAACTGACCCTTCCAAAACTCCATTCAAGATGTTAAGGATTGTTTTTGGGCGGGTGTTTTCATAATATTCGGTGTGAATTCCCGAATAGAGCATTCCTTTCTTAAAATATTTACCCTCAACAATCACAATATCCTGTGAATAAGCATAAGAGGAAATGACAACAAATAGGAAAAGCACTAGTTTCTTTTTCATTTTGATCTATAAAATTCCTTGATTTGTAATAGCCCAATTTAGCAAAAAATTGTGAATGGTTGATGCTATTGTAACCAAAAGAAAAGGCTACTCCGATGGGAGCGGCCTTTCAATTTGGAAACATTAATAATTAATATACAGTAGTTTTTGGTGTCCAATTGGCCCATCCTGCTGTCCAATCTGTTGTTTTGAATGCCCCGATGTAATCAGTTGCCTCTAATCCTGTTGGAAGTGTTGCAGCGCCGGTCAGCAAGGGAGAACCTGTTTGTGGTAAGAAGTTAGGTGCTGTCAGGTTAAATGGATTGGTCACTTTCAGATCAGTATTAAGAAGGATAGTTCTGTTGATGCGTGTAACATCTTCGAAGAATGCTTGTTCTCCGGCAGTATTTCCGCTATAATTGTCTGTCATTCCTGAAAGAATGCAACCTTTCACCTGGGCACCTGTACCGCCATTCCCTTTCGGGTCTGCAAGTAATAGTCCCTTTGGCCAGCCTGCAAAGACTGAATTGTAAACTTCAAGATTAGATTTTCTTCTGATGTGCATGGATGCCTGAAACAAAGGGTTGATTGTGGTATTTGAAGTTGCGAGTGGTCCAAAAAGGCTCACATTGGCGAATCTTGGGTTGGTGGTCGGAATATTTGTTGATCCACTTCCGTCATTGTCTGATTCAAAACCATTTGATTTTGAAATGTCGGCAATCATCGGGTCACGTAATCCAACCAGGTATTGAACAAATCCACTGAAACCAAAATCAGTATCAAACTCGTCATCTAAACCACTAAAAGCAATCAGGTGTTTGCAATTTACAGTCCCTCCAAACCATTCATATGAATCGTCGTTTGCAAATGAAACCTGAACATAGTCGATTGTTGTTCCTCTGCCCACTCCACCAAAAGTTAATCCGTTAATTTCTTTGTCCGGCTGGAAGGCATATCCAGCAAATTCTATTCTTACATATTTCATTGAACCAGAATTGTCATTATCGTCAGTACCTCCGTATTTTGCACCTAAGCCACCTTCGATTTCAGCTTCACCACCGGTTACATTAATTTTTGCTTTTCCACAAAGCACAACACCGCCCCAATCACCTGCTGCTCGCGAACCTACCGGTTTTGAAGAGGTAAATACTATGGGTTTCGCAGCTGTGCCTTCAGCCATAATTTTTGCTCCCCTTTCAATTACCAACGATGCTTTTGTATCAACCTTTCCCTTGATAACTGTTCCGGGCTCAATGGTTATTATTGCCCCTGATTTGACATAGACCCAACCATCCAAGACATAATTAATATCTGATTTTAAAGTCAAATTAGTTGTAATATTACCAGTCAGTGAGATCGTGGATCCGGCTGAAGGGAAAATTGTCACGGCGCATTTGTCTGTAAATGAACCGTCCTTGGCCGTTACAGTAATCTCAGTGTTTCCAGCCGCAAGGCCTGAAACTGTTCCATCGGATGCAACACTAGCAATCGCCGCATCCCTGATGCTCCATGTTACCGTTTTGTCGGTTGCATCAAAAGGGGTGAGGGAAACAGTTAGTTTAAGAGGAGTACCAATCCTGATTGTAGCACTTTTTTGATCAAGCGAAATGCCTGTTACTTTAACAATTACCGGATCTTTTTTGCAAGAGGACACTCCTGCTACAAGTAGAATCGATAATAAAAGGAAATTGGAAATAATACGTTTCATAATTGTAATTTTTAAATAATTATTCTTTTTAATTTTTATTCTGACCTATTTTATATTAAGTGTTAAAGGGTAATGATTTACTAGAAGCGGAAACCCAATTCAATAGAATAACTACTTCCTGGCTTGAAGCTCCTTAGAACCTGATCCCTTTTGAAATTTTTGATAGAAGAAGCACTTCCGGTGTAATAGTTCATATCTACAGTAGCGTTGATATTTTGTTTGTAAATTACATTTTGATTCAGCAAATCTTTAATAGAAAGCTTTACTTCGGCGTATTTCCCAATTTTTTTGCTGATGACAAAATCCACCAGATGTCTGGGCATTTCATATACATCAGGGATATCTTCCCAAGAGTTTTGCTGAGGAGTACCGACAATTTGTATTCTTTTCCCGATAACATTGTACAACAGATTGATCATCAATCTACTTTTCTCTTCATCGCTATAAAAGATCCCCGCATTCAGGATATATGGTGATTGACCGGCCATTGGACGTGTTTTCTCTGTAACTTTATTTCTGAAGCTTATCTCACTTTTAATCAAAGCACCATTCAGTACAACACTCAATTTTTCAAGTATACCAGTTGAGCCAAGCGATTTACGAATTTCCGCTTCGATGCCATAATTCACTGCCTGATCCGCATTCTGGTAGGTAAATTCCAATCCGCTGCCGGTCTGTAGATATTTAACCTCAATAGGATTTTGGAATTTCTTGTAAAATATACCAATCGACAGCAATTCATTTTTAGAGGGATAATGTTCAAACCTGATCTCACCGTTTGTAATGGATGCATTTTTTAGTATTGGGTTTCCCGAATAAACTGCATTGTTTTCGAAATCATAAAATGGGAAGGGGGCAATCTCCCTGAATTCAGGACGGTTTAACGATTTGCCATAAGCTATCCGTAATAGGTTTTCATCGTTAAACAAATAAACGGCATTTACGGAAGGGAGAATATTTAATGTATCGTTGCTAACTGTAATCGGTTGAAGGAACCTGTCATAACTTTCAATTTCTTGTCTGTTTTTTTCACCTCTTACACCTGCGTAGACGGATAATTTTTTGGAGAATGGAATTTGAAGCGCCAGATAACCTGCCAACTGATTGTTATTCCCGGAGTAGGAATCAGATTTACTGGTTTCTTCAGCCAATTTAATTCCGGTAGTTGTATTAATGTTGCCGTCAGCGAACATCTGGTCGAAGGGCAGATATCCAATTTTTATATCATATTGTGATTTGTCAGAAGCAACATACCCCAATTTTCTGGCACTAAACTTCCTATCCTTTTTCTCCGAATAGATACCAGCCTTAAAAGTAGGCTTGATATTAAAAATAGAGAAGGTATGTTCGAGATTAGCAGCTACAGAATAGACATTTTCGCTGAGGTTCATGTATACACGTCCAGCATTGGCAGTCAGTGGATTGGATGGAAAAACCATGTAATATTTGCCATAATTTGCGTCATTTTTATTTTCATTCATGGTAAGTTTTAATCTTTTTAGATCAGGCTCATCTCTTACAGCCCTTGAATATCCTGCAATCCAGTCAATTTTTGTTTTGTTCTCGTTGAAAGAGTGGGTTCCACTAAGCTGTCCCATATAGGTACTACGACTCAAGAATGCATATTCGTAGGATTCAATTTTTGAATTGCTGTAGAACTCCGTACCGCGTCTTTGGGTGGTTTTTGTATATCCGATATGATTCAACAGGTTGCGTAATTCTATTTTGCTTCCTTTGCCTAAGAAAACGCTCCAATTGTGCATCAAACCCAACTTGGCAGTGTTCTTGTAAACATTGTCGTTGAAAGAGAAATCATATCCGGGTTTGTCAATATCGAACCTATAAACACCGAAATTATTGTTTATAACCTGGTCGAAGCTTTTGGTATTTGAGTAATTTACCGCTGTAATTTCTCCAAAGATTATTTTATTCAGTTTGAACCGGTGCGCCATTGTAAAGGAAAGGCGTAAATCAGGTGAGGCAGTCGTTGTTTTAGCCAGCCAATTTTTATTCAGCATACGACCCAACAAAACCTGGTCATTTGCCCCGACTTCTCTTAAATCGACAGGGAAGATAGCAGGAAGTTTTCTGGTTCCATCATCGATTCCCAACCAGTCTGTTTTTCCTCCCTGATATTTGCTGAAATTACTGAAAGTGATACCAGGAGTCATCGAAGTACCTATCGAAATTGAATATGCGTTTGATTCAGGAACGTCTTTGGTACTTAACTTGATAAAACCTCCTGAAAAATCACCTGGCAGTTCCGGCGCAGGAGTCTTGAATATCATCATGTTTTCGATCATCGAACTGGGAACTATGTCGAATGAAAATGCCCTGCTATCTGCCTCGGAACTTGGTGCCGATGCGTTGTTGAGCCAAACACTGTTGTATCGCTGTCCCAAACCTCTTACAATGACAAAACGGTCATCTACCACTGTTACCCCGGGAACTCGTTTGACAACCTCTGAGGCATCCCTGTCTTGTGAACGCTGAATTTGTTGATTCGATATTCCGTTTGATGAGATAAGGCTTGATTTGATGGCACTAATAATGGAAACATCTGAACCTTTGCGCCTGGAGGCTGTTACAGTAATATCTCCGATGTTGATTGAAGCTTCCTCCATGTCAACATTTAGCTGGGCTCTTTTATTGGCAGAAATGACTATTCCATCAAATACAATGGGATTGTAAGAGATGTATGTGACTTTCACATTGTAATTGCCAGGTTTGATATTGTCAATTAAAAAGTGACCGTCAAAATTTGTGACGGCTCCGATAGTAGTTCCTTCCAGTATAACTTGTGCTCCAACAAGTGTCTCTTTTGTTTTTTTGTCAAAAACTGTTCCCTCAATACTTCCTGATGCCGCAAATGTATTGCTATTAAGAAGTAAAATAAAGAGTAGACCTATCAATGTGTTATGGAGGAATCCTATTATGGGTAGATTTTTATTGGGAGTACGAATGTGATTCTTGGGTATCCTCCAATAAACAAAAAAAGAGGATGCTTTTGTAATCGGGACGACGCAATAAAATTTGTTAGCTAAAAAATTCATAAACACAGTATATCAATTCTAATTCAGGCACAAAAATGCACTAATACTGTTACAGAGATGTTTCAAAAAAAATACACTATGGTTAAACTTATTCTATATCATTTTTCTAATCCGAGAGATCTCAATGCTAAAATCATTTTCATGCGATTGTTGGCTTGCTAATTAGCAAGGTGGTTATATACTCTTATTTCTGATCGTGCGACTCATTTTTTTGATGAAACAAAGATGTAACGGAACTGTATTCAATCATTAACAACCTTTTCAAAAATTTGCCTAATGGATTAGGAGACGCAATAAATTCATTCGCTTTCAATGATTCATACAATAAGTGACGGATTTTGCAATCCCTCTGTCATCAGAAAAGAATTGGTTCATTACTCATTTATTTGAATTCAAACTCTATGGCAATGAATAAGATAAAAAGTATACTCATGATTATTCTATTGATTGTAATTGCAGTCAATCAGGCGAACACCTGCGAATCCGCTCCGGAGTCTGCGCCTTTACCAGCAAAACAGCGCGAACTTAAAATTCTTACCTGGAACATCTACATGCTCCCTTTCTGTTCGGAGTTTCACAGAAATTGCAAAAGAGCTGATGCTATTGCTAGGAAAATAGCCGACTATAACATTGACATTATCGTATTCGAAGAAGCATTTGATTTCCAGGCCCGGAAGATTCTGAGATCTCAGTTGAAGCTGGAATATCCTTTTATGTATGGTCCGGCAAACGATTCCAGATTTTCCTTCAAAACGAATAGCGGAATATGGATACTCAGTAAGATCCCGCTTCGTCAACTGGAGCAGATTGAATTTAAGAATCGTTTTGGTATTGATGCCTTCGCTCGAAAAGGTGCGGTTCTTTTCGAAGGTGAATGGCAGGGACAATCCTTTCAGCTCCTTGGAACCCATCTTCAGGCCAATAGCCCGGGTAGTGTCCGGATCGGTCAATGCCGTGAGATTGCAGACAAGCTTCTGAAAAAATTTGCCAGACAGGAGATACCTCAAATTGTATGTGGTGATTTCAACATTGAATTTGAGGATAAGGTGAATTATAATAACATGCTGACCCTTCTCGATGCTGAAAACGGAAGCCTGCAGGGTGAACAGCAGAGCTCATATGACGAAATAGAAAATAAGTTGGCTCAGAGGGAAAATGGAAGGAAGAGCTTAATTGACTACATACTTTTACGTAATTCGAAAGCCATCAGAAATATTGTGCGACAGGTTTTTGTAATGAAGGAACAAATAAGGAATAATTTTTCAGACCTTTCTGATCATTACGGTATTGAGGCCTTTGTACATTTTGATAATCCTTCTTCTCTTGCCCTCTCACTCATGCATTGATGACAGAGGCCTTAGAGTAAAAGGCGCGTCTGTTATCAGGCTAGGAATATAAATCATTTTATGTGATTATCTTTGCGCCCTGTTAATCCAATGCAATAAATTATGTATTGGATTCATTTGCAAAAGGTAGAAAATGCTTCGTTATGATTTTTTGAAATATATGGCTGCTCTTGCAGCGATGTGGAAGATTAGTCCGGGCCTTGTCAATAGAATCTTTGAAACTGAATTTTCCAGGCGAGATTTTGGTCCGGATTTTAACTGGGGAGTTGCAACATCAGCCTATCAGGTTGAGGGCGCCTGGAATGTTGATGGCAAGGGAGAATCAGTATGGGACAGGTTCTCATCAAAACCGGGTCATATCAAGGACAATTCCAATGGAAACGAGGCCATCGATTTTTACCATCGTTATCAAACGGACCTGGAACTTCTGAAGAGCCTTAATTTTAACAACTTCAGGTTCTCATTTTCTTGGGCCAGGCTCCTTCCTGATGGGACCGGTAGAATCAATGAAAAAGGGGTAGATTTTTACAACAAGCTGATTGATAATTGTCTTGATCTTGGAATTGAACCATGGGCCATGCTTTATCATTGGGATTTACCCCAGGTGCTGGAGGATCGTGGCGGATGGGCCAACCGGGATATGCTGGGCTGGTTTTCTGAGTTCACGGATTTGTGCACCAGAAGATATGGCGATCGGATCAACCACTGGATGGTACTGAACGAACCTGCAGGGTTTACGACCCTTGGATACCTATCGGGAATCCATGCCCCCAACCGGACCGGAATAGGTAAGTTCCTTGCTTCTGTCCATCATGCCTGCCTGTGCCAGGCAGAGGGAGGGAGGATTATTCGTCACAATGTCAAACAGGCCCATATCGGCACAACATTTTCCTGCTCTCACACCGAACCATATAAATTGAAGGATAGCCATCAACGGGCAGCCCAAAGGCTGGACGTAGTATTAAACCGACTATTTATCGAACCCTCGCTGGGAATGGGATATCCATATGCCGATCTTCCATTTCTCAGGAAAATTGAGAAATATATTGTTCCCGGTGATTATCAACAATTGAAATTCGATTTCGACTTCATTGGCTTACAAAACTATTTTAGGGTGGTTACCAAGCCATCACTGATCCCTTTTATTTGGGCAAATCGCGTAAAGCCCGGTGAGGATGCTGAACTTACCGAAATGGGTTGGGAGGTAGCCCCGGAAGGTATTTACAACATTATTAAGCAGTTCTCTAAATACCCGGTTAAAGAGATCATTGTTACGGAAAACGGGGCGGCATTTCCTGATCAATTGATTAATGGGAAGGTCCATGATCCGAAAAGAATTGATTTTTACAAACGATACCTTCAACATATCCTTAAGGCTAAAAATGAAGGAGTTAATGTCAAAGGGTATTTTGCATGGACCTTTATTGACAATTTTGAATGGGCAGAGGGATACCGGCCACGGTTCGGCCTTGTCTACAATGATTTTTCAACCCAAAAACGGGTGATCAAGGATTCGGGATATTGGTTCCGGGATTTTTTAAAATAGCCAAACCGTAACTGTTATTTCACTGTTTTGTAACTGATCCGTAATATGTTTGCTGTTAATTAGCTGCGTGAAAAACCGTAACTAATGGACAAAAAGAGAAGCGTTGAACTGGTTGTAATTTCCGATATACATTTGGGAACGTCGGGTTGCCACGCCACAGAGTTGTTAAAGTATTTGAAAAGCATTCGTCCCAAAACGATTGTACTAAACGGGGATATCATCGACATCTGGCAATTTAACAAACGATTCTTCCCAAAATCACACTTAAAGGTTGTTAAGCACCTGATCGGATTGGCCTCCGGCAATAGTTCAGTCTATTACATCACAGGAAATCATGATGAAATGTTTCGAAAGTTCAGCGGATTGAAGATTGGTAAGCTTCGTATCCTGAACGAGTTGAAACTTGAACTGAATGGGAAGAAAGTCTGGCTTTTTCATGGCGATGTTTTCGATGTGGTGATGCAGTATTCCAAATGGCTGGCCAAAATTGGGGCCATTGGTTATGATACCCTGATTTGGTTGAATACCAGAATAAACTGGATAAACCGGAAACTGAATTTTGGGCCGGTCTCTTTTTCAATGAAAATTAAGGAATCCGTCAAGGGAGCAGTGAAGTTTATCAATGCCTTCGAGGATACGGCTGCTTCGATAGCTGCACAAAAAGGCATAGATTACATTATTTGCGGTCATATACATCATCCCGAAATGAGGGAAATGACTGTTGGAAACCAAACCATCCATTATCTCAACTCCGGCGACTGGATCGAGAACCTGACAGCCCTCGAATACAATCAGGGGAAATGGAGATTGTTTACCTACCGGGAAGATTTTGTAGAAGATCCCGGCAATGTGGATGCCGATTTTGAAAAGATCATAGATATTGAAGCGAAAGAACTGTTTAAAAATATGCTGGTTGAGTTTCAAAGATAATTGAGGATAGTAAAAAAATTCAGTTATGAA
The DNA here is from genome assembly GCA_023228025.1 of Prolixibacteraceae bacterium. Taxonomy (GTDB): domain Bacteria; phylum Bacteroidota; class Bacteroidia; order Bacteroidales; family Prolixibacteraceae; genus CAINVV01. Next base: position 67,901 of record JALOCD010000002.1, on the reverse strand, counting down.
AATATTGTATGCAATTCAGGGAACAGGCAACGGTCACATTAGCCGTGCACGTGACATCATACCCTATCTTCAGGAATTTTGTCAATGCGATATCCTGGTAAGCGGGACCCAGTGTGATGTTGAATTGGACGAACCGGTAAAATATCGCTTGAAGGGTTTGAGTTTTTGGTTTGGCAAAAGCGGCGGTGTTGACATTTGGAAAACTTTGACGAAGAGCAATCTTTGGAACTTGAAGCGTGAAATCGATCAACTCAGGGTCGAGGATTACGATTTGGTAATCAACGATTTTGAGCCAGTTTCTGCATGGGCTTGCAGGAAGAAAAAAATTCCATGCATCAGTTTGAGCCATCAGGGCGCCCTTTTAAGCGACAAAGTGCCAGTTCCACGGAAAATTGATCTGTTGGGCAGGTTTATTCTGAGAAATTATGCGCCGGCGGATACCCATTTTGGCTTCCATTTTAAAGCCTATGACGATACCATCTTTACGCCGGTTATTAGAAAGCAGGTAAGGGATTGTGAAACGGATGTACAGGATTATTTCACCGTCTATCTGCCCGCCTATGATGACAAGTTATTGGTGGATACGCTCTCCTTGTTTGGTGATTACAACTGGCATATCTTTTCAAAGCATGCAAAAAAATCCTATCGGGTTGATAATATTATCGTAAATAAAATCACCAATGATGAATTTATTGTGGATATGGCCAACTCTTCAGGTGTGTTGTGCGGCGCCGGATTTGAAACCCCTGCGGAAGCGCTTTACCTGAACAAGAAATTGATGGTGATACCCATGAAAGGTCAGTATGAGCAGCAATACAATGCCACCGCGCTGGAATTGATGGGGGTTCCTGTTATAAAAAATTTGCATCCTTCGCAATATGAAAAGATAAGCGATTGGCTTGAATCAGAAGAGAAGGTGAATGTCCACTATCCTGACATGACCAGAAGAATTGTCAGACGAATCTTTGAAGTTAACGTCCAAACTGTACTGCAAAGCAATCATTGGGATCTGAAATACCAGCTAATATCCTGAAATACAGTCAGGTATTTATTTGTCGATTTTTTGCCCACAACCGATCAGTAGATTTTATTGGGAAGGAGTCACCGTTAGGAGAAGGATTAATCCCATTAGTCGTTTTTCTCCACGGAATGTTTATTTTTGTGCCTTGTCCTTTTGGTAGAATGTTTTGACCCGGACAATCAAAAAATCAGAATTTGTATTTATGGAGTTACATACCATTAACCATCTAAGGGAATTAGAGGCAGAGTCGATCTTCGTCATTCGTGAAGTGGCTGCACAGTTCGAAAACCCTGTGATGCTTTTTTCAGGCGGTAAAGATTCAATCGTCATGTTTTTCCTCGCCCGCAAGGCATTTTATCCGGCAAAGGTCCCATTTCCATTGATGCACATCGATACCGGTCACAATTTTGAAGAGACCATTACCTATCGGGATGAACTGGCCGAAAAAACCGGCACCAAGATGCTTGTTAAATATGTCCAGGATTCCATTGACAAAGGCAGGGCTGTCGAAGAAAAGGGAGTTAACGCAAGCCGCAACGTCTTGCAAACAGTGACCCTTTTGGACGCGATTGAAGAGATGAAGTTCGATTGCGCCATGGGTGGTGGTCGCCGTGATGAGGAGAAAGCCCGCGCCAAGGAGCGCTTTTTCTCCCACAGGGATGAATTTGGTCAGTGGGATCCTAAAAATCAACGGCCGGAGCTCTGGAACCTCTTCAACGGGAAGAAGAACATCGGTGAACATTTCAGGGTATTCCCAATCAGTAATTGGACAGAAATGGATGTCTGGCAATATATCCTGATGGAAAATATTCCCATGCCAAGCCTCTATTTCACCCACGAACGTGAGGTATTCTGCAGGGATGGTGTATGGCTGGCAACTGCCCCGTTTATGCAGCTGAAGTCTGGCGAAAGGGCAGAAGTTAAAAGAATCCGCTGTCGTACCATCGGTGATATTACTTGCACAGGGGTTAGTCTTTCAGAAGCTCACACTTTGGAACAGATTATTCAGGAAGTAGCAGCAAGCCGCGTGACCGAAAGGGGTGGCCGTGCCGACGACAAAAGATCGGAAGCAGCCATGGAAGACCGGAAGAAAGAGGGATATTTCTGAGATATGAGTTATAAGATATGAGTTATGGGTGTTGGCAGTTGAGTTATAACTCATAATTCATATCTCATAACTTGTTGATTAATAGTTGAAATGATATAAGTTTAGCATGATTGACAATAAAGCATCAGTTTTGTCCGGCAAGGAGATCGGATATTTGGATATGGAACTACTGCGGTTCACCACTGCAGGAAGTGTTGATGATGGGAAAAGTACCCTGATTGGTCGTCTGCTGTACGATAGCAAGGCGATTTTTGAAGATCAGATGGAGGCCATTGAAAGGGCCAGCATCAGCAGGGGAGGAGAAGAGGTTAATCTGGCTCTGCTCACCGATGGATTGCGTGCTGAACGGGAACAAGGCATTACCATTGATGTAGCCTACCGGTATTTCGCCACACCGAAACGAAAATTTATCATTGCCGACACACCCGGACACATTCAATATACCAGGAACATGGTAACCGGCGCTTCGACTGCCAATGCCGCTGTTATCCTGATTGACGCGCGTAATGGTGTGATCGAGCAGACCCGACGACATGCTTACATTGCCGCTTTGTTGCAGATACCCCATGTGGTGGTTTGCGTGAACAAGATGGATTTGGTCGATTTTTCCCAGGCAGTATTTGAGGCTATTAAAGTGGATTTTACGGAGGTGGCACACAAGCTGGGCAACAATGATGTTCATTTCCTGCCCATCAGCGCGAAACTTGGAGACAATGTGGTAGATCGTTCGACCAACATGGATTGGTACACTGGTCCGACTTTTATAGGTTTGATGGAATCGTTGCCAGTAGGCGGCGACCACAATTTTGATGATCCGCGTTTCCCCGTACAATATGTGATTCGTCCGCAATCTGATCAATTCCACGACTACCGGGGATATGCCGGTAGGGTTGCAGGTGGAATCTTCAGGGTAGGACAGGAGGTCGTTGCCCTGCCGGGTGGTCAAAAGACAACCATTCAGGGAATAGATTTTGGGGCAAAGAGCCTGGAATTGGCTTTCCCCCCCCAATCTGTCACGTTGCGCCTTGCGCATGAAATTGATATCAGTCGCGGTTCCATGATCGTTGATGCAGTGAACCAACCGTTCCAGGGACAGGAGATCAATCTCATGATTTGTTGGCTAAACAGCAAACCACTCCAGCACCGGGGAAAATATTTGTTAAAGCATACCACCAACGAAATGAAATGTGTGGTGACAGAAGTAGCCTACAAAGTCAATATCAATACCCTGGAGGAGCACGACGAAGATACCATCATCGGGCTGAACGAGATCGCAAAAATCACCATCAAAACAACCCGTCCATTGTTCTACGATTCTTACAAACGAAACAGGGAAACGGGAAGTTTGATATTAATTGATGAGGCGACAAATAATGTAGTTGGAGCTGGTATGATATTGTGAAATAGATTGAAATAAATGGAAATAAATGGAAATAAATGGAAATAAATGGAAATAAGTGGAAATAAATTGTAATTGATTGATATAAATAGAAATAGGTGGAAATTGCTCCACCTATTTCTATTTATTACCATTTATTTCTACCTATTTCTACCTATTTCTACCTATTTCATTTATCACATCCGAATCGCGAAAGTAAATAGCAACTCCTGGTTAATGTTATGATATTTAACCGGATCAACGTTAATACCATCTATATGATAAAGGTACATATAGTTGGTTTTGTCGCCAAGGCTATAAGTAACATCCAATGAGTATTTCCCGGAACGGTAACCGAACCCTCCATTGTAAGTGGTGAATTTGTAATCCATATTGGGCTGGGAAACTCCGTAGGCGCTCGATTTGTATGGATTACCCAAAAATTCCAATCCACCCCTGAGGCTGAAAGCGTCATTTAATCTGTATTCAGCGCCTAATCTTATATTACTGACTGATTTATATACAGACTTGATGTCTCCATTTTCAACGCTGAAGTCATCGGAATATCCGTGGCTGAATTTTGACGATGCATAATCGACAAATTCATAATCCATCGAGAATATCGCCTTTTTCTCAAATTGATAAGCGACACTTGCGATAACGCGGAGTGGTGAATGAAAGTTGTATTCGAAATTTCCTATCGGTGTAGATTCTTTATGTGCCCCATCAGCCTGTGTACTTATTCCATCCAGATTAGAACTCATGGTTGAACTATAGGTCTCCTTGATGTGGAAATAGGTAGGGGTATGAAAAGCAAGACCGAGCCTGAGAACTGGCAATGGCCGGTAGATAGCCCCCAATTTGAGGTTATAACCAACTCCGGTTGATCTGGTATTGTTCGCGTAATCGTAATGGCCCCAGCTTTTCAAATTGGTGCCGACTTCGTCAATCCCAAATTCGCTGTAAACTTTGGCTTCATCGTAAAACAGGTCCTGCATACCAATGGTTGCTCCAAGGTATAGCCTGTGGTTGAAATTGGCCCCAAAACTGGCAAGGTATTCATTGATAAACCCCTCCCTGCTGGCCGCTTCACGTTGCTTAACCTTCTCATTGTCGAGCAGGAATGTGGCATATTTATCGCCGGTCGTAGAAGAATTGGTCACATCGATCAGATAGTTTTCCCATGCAAGTTTACTTTCCCACGGGACGCTGCTTTGATATGGATCATAACCATCAATTGATACCAGGTTGTTGTATTTGATCCCGTTGGTCTGTTGTGCAAAAGCATCCATTCTGGAATAGGGTGAACTCTCAGACGATACAAAACTGTTTTGGTTGAAATTGGCCAAACGGTTGTATCCTATACCAAAATTGAATGATACCAACCCTGAATTGTTTGCAGAACCAGGAATGGACGATACATATCCAAAATTTTTAAAATTAAAATTGTTGTTGTTCTCCTTATTTGAATTTCCCTGATAGGTTGTTTCTGTTGCGTTTTGATTGAAAAGGCTTATGGTAGTCGATACTTCGCCCCGTTGATAAATGCCTAAACCGGCAGGGTTGATGCTGAGTGATCCAAAATCCCCACCCAGGGCGCCGAAAGCATTTCCCATGGCTTTGGAACGGGCTGTGGACCCATAATTCTGTTGCGAAAACAACAGGGCATTGTCGACATATTGCGCAGAGCTTACAGCTGTCATCGCTATGATCGCCATTGTTGTGAAGTATAATTTTTTCATGTTGTGTAATTTTTCTTTTGTTGGACAAATGGAATCGAAGATCAGTGAAACGAATTGCATGCAAATACTCAAATCATTGATTAGTGATTTCCAAACATGCTCTTTATCGCTGAATATATTATCTTTTTATAATTATCGTGGAATTGATGGATTTATCTGGTTCTGCCTGATCCTCCTCCACCTCCGGAATGTCCACCACCGCTGCTGCCACCTACACTGCCCCCACCAGAGCTGCTCCCGCCGCTGAATGACGGTGTTGAGAAGGATCTGGTACCGGAGCTTGAGCCGGAAAACCCGGGTGAATTACTTCTGCCGCTACTACTGCTGCTGCTCGGTGTGGCAGATGAACGCGAAGGTGAGCTGCTTGCCGCACCGCGTTGGTAGCTATTGGATTGTTGGGTTCTTGCCGCACCGCCATAACTTCCACCTGAACTTTGTGGTCTTGCATACCTGCTGCCCTGGGAGTTGCCGTTGGATTGCGGTACATTGTATTGCCTGGTTGCCCCATTGTTGTAGGACGGCTGTGTATTCATCCTTGGCCTGTTGTAGGTTGGGGTATAATCCCTTCCTGAAGAAACAGGTCTGGAGGATATATTATTCTGGTTAACGGCACCACTGCTTTGAATGTTGTTGGTGCTTGAGCGACGAAGATTTGAGAGGGTTTCACCTCTGTTGATCCGGGTTCCCTGCATGTTGCCGGATCCCTGACTTTGCTGCAGTACTGTAGCCTCCCTGGTTGAAGGCTGCCTGGTTCCTGTCGCACCAACTCCACCCATTCCCGGTCTGACTCCCTGAACAGCGCCATTCGTTGACTGTAATCTGGTTGAGGTAGCATTGACGCTTCTTCCCAGAACCTGGCCGTTGAACGAACCTGCACCGGTGTACATACCACTTTTTGTATTATTTGTACCATACCTGACGGCGTTGGAAACACCACGTTTCCCTGTACTGTTTTGTTTACCATTGTGGTAATTGCCATTGCTCCAACCACCATCTGCATAATAGCTACCACTGGTCCAGCCCCAACCGGGATAGTAACCGCCACCCCAGCCGTAACCATATCCCCAGCCGTACCCGTATCCAAATCCACCATACCCATAGCCGTACCAAGGATTCCATGGATTATACCAACCACCATAATATCCGCCATAATATCCGCCATAATATCCTCCATACATACCTCCCCAACCCATTCCCCAGCTAAAGGGAGAACCGAAATAGGGATCGTAGAACCCACCCCAGAAGGGATCCCAGAACGGATCGTAGAAATAGGGATTGTAAAAGGAACGTATGCGGGTAGAATAATTCATCTCTTCACCTTCAAAATAATTGTTGATGGTTACCTGTTCTTTATCGTCTTTGTATTCCATGACGGTATCCGCATAAGCCGGCTGATCGTCGAAGTAATAGGCATTTTTATCTTTTCGGCTGCTTTTGGGAACGATGTAGTTGTTGACAACCTTACCCTGTTCGTTCTCTTCCACCTGCATCACCACAGTGCTTTTTTTCTCAGGTTGCTTTACCTGTTTGACTGGTTTGGGGGCCGATGGTTGGGCATCACTCGGAGTGAAATAAAGATCATCCGAATAACCACCTGAAGTTACCCTTGAACCTGTTGTACAAGCGGTAGCCAGTAAAGCAACGGCGATGAATAGTTTCACATTTGGTTTCATGTTTTGTCCTCCTTTACTTTAGTATTCCTTCAATTTTCCCTACTTTTGCATAGGAAATATATTTTAGATATAAGCAAATATCATACCAAAGTACAAAAATGGCAAAGGAACTTACATCCAAAGAGGAAAATTATTCGCAGTGGTACAATGATCTGGTTAGCAAGGCCGATCTGGCTGAAAACTCCGCGGTTCGCGGTTGTATGGTGATCAAACCATACGGTTATGCAATTTGGGAAAAGATGCAGGCGGCACTGGACCAGATGTTCAAAGATACAGGTCACGAAAATGCCTATTTTCCTTTGTTTATCCCTAAATCATTCTTTTCAAAAGAGGCCAGCCACGTTGAGGGATTTGCCAAGGAGTGTGCCGTTGTGACCCATTACCGCCTTAAAAATGATCCCAATGGAAAAGGGATTATTGTCGACCCTGAGGCCAAACTGGAAGAGGAGCTGATCATACGGCCAACCTCCGAAACAATAATATGGAGTACCTATAAAAATTGGGTGCAATCCTACCGGGACCTTCCAATATTGGTCAACCAATGGGCCAATGTCGTTCGTTGGGAGATGCGCACCCGCATGTTCCTTCGCACTGCCGAATTCTTGTGGCAGGAGGGACATACCGCACACGAATCCAGGGAGGAGGCCCTTGAGGAGACCGAACGCATGATCAACGTATACGCTGATTTTGTTGAGAATTACATGGCTGTTCCGGTAATTAAGGGTGCCAAATCAGAACACGAAAGGTTTGCCGGTGCATTGGAAACCTATAGTATTGAAGCCTTGATGCAGGATGGAAAAGCCCTGCAGTCGGGTACCTCGCACTTTCTTGGTCAAAATTTCGCCAAGGCTTTTGAGGTGCAATTTACCTCAAGGGAGGGCAAACTCGAATATGTGTGGGCCACCTCCTGGGGAGTCTCAACACGATTGATCGGGGCATTGATCATGGCGCATTCCGACAACAACGGACTGGTCCTTCCTCCGAAGCTTGCCCCCATTCAAGTGGTAATTGTTCCTATTTACAAGAATTTTGATCAACTGGCGCAAATTTCGGAAAAAGTAAAAGTCTTGGTTGAAAAGCTCAAAAGCAAGGGGATTCGTGTAAAATATGATGACCGCGATTCGCAGCGTCCGGGATGGAAATTTGCAGAGTATGAGATGAAAGGCGTACCCGTTCGTCTGGCCATTGGCCCACGCGACCTTGAAAACGGCAGTGTGGAGATTGCCCGTCGCGACACACTGGAAAAAATGGTTGAGCAGTTGGAGGGCATTGAGAACCTGATCGAAAACCTATTGGTCGAAATTCAGGGCAATATCTACAACAAAGCCTTGAGATTCAGGGAGGAAAATACCACAAAAGTTGATACCTACGAAGAGTTCAAAGAGCGGTTAATCAGTAAACCGGGATTTATTCTCGCACATTGGGACGGCACTTATGAAACGGAAGCCATCATCAAGGAAGAGACAAAAGCCACCATCCGATGCATACCTTTCGATAGCGTCGAAGAGGAGGGTAAATGTATCTTAACAGGAAAGCCTTCCAAACGAAGGGTCCTTTTCGCGCTCTCCTACTAAGAAGCTGTTTAAATTTCTTACACAGAGAATTTATTACTCCATAATTAAAATAAAAATGGCTTTGAAATTCTCGCTTTAGTTAAAATACGCTTGAGGAAACAACGAGTTACACAGAGAGAAAAATCGCAAGCGATTTTCCAACGCTGTGTAACTCCGGGGTTTCTCTCATGAAAACATCTAATTGCAGAAATTTCTATAAACCCTATATTTTCGATTGATAGACAAATATTCTCTGTGTAATATTTTTAAACAGTCTTTAAGTTATTTAAACGATTAGATGAAAAAAAAGGTAGTCGACCGGTTTCTTAAATATGTAGGGTACAATACCCAATCCGATAACAACAGCACTACTTGTCCGAGTACGGAAGGTCAGTTGGTTTTTGGGAAGATGCTGGCTGAAGAGTTGATCCGGAATGGGTTGTCGGATGTGGAGGTTGACTGGAATGGATATGTCATGGCCACTCTCCCGGCCAATTGCGATGCCGAAGTGCCGGTGGTCGGCTTCGTTGCCCACATGGATACCAGTCCGGATTGTTCCGGGCGGAATGTCCGTCCCAGGTTGATTGATTGTTTCGATGGAAATGATATTCTGCTCAATGCTGAAAAGAATGTGGTTCTTTCTACCAGGCGCTTTCCTGAAATTCTCAAATACAAAGGAGAGCAACTCATTGTGACAGACGGAACGACATTGCTCGGCGCCGATGACAAAGCCGGTTTGGCCGAAATAGTAACAGCCATGGAGTATCTTTTGGCACATCCCGAAATCAAACACGGGAAAGTGCGGATTGCCTTCACTCCAGATGAGGAGATTGGCAGAGGGGCCAACCATTTTTATGTGCCAAATTTCGGGGCCGATTTCGCGTATACCATGGATGGAGGCGAGCTTGGTGAGCTGCAATTCGAAAATTTCAATGCAGCTTCAGCCCACCTTATATTTCACGGAGTCAATGTTCATCCGGGTTCGGCCAAAGATAAAATGAGGAATTCAATGTTGCTGGCGAACAAATTCATCGCAAACCTTCCAGTCGGCGAAGTACCCGAACACACTGAAAATTATGAAGGTTTCTATCATTTGGTAAAGTTTGTGGGACAGGTCGACAAGACAGAACTGGAATTCATTATCCGTGATTTTGACAAGCCTAATTTTGAACGGAGGAAATTAAATCTTGAACGGATGGTGCAGGAATTGAACACTGAATATCACGAAACAGTCGTCGAAATTGCTATTAAAGACCAGTACTACAACATGAAGGAGATGATCGATCCTCAGTTTTATATTGTTGAACTGGCGAAAGAGGCGATGCTTTCCTGCAACATTGAACCAAAAGTGGTTCCGGTCAGAGGAGGTACTGATGGTTCACGACTCTCATACATGGGCCTGCCTTGTCCAAATATTTTTGGGGGTGGTCACAATTTTCACGGGGAATTTGAATTCATCCCCACCAAATCAATGGAAAGTGCCTGCAGGGTAATTGTTGCCATTATTTCCAGGGTTGCAGGACTCTGAGTAATCATTGCTTAACTCAACATAAAATGGTTGATCGATTTATCAAATACATTGAATCTAATCAGCTTTTCTCGCCAAATGATACACTCTTGGTGGGAGTGAGCGGAGGTATTGATTCAGTGGTGCTTATTGATTTGCTCAACCGTGCCGGATTGGCATTCGCGGTAGCTCATTGCAATTTTCAACTTAGAGGGGCGGAGTCTGACCAGGATGAACACTTTGTAAAAGAGCTCAGTGAGAGCTATGGTAAACCTTTTTTTTGCAAAACATTTGATACAAAAGAATATGCCAATGAAAATGGTAAATCTATTGAAATGGCCGCAAGGGATTTGCGGTATGATTGGTTCGAAGAGGTTCGGCGGACTCACCATTTCGATTGGATTGTCGTTGCGCATCATCGGGATGACCAGATAGAAACTTTTTTCCTGAACCTGGCCAGAGGAACCGGAATTTCAGGATTAACCGGAATGAAATTGGTCAATGGGAAGGTGGTAAGGCCCCTGCTGTTATGCTCAAGGAGAGAGATTGAAACCTATGCCGCTGGACATAAGCTGCATTACAGGGAGGACAGTTCCAATGCCCTGACTGATTTCCAGCGTAACAAAATCCGTAAGATGGTTTTACCGCTCATGGAGGAGTTAAATCCTTCATTCAGAGAGAGTATGGAAAATACAATCGGTCATTTGAGAGAGACATCCACGATCTACAACCAAGCGATTGAAAGAGTAAGAGAGTTGACTGTCAGGAGGAAAGCGAATGGTGAAGCCGAAATTTTGCTCGCTGAACTGAGAATTTTAAGTCCTCTTTCAACTTATCTGTTTGAATTGCTCAGGCCATTTCATTTCAACAGTGAAGTGGTGGAAGAGATTGTGAAAGCGATTGACGGACAGGCAGGAAAGCAGTTTTTTTCGCCGTCGCACCGCGCTGTACTTGATCGGGAGGCGATTATCATCCGGAAATTAAGCGAAGAGACATCAGCCAGATTTTACCTTGATGAGACTGTGTCTGGAATAGAGGTTCCTGTTAAGCTTTCTATTTCTACCCTTGAAAGGACCAAGTCATTTCATTGGAATACCTCTCCTCTGATCGCAACCCTTGACAAAGACCTGCTGCAATTCCCGCTTATCCTGCGCAAATGGCAGAAGGGCGACTATTTTCAACCCTTGGGAATGCAGGGAATGAAAAAGCTGAGTGATTTTTTTGTGGACGAAAAGTTCAGTTTGCCTCAAAAGGAGCAATGCTGGATACTGGCCAACGGGGAAGAGATCGTGTGGATTGTGGGCATACGAGTCGACGACAGGTACAAAATCACGCACCAAACGAGGAATATTTTGGTATTGAAACTTGATTGACTATTCTTTTGGTTTGACCTTTTGAAAGGAGGCAATCAAATCACCCACCAACCATCCCAGAAGCATTCCATAAAGGGTACTTGCATACCAATGTGAGGTAATCGGGCAGTTCCCTGTGCTACAGCCAACAAATCTCCAGTAAAGAAATCCGCTTAAACCACCCAGGCAAAGAAAAATTACGCTGATACGTTTTTTGTTTATCCAATTGAGCATGTAGTTTTTTCGCAAAGGAACTAAAATATTCACGGTATTACGAGTGCAGACCTAAGTTCCGACGCAGGATGTTCCCCCTTCAGTAACTTTACAATTTCGAGGGAAAAGTCAAGGGCCGTGCCCACACCTCGTCCGGTGATCACATGTTCATCCACTGCGAAAGGGGTGAATAAAACATTGGCCCCGGTTAGTTTGGATTCAAATCCCGGATAGCATACTGCTTTTCGGTTTTGAAGAAACCCCAGTGACCCCAAGATCATAGGGGCTGCGCAGATAGCGGCAATGAACCTTTTTTCTTCATAGAATTTTTTTAGCTGGCCTGTGAGTCCCGGGTGATTCAGTAAGTTGGTCGTTCCAGGCATGCCTCCGGGAAGAATGATCATGGTCGCATTTTCGTAGTTGGCCTCATCATAGAGCTGATCAGCTTCGATGGTGATGTTGTGTGCTCCTGTGACTTTCAATGAGTCAGTGATCGAAATGATCGCGACGTCAAGGAAAGCCCTCCTGAGCACATCGATAATGGTTACAGCTTCCGTTTCTTCAAAGCCGGTAGCCAGATGGATCAGAATAGAAGTTTTCATATCACAAATATAAAAAAAAACCTCCCTGGATCAGGAAGGCTTGTTTTATATTTGTGTTATATTTTTAGTTTGCCCCGGTTAGGCGGGCAATGTATTTATCGACCATTCTGCCTTCGTTGGAATCGCCATATTTGTCTTTGATGGTTTGGTATCTTGCCAGCGCCAATTCTTTGTTGCCCAATTGTTCGTACATTCTACCCTCCTTCAGAAGATAAATTGGTGTGGTGAAATTATTGGCTTTTACCCCAGCTGCTTCTGCATAGTATTTAACTGCTTTTTCCTTGTTCCCAAGTTCCGCATAAGCATCTCCGATGGCGCCCGTAGCGACTGGTTTCAGCAGCAGGTCGTCTGTCTTGAAATCTTCAAGATAACTGATGGCCTCTTTGTATTTACCAATATGCAGATAGGAGATACCGGCATAATATCTTGCAAGATTACCTGCTGTGGTACGGCCATAATTGTCGATGATATCAAGAACACCAGGGTAGTTGCCATCACCATTCAATGCAAGATTGAAAGAGTCTTTCTCGAAATATTGTTCCGCAGTAAAAATTTGCTCCTTGGCTTTGTTCTCACGCGGAATGGTGTAAAAACGGTGTGTTGCGAGCAACAACAAGGCAATTACGACAGCTGTCCCAAAAATGACGGAGATAATTTTCGCATTTTTCTCGAAAAAATATTCGGCGGTAGTCAATGCGTGTTCAACTTCCTTTAGATTCTCATTGGCCTGTGCCTTGGTCTCTTTGCTCATAACTTGGTTTTCTTAAAATGGATGCTTTTTTGTATGCGTGTGCAAAAATAATCGTTTTTCACAAACGAGCGCAACAATTTGAAAAATATAAGGTGTGAATTTGTGGTTTTCAACAGATATGAGGTGGAACATCTATTTATTGTTCGTAACAAGCTGCCGGGCCTATCCAAAAGCTTATCTAAAAAGTTTAGATTTGTAATTCAAAAATCTGCCACCATGTTTATCAGGGAGCTTTCGGTCATGAACTATAAGAATTTTGGAGAGGCAACCCTGACTTTCTCCAGAAAAGTGAACTGTTTCATCGGGAACAATGGCGTTGGCAAAACCAATCTGCTCGACGCCATCTACTATTTGTCATTCTGTAAAAGCTATTTCAACAATCCGGACTCTCAAAATATCAGACATTTGGAGGATTTTTTCGCCCTTCAGGGAAAATATGAGCTTAACAGCGTCAAGGAGGAGATCCATTGTGGTTACAAAAACGGACAAAAGAAGAAAATTCGCCGTAACAAGAAGGAGTACGAACGATTTTCAGACCATATTGGGTTATTGCCCCTGGTGATGATATCACCTGCAGATTCTGTACTGATTCAGGGAGGGAGTGAGGAGCGGCGGCGGTTTATGGACAGCGTTATCTCACAATACGACAGGACCTACCTGGATTGGCTGGTCAAGTACAACCGTGTGCTGCAGCAGAGGAACACGGTTCTCAAAAATTATGCCGGACAACCGGCGATTGATCAGGACATTTTCTCAATTTGGGATGAACAACTTTTGTTTTTGGGGAGGAAAATCCATATCAAAAGAGGACAGTTCCTGCACGAGTTGCTACCTGTATTTCAAAAGTATTACACCCTGATATCGGGTGGAAATGAGACCGTTTCGTTAGAGTATGGATCACAACTCAATGACCAGACGTTTGAAGTTTTGTTGAAAGAGTCTTTTACCAGGGACCGGATCGTTCAGTTTACAACGTGCGGTATTCACAAGGATGACCTCGAATTAAAGCTGGGAGGCTATCCCATCAAACGACTGGGTTCGCAGGGTCAAAATAAGACCTATCTGATCGCGCTCAAATTTGCTCAGTTCGATTTTATCCGCTCGCTTAACAGCATCAAGCCCATCCTGCTGCTGGACGATATTTTCGACAAGCTCGACAGCGGAAGGGTAGAAGAGATCGTAAAATTGGTTGCAGATGATCATTTCGGTCAGATCTTCATCACAGACACCAATCGGGAACATCTGGACGGGATCCTTAGGGAAGCTGGAGGTGATGATTTCAGGATTTTTGTGGTGGACAAGGGAACAATCAGCTTAATCATGGAAAAAAGATGAGAAGAAGCGAGATCCATTCAATTGGGAGCGCCATCAAGAGCTTTCTGAAAGAGTCGAAATATGACCGAAAGGTTGCAGAGGTCGATGCTGTTATCTCCTGGGAGTTTATCATCGGCAAACCCATTGCCCGGGCCACAATATCCATTTACATAAAAAATGAGACGCTGTATGTTAACCTCAGCTCATCCATCGTCCGCAACGAACTATTCATGATGCGCAACGACATTATCCGTGCCATAAACGATCATGCCGGGAGGGTGATTGTGAAGACGATTGTGCTCAAATAGGCAGGAAATGGTTTGAAATGTTTGACGGATTTGCAATGTTTGAAGTGAATCGGTTTCTGACCATAGTCTAAGTGGGGATGATCGGATTTAAAAGCACCATGGAACGTCAAATAATGCTTAAAATGTATCTAATTATCACCTTCACAATCAGGTGTGAATTTTCCTCGTAATCCTGAAAGGATTGAATATGAATAGCCACCGGTGGAACCGGTGGTAAATGGAATGAAAGAGGAACACAACCACATCGTGGTTGAATTTTAAAGCAGATATTTCTCATCAAATGCTATTCCGTGTTCATTCAATAAGTCAATCAACTCTTCCTTGAATGTTTTCTTCATATGATGTTGCTCTTGATTTTTGATGTATTCTATTAATCTATCCTTATCTTGAAAAGAGCAGGAAAATCCCCCATATCCACTCTGCCACCGAGTGAAATCAGGAAATAATTGATTCGTTGTGATAAATTCTGAACTCGCCAATTTTATGTCTTTTATTAACGTAGCCGGTGCGATCGTTGGATGAACATGGGTAAGAATATGGATGTGATCCGATAATCCACCGATTCTGTATAAATGACAATTTTTATTGTTCAATATTCCCCAGATATATTTGTATAAATCAGTTCGGTGGTCTGCGTAAAGGGAATTGTCCCTGTTTTTCGTGCTATATACGAAATGGTATATTAATTGGGTATATGTGCTCATGTTATTGATTGAAATTCAACCACTTTGTGGTTGTGGTGGGGGGCATTGATTCCTATTCCACCGGTTGCACCGGTGGCTATTCATATTCAACCACGTTGTGGTTTTTTATAAATTCAAATAATTATATTCTAATGATAATCAGTGAAATATAATTTATTTAAATAATTGCATGACAAATTTCTCTATACTATTCCAATTCGAAAATATTAATATGGAAATGACAAATACAACTAAAAATGTAATCATTCGGATTAGTTCTTTTTTTGTTTTTTCTTGCATATAAGTTTTGTTAAATTTAAATTCTAAGAATGAGGTTAGTCTTGCTAACCTCATTCTTACATTCTTTGTTATTTTTTGTTAGCTTCTTCTTCATTTATTAGACAGCCAGAAATAAAATTGCAATAGCCAAAGGGATTTCCTGCAGACATGAAAACTCCTCTCAGCAGTTGACCAATACGGTAAGCAAAAGATGCACCGCCTTCAATTGTCCTTAATTCTTCAAAGTTTAACTCTTTCATTTCATTTTGCTTTGTAAGGTTTTCCAAAAAGTCCTCTTTCAAAATTATCCCAATCTGAGATCACCTGGCCAATTGCAGCAATGCCTACAGCTATCAACCATGGCAATACTCCTCCATCCACCTCCATTAATTCACTTTTTTCTAACTCTTTCATGACCGTAAAGTATTGAATAAAATCCTACTCTTTTTCAGGCTTTTCGGATCTGCCTAAGTTTTGTGCACGAACTCTATATAAATTTACGGTCGTTCACTCTCATAAAAAAGTAGGGAAGGATTTATTTTGGAAAAAAGGTGCAATATTTTAAAGAACGCAATTCATTGTTGCCGATTTGCATCAAAAATGCCCATCCGTCTGGCAGAAAGAGATTGTTTAATTAGTTTTATCTTTGCCGGTAAAAATTGAAAACTAAGATCCCGATTATACTACTTTAAATATAAGTATATTACAAGATAAATCGAATTTCTCGGTGAATTTTTAATTTTCACAATTTCACATTCTCACAATTTCACATTTTCAAATTAACATGTCCATCGATTTTTCAAAAATACCCAACCCCTGTTACGTCATCGAAGAAACCCTGCTGCGCAATAACCTGGAGAAGATCCGGAGTGTAAGTCAGGAGGCTGGGGTTGAGATTGTTCTGGCTTTCAAAGGGTTCTCACTGTGGAAGATCTTTCCAATTGTTCGGGAATACATTACCGGGGCAACTGCAAGCGGGGCCAACGAAGCCAGACTCGCCTTCGAGGAGATGAACTGCCTTGCGCACACCTATTCACCGGCTTTTACAGAATCAGATTTTCAGATAGTGCTTGATTGTTCTTCGCACATTACCTTCAATTCACTGACCCAATTGGCGCATTTTATTGATCGCGTTAAGGCTCATCCAAGCGCAATCACGGTAGGCTTAAGGGTCAATCCTGAATTCTCCGAAGTTGCGACTGAATTGTACAATCCCTGTGCTCCCGGCGCCAGGCTCGGGATCACCGCCAAACAACTTGGCAACAAACTCCCGGTAGGTGTCGAAGGGTTTCATTTTCATACCCTGTGCGAGTCGACTTCCTACGATTTGGAGAAGACCCTGGAGGCTTTTGAATTGCATTTTGGAAAATTCCTGGATCAATTAAAATGGGTCAATTTTGGCGGTGGCCATCTGATAACCCGCAATGACTATGATGCGAGCCATCTTGTCGGTGTACTTCAAGCATTTAAATCCAGGTGGCCAAATCTGTCGGTCATCCTTGAACCGGGCAGTGCTTTTGCCTGGGAAACGGGATTTTTGCTGGCTTCGGTGGTGGATGTGGTCGAGAACAAAGGGATTAAAACGGCTATCCTGAATGTTTCATTTACCGCCCACATGCCCGATTGTCTGGAGATGCCCTACCAACCCAAAATCAGGGGAGCTTACCAGGAAGCTGTTGAAGGAAAATATGCCTACCGCATGGGCGGAAATTCTTGCCTGGCGGGCGATTACATGGGATATTGGTCGTTCGATGAACCACTCAAACCCGGCGATCCTATTCTGTTTGAGGATATGATCCATTACACGATCGTCAAAACCACCATGTTCAATGGAGTTGCGCATCCTTCCATCGGAATTTGGAATGAGGAGAGCGGATTTACCTTCCTGAGAGAGTTCGGGTATGAGGACTATAAAGCGAGGATGGACTGAAGTGAGTTATGAGATATGAGTTATGACGCAACTATCTTAATCTGTTAAAATTCATAACTCATAACTCATAACTTATAACTTATAACTTATAACTTATAACTTATAACTTATAACTTATAACTCCTAACTCCTAACTCATAATTTGATTGGTGGGAATTTTTTCGCTTCCTTCACGAGTCTTTCGCCGGTAAATTCAATGGTTGACATCCTGATGCGCCACTCTTTGGGATAACCGTTGTTGAACCGGCTCCCGATGTTTTTGGCCCATCCGAGCGGATGGCTATGGTAGGTGAGCAGGTTCCATCCCTGATCCTGAAAATCAAGCCGGAAATCATCCCTTTTCAAAAAACTGAGCGACTGTTCTAGCGTTAGATCCAAAGATGGGAAATGCGATGTATTGATGATGGTGGAAACGGCGAGATCGTGCGCGGGTACAAGGCTGGTTTGTTTGATTTCCCCCACTTTTACCCCGGCATGAATGATACGGAGCGCGGCTTTGACCTGATCCAATGATTGAAGCAGGTTGGTTGGAAATGCAAGAAAGTTTTCTTCAAACTTCACCAGGGAAAGCGGAAGTTGTTGAAGCAAATTACTCAAAACTGATTGTTCTGTTTTGGAGGCAAGCGGTAACGCGGATTTCTCTTTGCTGCGCTTCTCTCCTTCAACGCTCCCTTTTTTTTGAATAGCCGCAGTAAAATAGCCCTCTCCGGGTACCTTGTGCGGATAGAAGCGGTAACAGGGGACATTGTTTGCTTCAGTGGTTACGATTCCCCATTGTTCCGGAATAGTAAGTTCAATACCTTCGACTTCGGCAAAATCGGCCAGCCAGGAGATGTTCTCTTCGTTTTCGGCCGGATTATAGGTACAGGTACTATAAACCAGCATCCCATTTTCAGCAAGGGCTGGCCAAACGTCAGCCAGAATCCTTTTCTGCCGCTGGGCACATATCGAGGTGTTGGATTCGGACCACTCATCGATGGCTGATGGATCGCGCCTGAACAATCCTTCTCCTGAACAGGGCGCATCGACGACAATGACGTCAAAAAAGCCTGGGAGGCGGGAAAAGTCCCTGGGATCATTGCAGGTAACCACCACATTTGGGTTACCCCATTTTTTAAGGTTTTCAGACAATACCAATGCCCTGGAATGGATCACCTCGTTGCTAACCAAAAGTGAATCCGAAGGAAGGAGTGAGCTTAAATGGGTGCTTTTACCTCCCGGAGCTGCGCACAAATCCAGCACCCGTAAAGGTTTTTTTGGGGCATGACGAATGAATTGTTCCAGGAACATAGAACTCGACTCCTGTACGTAATAGGCGCCGGCATGAAAGAGCGGATCGAGAGTAAAGATGGGCCGTTGATCGAGGTAATATCCTGTTGAACAGGTCTGAACAGGAGACAGGTTTAATTCTTTTTCTATTTTTTTTGTATTGATCCGGATCGAATGGTTGACGGCAGAAGAAATTGAATCGCTGAATTTCAGAAAACCATCACCAAGAATCGTTTTCATTCTCAAATCAAAAGACTCGGGAAGTAAGATCATTTGAACTCTTTTTGCCAAAACTAGCCATTTTTTTCGGGGATTATTTTAAATTTGTTCAATAACTAATTCAAACATCATGTCAATCCCTTTTAGACTGAAATGTGCTTTAGGACTTCTTCCCTCGGCGGATCAACTCGACGCGAAATGGGAAAAATTGATTAAAATGCGGGACGATCTCAATGAAATGGAGCGTTCTGAAGAATTGAAACAATTTAAGGATTTAAAAAACCTCATTGAATCCTCTGACTTTCAGCATAAAAAGAGGAAGATGGAATCCCTCCAATTTGCCGGAAGTCACGAAGACAAACTTCTCAAGGAGTACAAAACGCTGGCGGGCTCTTATGCCATAAAAAATTATCACAAAATTTTGGATTCCGACCGGTTGGTGAGGTTTCAGAATATTTTGTCGGGGCCCGCACTTAAAAGATTTGTAGAACTTCAGAAGGTTGTTGAATCGGTTGAATTCGGGAGTCGGAGAGCTGCTCTAAAAAAGAAGGAGTTTATTAAAACTCCTGATTATCATATTTTAAAGGAATTTAATCAGCTAAGGAAAAGTGGGGATATCATTTTCTGGAGAAAATTCAGTAGGTCTGAAAGGTATCTTACTTATCTTAAAACAATAGAATCAAAAGATTTAAAGCGTTTCGGAGAATTGAAGATTTTTACAACTACCAAAGAATTCAACGATAAGATTGCCTATTTGAAGGATAAGAAGAGGTTTCTCAAAAGTGAGCAGTACAAAGATGTATTGACCTTTAATGCAATTGACAAAGGCAAATTTATGGCTGATTACAGGAAACTTAAAAGAGCCAAAGAACTTGATTTTTTCGAAAAATGGGAAATTGCCTTTGAGGCGAATTTTACCGAAAAAAAATTGGACAACAAGTATTGGCAACCGGAAAACTGGATTGCCTTTCGAACAGCGGGGAAAAGTTTTTCGCAAAAGGATGAAATGCAGGGTTTCAACGGTGAAAAGAACATCGAATTGAACAACAAAACACTCTCTATTTGGGCAAAGAAAGAGAAAATTCAGGGTACTGTATGGGACCCATCGGTTGGACTTCTACCAAAGCAATATGAATACACCTCCGCCATTCTTAACAGTGCTGCCTCCTTTCGTCTGAAGGATGGTATTATCGAAACGAAGGCGCGGTTTAAGAAGGATCCCTCCATTACGTCGGCTTTTACCTTGACCGGCGAATCCACATTTCCGCAGGTAGATCTGTTCCGGAGCGGTAAAAACGGTGTAGGAATGGGAGTCATTGAACATCACGGAGGTAAATCTTCAAAATATGTTCATTTAGGAGGATTGAATGATGATCATTACCATATTTTCAGATTAGAGATTTTGGGCAATCATTTTGTTTGGAAAATTAACGGATCAGAGGTGCACAGCAGTACCGTTTCAATGAAGGAACCCTTGTTCATCCATATGCTCACAACACTTCATGGCGAGGTCAATGAACATTTGCTTCCACACCGATTCGAAGTTGATTGGATTCGCTCTTTTTCTAAAAAATCCTGATAAGTTAAAACGATGGAAAGTTGGCTTGATGAAGATGAGGCTGCAATCACTATTTGCGACCTCCATGGGATCATTGTATACATGAATGACCGATCCAAGAAAGCGTTTACGAAATACGACAATAGCGGGGTTACGATTGGTTCTAGTTTGATCGAATGTCATCCTGAACCTTCCCGTTCCAAACTGATTTCGATGCTTAAAACTCCCCAAACTAATGTCTATACCATTGAAAAAAATGGAATAAAAAAGATGATACGCCAATCTCCCTGGTACAAAGACGGAGTGTTTAATGGTGTGACAGAGGTCTCGTTTGAGATTCCCTGGGAGATGGCACATCATGTGAGAAAATGAAGGAAAGACTTGGGGACGTGGAGACTGGGAGAAGGGGCGAGTGAAACTTCCGATATTGCTCGCTGAGACCATGTCGAAGGGTAATCCTAATTTGTGTAATTTGTGTAATCTGTGGTAGGGTCGGGATTAATCTTCCACCTTATGTTTGAGGGAGCGGAAGCCTTCGCCCAAAATCTCGCTGGCATCCATGATGGTGATAAAGGCATGCGGATCAATAGCGGCAATCTGTTCTTCCAAAATAGCTACCTCCCTGCGGCTTACTACCGTGAAAATCACACTCTTCTCGGCATTTGTGTACATGCCAATGCCTTTCAGATAGGTGCCCCCACGCTCCAGGTCAATGACGATTTTATCACGGATTTTCTCATGTTCCTCTGAAATAATGATCAGTGCCTTGTTGTAGTTGGCCCCTTCGAGTATCATATCCACCGCACGACCGGTGATGTAGATGACCAGGATGCTGTAAAGCGGTATCTGCCAATCTTTGAAGGCGGCAAGGGCTACCACGACAATTGCGCAATCGACCCAAATCAACATCTGACCAATGGGAATTCTTGTGTACTTTGTGATGATCATGGCCACAATATCACTGCCTCCTGAAGTGGCCCTGGATTTAAATATCAGTCCAAGGCCGATACCGGTGAGGACTCCTCCAAAAATGCAGGAGAGCAACACATCCTGGACCAACGGGGCATCCCCGACCATCCGCATCATGGTAATCCCATCCATAAATATGGAGGATGAGACAAAGCCATAAATGGTTTTAACGCCAAACCGCCGCCCCAGTGTCTTTATTCCGATGTAAGTTAGTGGGATGTTAACCAGTAAATTGAACAGACCAATGGGAAAGCCGTCAGGCCAAATGGCGATTCCCTTGGTCAGGTAGTGGACGATGATCCCAAGGCCATAAACGCCGCCAGGAACTATTTTATGTGGTGTAATGAAATAGACATAACCGACTGCCATGATGAATGATCCGATGGTAATCAGTCCATAATCAAGAAACCACCTGGTCGAAAAAAGTCTTTCCCTGGGAGATAAGGTCATAGCTGAATGGTTTGCATAAAGTTAGTAAAAATTGGTTTTCGTAACGATGTCACCTCCAGGGAGGACAAAAAAAAAGGTTCCTTTCGAGAACCTTTTTTGTCAACCAATTTTGATTAAAATCTTTTCTCTTTGATACGGGCTTTTTTACCGGTAAGGCTGCGCAAATAGAACAACCGTGCACGACGAACGTGACCCATGCGATTGACTTCGATACCGTCAATAAACGGTGAAGTCATGGGGAAAATACGCTCAACACCTACGTTACCCGACATTTTACGAACAGTAAAGGTTTTGGTAGTTCCGGTACCTTTGATTTGAATTACAGTTCCTTTGTAGTTCTGAATCCGCTCTTTGTTACCCTCGACGATTTTATACCTTACGGTAACGGTATCACCAGGGTGAAATGCCGGAAACTCCTTTTGTTCTGCTAAAAACGCATTTTCAGCAATTTTAATTAAATCCATTGCAATTGTTTTTACTTGTTTGACGAACGCAATATAACAGTGTCCAGTTGTTTGCTGCCAGAGATTGAGTACGGAAATCGGCTGCAAAAATAGATATTATTTTGCTCAGAAAGAAATTTTTATCTAAAAAATATTCTCTTTTTGTACGCTTTCAAAATTATCTCAGAATCCAAGTTTTTTTCTTAATTCCTGCGGAACGGCGTCTTTGTGCACCATGATGGCTGTTGTCTTATATTGGATGTAAGGCGCTGAAGCATAGAAATATCCATCATAGCTATTGTATGGACCCCAGGAATTTTTGATTTTATAGTAGATGGTGCCGTTTTGGTCTTTGGCTGTGCCAATGATGTGCATGGCGTGATCGTCTGTAGTTTCTTGAGAATCAAAAGCCGTCTGGCGCAATTCCTCTGTGATCACCTTTTCTTTTCCCGGTTTGCTTAACTTATAGAGCTCCTTATCTTTTTCGGCATCTGAAAGTTTTTCCCATTTGGTAATTTCGGCGTCAGTCATATCGGCTTTGCTGGCTTCAGGAACAACAGCTACCCCCTTTTGAGAAGTTGCAAAACCTTTCTCGCTTACATCGGCAGCCCAGGCGACCGTATAGTCTTTATCCAGCGCATTGTCGATAATTTGCTGCAAATCGTTGAGTTGAACGTTGTACATTTTGGCCCACAACCAGTTGTCAGGTACTTCAAGTACAAATTGTTGGTAGAATGGATGATGCGTGAAGGAGGTAATCTCAACATAGTCATCCGGATTGATTCCGCCACAAAAATCTGAAAGGAACGTCAGAGGAGTATACTTTTTCTTTTCATATTTGAAATCTTCCGGAATTTCGCCAAAATAGGAATCTGCACTTTTTTGAAAAGCGGTCGACCAGACTGGTGTAATTTTACGGTTTTTGTTTTGAACCACTGAAACGACCATGTTCTTCAGAAGATTATCCACCTCCCCGTGCACATGTTTTTTCTCCCCATAATTTAAGCCCGGATAGCTTGATTCAGGTACCAATCCGTAATTTTTCATCACGTAAAGGATGTCGTGAAGCAATCCGCCGCCGCCAAAGTTGGTATTTCCTTGCATCCTGACATAGCGGTCGGCTTTATCGCGATAGCAGTGGTTGACCAGAAACATCTCAGAAAGATCAACTTCAGGTTTTCCCATTCGTAACAATTCGGATTCGATGAAAGAGGTGCTTGCGAATGACCAGCATGTACCGGTCCTGAACTGGTCTTTGACCGAAGTATGCGGCAGCTCTTTGATCATGGTAAACTTATAGCTTGAATCCTTTTTCTCCTGCGCTTGAATGGTCATCCCCCAGAAAAGGAGCAAAACAACAATGGAAATATATTCTTTAAGCTTCATTTGTCTAATTTTTTATTTCCGGATAATTGACCCGGATGTGGTAAATATTAATCAATTTTTCGTGAAAAAGATCTTTCAATACCCGGATATCCTTGAAGGTAAGCGGGGCATATTCTAGTTGACCCAATTCAACCTTTTGCCTGAAAATATTCTCTACTAAATTGCGAATATTTTCTGAATTTTTGACAAGAAGGCTTCTGGAAGCAGCTTCAATGCTGTCGGCCAGCATCAACACGGCTGTTTCGCGGGTAGTGGGCAATGGTCCAATGTATGAAAATATCTTCTCTGTCTCCTCATCCAAACTATTGTTGCTAAGATATTTCTGGTAGAAATAACCTGTTTTGGTAGTGCCGTGGTGTGTTTTGATAAAATCGATAATTTGTTCCGGTAATTTGTGCTTCCTGGCTAGTTCTACCCCCCGCTCAACATGGTCAATGATGATGGCTGCACTCTCTTCGTTGGAAAGATCGTCGTGAGGATTTATTCCAATAATTTGATTTTCAATAAAATATCCAGAATTTACAATTTTTCCAATGTCATGGTAAAGGGCGCCTGCCCTTACAAGCAACGGATTGCCGCCAATCCTGGAAATCGCCATTTCGGAAAGATTGGCCACCTGAAGCGAATGGTGCATCGTTCCTGGGGCATCCATAGCCAGTTTTTTGAGCAATTTGTGGTTGGTGTAGGTAAGCTCAATGAGGGTAACATCGGAGACAAAGCCAAAAGATTTTTCGAGAAGGTAGATCGCGGGGTAAGTCATCAGTGTCAGGAGGGCATTTGTGGCAAACCATTTGATTTTTATCCATTCAATGGCGCTTAAATTCGCCTCCTGGATCAAGGATATTCCTATGTAAATAACGGCATAAGAGACAAATACAATTAAAGCTGTGAAGATGAATTGTTCGCGTTTCTGCATTTTGTTCAGGCTGATCACGGCAAGGCTTCCGACCACAATCTGCAGGAGTACAAATTCATAACCATTGGCAACCATGAACCCGACAGTCAACGCTGCTATGGTATTGACAAAAATTGCAACCCTGGTATCCAGAAAGGTACGAATGATGAGCGCCAGTGCAGTAAAAGGTACCACATAGATATCGAAAGTTCCGAACCGTATCACCAGGGAACAGCATACGATCATTGCGGTAAGGGTGATCATAATAAAGGTGATGTCTCTTTTTGAACGCATCAGTTTTCTCCTGATATTGAGCAAAAATAGGTAGATCGTCAGAAGCAGCATGACTACCAGAACTGCTCTTCCGAGAACCACCAAAATATACTTGGAGTTCTCCCCCCTGTTTTTTTCGAAGGTGATCCTAAATGATTCAAGGATGTTGAAGGTTTGGGACGAAACGATATCACCCTGGGAAATAATACGTTCACCTTCCTGAACGATACCGTGGTTGGTTGAAAGGTTTTCGAGTAGCTTTAGTTCCATCTGACGGTTGCGTTCCGCATCCAGGATCAGGTTGCTGACAAGATAGGTTTCAGGTTGAATATTCTCCAGCCAGGCTTTCCATTCCGGGTATACACTTTTTAATTCGTCCAGCTTCTCCTTAATTTCGTTGTAGGCACTCTTTAACGTGAAAAGGGAGGTGATTTGTGCCTCCTTGCTGATGTTATTTTTTAGAATCTTGAGACTCTTTTTTTTGGATGAATTGGAATTATTGATAAAATTCTGATCCAAAATCCCAATTTCATAAATTCGGTTGTACATCTCCGTCAATTTCAGCTTCAGCGCCGTAAGTTGCAGGGAACCATTTGCTTTGGAAGGTTTAACGCGGTCAATGTCTTTGGAAAGTGCACCCATTTTCAATTTGGCCACCGAATCGGCAAAAACCAGATAGGGTATTTGTTCTTTCAGTAATGAATCTTTTTCGTGGCTGATTTCACTGTCTGATTTTAGAATAGCAAAGTTGTAAGGTGCAAAAAGGGTGGCATGCATCCAGGGCCTTCCTTTCTGGTATTCGTACCTGAAACGCGCCTCCTGGGGGAGGGCAAAGTAGAGTGCCACTGAGGTAACCATAAAAAGTGCGGCCAGATAGATTCTGTGCCCCTGTTTGAGACTTAAACGTTTTCTTTTGTTACTATTCATCTCTTTTACCGGAGTAATCAATTAGTCGGGAGACAATAAATTTCTATCTTTGGGAAGAATCAAAAATAGCAATTTTTTAATGAGATACGGAATCTCTAACCTAAGCATCGTTCCGGTTCGCACCGATCCAAGTGAAACCAGCGAAATGTGTACCCAAATACTTTTTGGAGAGCATTATAGCATCCTCGATGAAAACAAAAAATGGTGCAAGGTCCAGCTATACTTTGATGGTTATGAAGGGTGGATCGACCAGAAAATGGTGAATGAAATTCCTGAAAAAACATTCCTGCAATTGGGTCAGCAGCCGCTTACCGTTACCACCAACCCTTTTAACATTGTTCAACCTGAATTGGATTATGGCAATTTTCTGATCGTAGCCGGAAGTTCGCTCCCTTTCTACAAACCGGCCAGCAACACTTTTAAGATAGGATCGGACTGCTATTCTATTCAGGGGGAAAGAATTCAGCCCGTCAAAAAGAATGTCAGAAATGTGCTGATAGAAAATGCGCTGAAATACTTTAACTCCCCCTACCTGTGGGGTGGTCGTTCCCCGTTTGGGGTTGACTGTTCCGGATTATCACAGGTCTTGTACAAGATGATTGGCCTGCAGATTCCGCGGGATGCAGGTCAGCAGGCCTTGATCGGGGAGAACATCACCTTCGTGGAAGAGGCTCTGCCGGGTGACCTGGCATTTTTCGACAACGAGGAGGGCAAGATTGTGCATGTGGGCATCATCTGGGAGAAGAACAAGATTATCCACTCTTCTGGAAAGGTAAGGATAGATAACATCGATCATTTTGGCATCTACAACATCGACACCAACCGCTACTCGCACCAAATGAGATTAATGCGGAGAATTATCCAAAGCAACGAATAAAGGAATTTTGGATTTCGCATTTACCAAATTGGTGGTCAGTAAATATTACACAGAGTTACACAGAGAAGCACAGAGTTACACAGAGGCAGTCGGCTTCAAAGAGGAAACTGATCTCCGTTTCACCGTTTCTCTGTTTCCCATCTTCGCTTTCGGAATTCAGTTCTCCTAGTCCCCCCGTCTCCCAGTCCCCCAGTCTTTTCTTATTTGACAATCGAACTTTTCAGAATATCAGCTGCCATCGGTCCCTCATTGAAAAGAAGATCCAGGATACATAAATTGGGTGTAAAGCCGAATTTTTCCTGAAAAACTTGCATATAAACGGCAGGAGCAAAACAATCATCACTGGTTTGCCGGCTTGTCTTGGGGTGAATGGAATAGCGAAAATCATCTGTATCGACCGGTATCCCGGTAGGTGGCAAAAACGTTTCGGTATCGCGGATATCGCATTTCAGATTAAGCTCATCCAGAACTACTGACTGAATATCTCGGTTGAAATCGGCCAGGAATTGCCACTTTTTTTCATGATAAAATCTCGAAAAGTTGTCGGCATAGTACTCGAAAAACGGCGCATTATTGTACGCCGAAACAATGGCTTTCCAATGCAGCTTTTGCCAGGGGTGGTCGTAGGAGATGGCTACATCTCGGATCAACCGTTTGGAATTGGAACCTTCCGTGACGGGAATCGAGAGGCTTTGCGGACCATTGGCCGTCAGGATGATGCAACGATTACGGTAGGATTGTTTGAGGAAATGTTCACTCAACTCAATCCATACCTCGTCGTAAGTCAATAATTTTGTGAAATATTGAACGGGGGCCAGATAGGCGCTGCTCAGCAAAACACATTTGTTGCCAGGTTCCATTCAGAAAGGGAGGAATTATTTCACCCCCATGAAGAAACGGTTCCAGCGAATTTTAGCCAGGAAAGACTTGTTCTTGTCGAGCGATAGCCAGACGAAGGAGGCTTTTCCAACTACGTGGTCTTCCGGAACAAAACCCCAATATCTTGAATCGGCGGAGTTGTTTCTATTGTCGCCCATCATCCAATAGTAATCCATTTTGAAGGTGTACTCCTTTGCAACGGCGCCGTTGATGTAAATCTCCCCGTTAACAACTTTCAGCTTATTCTCCTCATATACGCTGATAATTCTTTTGTAGAGCGGTAAATTCTTGGTGGTGAGCTGAACTGTAACTCCTTTTTTGGGGATCCAGAGCGGTCCGAAATTGTCGAGGTTCCAGTTGAATTGTTCGTCACTTGGGAAGATATTCGGATCGTGTTCCTCTTTGGGCCACAAAATGCGCTCCTTGTTGGTAATGAATTTCATGCCATCCATTTTTCTGTATTGCTCGGCCGTTAGGGATATGAGCATCCTGGAGCCCGAACCTTCAATATCTTCCTGTGTAATGCCAAGTTTATCCATAGCATTGGAATTCAGTGAATTGCCTTGGATGGTCACAAGGTATTTGTACTGCATGCCGGGGATCTCCTTTTGCACTTTTCCATTCACATAGACCTGTCCATTGAGAATTTTGAGCGAGTCTCCCGGTATGGCGATGCAACGCTTGATGTAATTTTCCCGCTTGTCGACCGGACGGTAAATGATATCGCCAAAAGAGCGTTTGTCGGTATTTACACGCTCCCTGCCGTAACTCCTCACCATTTCAAAATAGCTGCGCTCCTGCATATTGGTGGCAACCGTATCACCTTCCGGGAAGTTGAAGACGACTACATCGTCGTTTTTGATCCTTCCAAATCCGGCAAGCCTTTTGTATTTGTTGTGGATGATTTCAGAAAATGAGGGGGTAGCCGCCGTGAAAGGCATGGTATGGTGTACGAACGGAAATGCTACCGGGGTATTGGGCATTTTGGGGCCGTATGCCGTCTTGCTGACAAAGAGATAATCACCAACCATCATCGATTTTTCCATGGATGAGGTGGGGATGGTATAGGCCTCAATGAAAAAGAGCCGGATAAAGGTGGCCGCGATGACGGCAAAGATGATGGCATCGACCCATTCGACAACTTTGGTCTGTTTCCCACCTACAGGATTTTTCTTTTTCCAGAAGGTCCAGTGCACTTTTCCTGTGATGTACATATCGAACAGGATGCCTACTCCTATGAGCCACCAAAAATTTTGTAGCCAGATAACCCATAACAAGTACAAAACTGCAACGATGCCAAATTGAATCCATTGGCTTTTAGAGACGTCCTTAAACATATTGGTTTCAGTTATAATTTTAACAAATCAGACATGCTGAATATTCCTTTTTTCCCCAGGCAAAATTCTGCCGCCAGGACTGCGCCGAGCGCCAATCCCTTTCTGCTGTAAGCATTGTGGGTAATTTCGAGGTAATCTACCTCCGAATCATATTTTATGGTGTGAAGTCCCGGATAGGGATCCTTTCTTACCGGTTCGATATGAAGCTCCTCACTGCTTTTGGGAGACTCGATCGTCCATGATTTTTTGGATCCGTTTTCGGAAATAATCCCTTCTGCCAGGGTGATGGCAGTTCCGCTTGGCGCATCAAGTTTCTGGGTATGGTGTATCTCTGTCATTGATACATCGTACTGGGAATATGGCTTCATCATACGTGCCAGTATCTTGTTCAGTTCGAAGAAAATGTTCATCCCCAGGCTGAAATTTGATGTATAGAAAAAACATCCGTTTTTGGAAAGGCATTCTTTCTCGATCATGGGCTTTTGATCAAGCCAACCGGTGGTTCCGCTTACAACCGGTACACCGGCATCAAAACAGGTAAGGTAATTTGAAACGGCTGTGGCAGGTGTGGTAAATTCGATGGCAACGTCTGCCTTGGAAAGGTTTGAAACTGTCAGATCGGCCTGATTATCAACATCAATTTTCAAAACAACTGTATGTCCGCGACTGATTGCGATCTGCTCGATCTCTTTTCCCATTTTCCCGTATCCTATCAATGCAATCTTCATAATTCAACTTTCACAATAAGTATGTAATATTCAAAATGAATTACAAAGGTAAGATTTTGCGGGGAAATTGCGATTATTTTTTCAATCCGGCCAGCGACCCATGGTCTGCCGCGTTACCATCCACCCGGGATATTCCGGCGCCAGGGCGCTTGCATCGTTGAGTCGCTGAAGTTCTTCAACTGTCTCCGGCCACTTCGTTGTTGCGGGTAAATTTGCCTGACAGGAATCCGCATGCCAATGTGCTCCGTGGCGTGATGCTGATGTTCTCGCTTATGGCTATGGGAACGATTTCACGTTCGATATCGCGGCTGGTGATGGTATAATAGCTTTGTGAGGCGACGAATTTTGTCCAGCCCTTTTCGATGGCGGTTTTAGCGATTAGGTTCAACTCATTCTGGAGTACCTGAGATAGCTTTTCAATAGCCTTTTCCGCCAAATGCCATGGTTCCGGGACAGAGCTATGAAACCGGACCCCTGTATTGCCTGGTTCGTTGTATATCTTAATTTCACCTTTTACAAATCTTTTATGCTTCTTTAAATTGATTTGCTGCATTTGTGATTTGAATCTACGGTCAGATTTAGATAGTCTTTTGAAGATTACTCGCTATATTTATCACTGATTAGTTACTAAACAGGAATCTCGCAAGTAAAACCAACAAAAGCAGACAGATGAAAAAGTTAAATTCGGCATGGTTAAAAATCGCCCTACTGGTTGGATTCTCTTGTTTCTCTTTTTCCCCTGAAAAAGAGAAACTGGCAAATCACCGATTTAATGAGGGCTATTCAGGTAAGAATCTTGATAGGGTAGCTTTCCCCGTAGGAGGTATTGGTGCAGGAATGTTTTGTATGGAAGGGACAGGCGCCATTTCACATCTGTCTATCAACAACCGGCCGGAGATTTACAACGAGCCGTTTTCTTTTGCAGCCATTAGTGTAAAAGGGGACAGGAACGGCGCCAAAGTATTGGAAACGCAAGTCCCGACCTGGAAATTGTTTGGGGAAGGCGGTACCGGCAACGGCAGCCCTGGCAAAAATTATGGGCTACCGCGATTTGCAAGCGGCCGGTTCTTACCGCGCTTCCCGTTTGCCACACTGAAGCTGGAGGATAAAGATATTCCCCTTGAAGTTGAAGTGACGGGATGGAGCCCCTTTATCCCGACCGACGAAGACAATTCGAGCCTCCCGGTAGGCGCACTCGAATACCATTTTAAGAATAGTTCGCCCAATGTTGTTGATGCTGTTTTTTCGTACAATTCAAAAAATCTGATTGATACCAATGGTCAGATTCTCAAGGCGCGGAACGGGTTTACCATGACTGCTGCCAACAAGACCGCGTTGCCTGCGTTGAAAACAGGACTTTCCATTTTTGTGGACGACAACAATGCGGTGGTCGATTACTGCTGGTTCAGGGGAGGCTGGTTCGACCCGCTTACGATACTGTGGAAAAAGATTAAGAACGGAATGATTGTTGATAACCCTCCGGTAGAAGGGCCTGCCCCCGGCGCTTCTGTGTATGTACCCGTTGTTTTGCAGCCAGGCGAGGAGAAAACCATAGCCGTTTATTTTTGCTGGTACCTGCCCGAAACGAAACTGACAGTGGGCACTCCTGCCAATGGAGGAAATGCTTTCAGGGGAAAACCTTCTTCAGGGAAGGCTCCGAACCAGCAGCCCGTCTCGGGGTTTATAGGGAAACACTATGTGAACAGTTTCGATCCGGCGGGCGACAGTCAGACGGGCATCTTGGAATCTTCCCCAATATTGCTAACAAAGCGTTACCTGAAATTTTTGGTGGGAGGCGGTAATGACGTTGAAAAAACCGCGGTAAAGCTACGGATCAATGGGAAACAGGTGGAAACTACAACTGGGAACCAAACAGAAAGCTTGCAAACAAAAAGCTGGGACTTGAAAAAATATGTAGGCAAGAAAGCTGTCATTCAGATTGTAGACATCAGCACGGGCCCCTGGGGGCACATCCTGGCCGACCAGTTTGTGCTGACCGATGATACGGCAGAGAACCTCGACAACCTTTCGCCTTCCGCTCAAATCATTGAGGATTTTGAAGAAGATAATTTTGGCAAATGGAAAGTAATCAAACCGGCGGAAGAAAAAGAGTGCTGTCCAGGCGGGAAGTGTGAGATAGACCCTTATTATAAACCCTGGTACGCCAAACGGTTTCAAAATTTGGAGGAAGTGGTCAAATATTGGACACTTCACTACCAGGAGTTGAAGAAAAACAGCGAACTTTTCCGGGACGCCTTTTTTGCCTCGACACTTCCGCCCGAAGTACTCGAAGCGGTTGCCGCCAATCTAACGATTTTGAAGTCTTCCACCGTTTTGCGCCAGACTGACGGAAATCTCTGGGGCTGGGAAGGTTGTAGCGATAACTCAGGATGTTGTTCGGGCAGTTGTACCCACGTTTGGAACTATGCACAAGCCATCCCTCACCTGTTTCCAGCACTGGAACGCACCCTTCGTGAAACAGAATTCCAAATGAGCCAGGACAGTGTAGGCCATCAGATATTCAGGACCAACCTCCCCATTTCGGAGGCCGTCCACAATTTTCATGCAGCCTCAGACGGTCAGCTGGGCGGCATCATGAAAATCTATCGCGAATGGCGCATCAGCGGCAATACCGAATGGATGAAAGGGCTCTATCCCTTTGTGAAAAAGAGCCTCGATTATTGCATCGAAACATGGGACCCTAAACATCAGGGGTACCTGGAAGAACCCCACCACAATACCTATGATATTGAATTCTGGGGACCTGAAGGAATGTGTACCAGTTTTTATCTCGGGGCGCTGACCTCATTTATCGAGATGAGCAAAGCCTTGAACGAGTCTTGTGATTTGTATCAATCATTGCTTTCGTCGGGCAAAAAATTCATGGAGAACGATCTTTATGACGGGGAATACTTTATCCAAAAAATCAAATGGACTGGGCTGAAAGCCCCCGATCCTGTTAAAGCGCAATCGTTTAAGACCAATTATTCAAAAGAAGCGCAGGATATATTGAAGAACGAAGGGCCAAAATACCAATACGGAACAGGTTGTTTATCGGATGGCGTTTTAGGCATGTGGATGGCTTCTGTCTGCGGATTGCCCGAAGTTGTTGACAACGAAAAGGTGAAAAGCCATCTGGTTTCAGCGGCAAAATACAACCTAAAATCAGATTTAAGGGACCATGACAATCCGCAGCGTCCGAGTTATGCCTGCGGCAATGAAGGCGGGCTGTTGCTTTGTACCTGGCCCAAGGGAGGACAACTTTCGCTTCCTTTCGTTTACAGCAACGAAGTATGGACCGGTATCGAATACCAGGTTGCAGGCCATCTGATGCTGAAAGGGGAGATTGAAAAAGGGTTGGAAATTGTAAGGACCTGCCGCAACAGGTACGACGGACAGATCCGCAATCCGTTTGATGAATATGAATGCGGTCACTGGTACGCCCGCGCCATGTCGAGTTACGGGCTATTACAGGGATTAACCGGCGTCCGCTACGATGCGGTCGACCACATTTTGTACATTGATTCTAAAATCGGGGATTTTAAAAGTTTCCTTTCTTCCGAGACCGGATTTGGAAACGTCGGGTTAAAAAATGGAAACCCATTCGTAAAAATGGTTTACGGTACCCTGGATGTGAAAAAAGTTGTGGTTTCGGGTGTCAGCAAGCAATTGGTTGAACCCTGATTTAGCCGGAACCATTCCGTATATGAATGATTTTATGTAAACCGTAAGCTATCCGCCGTAGGCACTGATTGGCATTCAGTGCCCGTACAAATGCCCTTAAATCCCGATCTTCAGCAACTCTGCACCCAATTTATGCAACCCCTCTTCAATTCTTTTGCGCTGTGCAGGCCGGGGTTTGCGCATCCCTGAGGCATAGTGCCAGAGTTGGCGCTGATTGATCCAGGTGATACGGGATAGGGCGGCTTTGGTGGAAATATCGCTAATCTGATTGCCGTCAAAAATCAATCGGTACTTCTCATTTGACTTTCTAATTTAAAAGATTAAATTTGTAAAAAAGCTGAGAAAATGCAGACCAGTAGTATTTTTGTATAAAATGAAAGTATCATGACAACCGTTGAATTGAAAAATTTCTTAATTCATAGAATTGCAGCTATCGAGGATAAAACTTTCCTCTCTGCAATGAAGACAATAATCAAAAATCAAACAGAAACGACGATTTATCGGACAACTGCTGAACAGCGTGTAAAGATTATGGAAGGTAGAGACCAAATAGCTAAAGGAGAAAGCAAGAGTAATGAACAGGTTGAAATGGAGATTGACAAATGGCTAAGCGAAAAATAAATTGGTCGCGCAGAGCAAGCCTTGATCTTCTAGAGATACTCGATTATTACTACAAACGAAATGGTACAAAAACATATAGTAAAAAACTCAGTACTAAATTGCGAGGTACGATAAGGCTGTTAGAAAAACAGAACGACCTTGGAGTTCAGTCGGATATCTCAAATGTAAAAAACTTAATAGAAGGAGATTACAATATCTTCTATGAAATAACCGCAACCACAATTGATATAATCACAATTTGGGATAACAGGCAGAATCCAGAAAATCTGCACAAGAAATAAATGTCCGCTGCAGGTTCAGATTTGCTATCAGTGCCCATACAAATGCCCTTAAATCCCAATCTTCAGCAACTCTACTCCCAATTTATGCAACCCCTCTTCAATTCTTTTGCGCTGTGCAGGCCGGGGTTTGCGCATCCCTGAGGCATAGTGCCAGAGTTGGCGCTGGTTGATCCCGGTGATACAGGAAAGGGCGGCTTTGGTAAAAATATCGCTATAGGCAATTAACAGTGCCTCAGTTGTTAACCTGAATTCCAATTCGTATTCCCCTTTAAAAATTTCAGGTATCGGGTCGTTGTATTCCAGACTGATTTCAATGTGCCCCTCAATAGCTTCCCGGATATTCTTTTTCATTTCCGGCAATGAAGATCCGGTACTTACACAGCCTGGCAAATGGGCGCATAGGCGCAAAAATTATTTCTGGTATAATTAATTTCCACTGTGACTTTGTGCATAACAATTGTTATTGATTAAATTATTTGAGCCCGGCCTGTTTTAAGATTGAATTAAAGATAGTAAATGCACGAACTAATTGTACATGTGATTAAAGAAAATAATTGCGCCAGTAAGTAAAATTTTTCCTCCAAATGCGGTTAAAAACCGAATTAACCGGGTCAAACATTGCCGCTTATTATTTAAACAGCCCCTCCAATCCAAATTTCTTCACGGCATCCTGCAATGTTGACTTCGCTTTCTTCGAAAACTCTTTGGCTACCAGATCTTTTGCTTCTGATAAATCAACTTTGACATCCGGTTTCCTGAGGTTGCCTACTACATTGATTCTGATCGGGTATTTGTCAATATTTTCTGCTCCGGGTACCAGGCCAATGAGGTTGGTCACATCGGCGGCCAGATCATTTTTGTTGACTTTGAAATTGAACTGGTAATTCAAATCCAGCGCCAGCGTTTGGCTACCGGAGACAGTCACCTCCTGATTGGCAACTTTCGTTGTAAAAGGTGATATGGATAAGGCTCCGTTGGTCAGTACGATGTTACTGGCAAAATCATTGACCTTCACATTGGTAAACAGGTCTTTGCGGAAGTATTTGCCGATCTCGGCAAACATGTTGTTGCCAACCAGCTCCAGATTTTTTAGCGATATTTGTCCATTTCCGTTGAGTGTCTCGAAGTAGGGTGCATAATCTTTTCCCAATTTTCCGGTCAGCGACAATCCCGATAGGAAAGTACCCTTGCTGTTTCCGGCAATGGGCATAATATGCCTGACAATGCCCATGGATTGGTAGGCAGTTGGAAGGTCAAAATCTTTTATATCTATTTTGAAGTTAAAATCTGCAGGACTCTTTTCCTGGGCCGCGTAAACTCCCGACAGTACCATTCTGCCTTTTAACAGGTTCATGGAGAGTTGGTCGAGATTAAGTTTTTGATCCTTGACCATCAGCTTTCCGGTTGTTCCCCTGATCTCCATCTTGTTGTAGCGCATGCGGTCGACATTGGCCTGAAGGGTCAGGTCAATCCGGGCAGGGATGACGTATGGGTCGCCGAGATGGGTCGTATCTTTGTTTTGGGTACCGCTATTCATCAGCTGGGTTACATCAAGAAGATCAGATTTGAGACTGATGTTGCCCAAGATAGTGCCATCTTTCAGCAGATATGCCCAATAATCTGCAAAAGAACCATCTACCGTGAAGTCGCTTTGGCCAAATTTACCTTTCATAGAGGTAATTGAAACCTGTTTTGAATCGAAGGCGAATTTTCCGGATTGTATTCCAACCCTTTCAGGGAATGCAGGTGACCTGTAGAAGAAATCGTTCAGTGTAATCGCCCCATTGGTTTGGAATTTGGCATAATCACCTTTGTCGATGGCGGAGTAGGGCCCGTTGAAATGGATGTTGGCCTGTGCACTTCCCCCAATTTCCATTGAATCGATCGGAATGGTTTGCCGCAGTGTCGCAAAATCAACCTCCCCAACCAAATCGCCTGTCAGGAAAGGATTGCTGACCGGCGTTTTGACCGAAAGATTGGCAATGATGGGATGTCCGGCAACAAGCGCCTCAAATTTGCTGACGGAAATTTTCATTGAATCGAGAATTCCCTGAGGCTTACTGAGACTGGCCACCATTTGGATTTTACTGATCTCATTGGGCTTTGAAGGATATTTCAACCTGCCGTCGGTCAGTTTGAGGTCAGCCGATAGGGCTGGAAACGTAGCATCCGAATAGGTGCCTTTTATCACTCCACTAAAGGAAAGATTTCCCCCTTTTTCGTATGCTTTTAACTTTATCTGCTGTGCTTGCGGCAGGAATCCAATCAGTTCGTCCAAGGTTGAACCGGTTGATTGAAAGGCAAGGTCGTACTGATCCTCCTTGTCGCCCATCACAAAGATTCCCTGCAGTTGTACCGGGAGCTTATTGATATTGAATTTGTTGTCGAGAAAGCGAAAGTTCATCTGATCGAAATTGGCCTGGAGTGCTCCTTCTCCATTCACTTTCATTCCGCTGACCAGTTTTTTGCCTCCATATTCAAACGCGATGCTGTCGGTCTCCCCTTTGAAGTTTAGTTTGGTGTCGCTGCCTTTCAAAAAGCCTGACAATTTGAAATTCCCGTTTTTAAAACCGGTCGACATTTTGGCCTGCTCATCCCGGTAGGTGAGCAGTGTATTGATTAACTGAATTTTGGTCAGTTCGATTTTCATTGGGGATTTTGTTTCATTGGAAGTCTTGGTCATGGAGGGCTTGGTGATATCCCAATTGGCTTTCCCGGCAGGGGAGACCAGAAAATTGAATTGAGGGTTCGTCAGGACTATTTCAGAGACAGTAATTCCATCGCTTTTCCACAAAGATGAGAGAGCAACGGAGGTTGAGAGGGTCTCTATCTGAATCAGTTGTTTGCCTTCGAATTCGTTGATTCCATTGATTGTTAGATTATTTAGGCGAACATCCAATTGGGGAAAACTCCTGAAAAGGGAGACATCTGCATCTTTGAAATCCAGTTTGGCCAACAGCGACAGGTTGGCCATCTCCTTCACTTTGGCGACGATTTTGCCTTTGAAGAGGATAGGAATTAAAACGATGGCCAAAATAATAGCAGCCAAAGCTACACCAGATATTAAAAAAACTTTCTTCTTTCCCATGATATTTTTTTGTTAAACAACTTCCAAAATAAACATATAACCAAATATTTTTTGTGTCCTTTGTGTTACCCTTAGAGACCTTTGTGTTGAAAAAAATCTAAACACAAAGGTCTCAAAGGAAGGCACAAAGTTTCACGAAGTAAATTTGAATTTACAAGGTAATTAATAATTTTCTGAGCATAAACAGTGAATTCTGGCTGGTTCGGGCGATATTTCGTTCGCGGTCGTTACCGAAATGGAAAAGTTGTGAAACGACCTGGTCCCTGAAGGCAACAGCAATCCAAACGGTACCCACAGGCTTCTCTTCGGTACCGCCGCCCGGCCCGGCAATCCCTGATGTTGCAACGGCAAAATCGGTCTTCATCACCCTGCATCCATTGAGGGCCATTGATTCAACGACTTCCTGGCTGACCGCGCCATGGTTTATGATTAGCTCATCTTCGACTCCCAAAATTTCTCTTTTCACTTCATTGGAATAGGCTACGACTGAACCTTTGAAATAGTTGGAACTACCTGGGTTTTCAGTGAAAAGTCTGGCAATGGCGCCTCCGGTACAGCTTTCTGCTGTTGAGACTGTCCAACCTTTTTCGATCAGGATTTTTCCGATACTTTCGGCCGGAGATTCGTCGTCGTAGCCATAAATATTGGGAGCTATCAGTTTTCGCAACCCTGTAATTTGTGATGCGACTTCGGCTTCCATGAGTTGCTGCTCATGCCCTCTGGCCGACAGGCGCAATCGTACACCTTGCGGACTGGGCAGATATGCCAGTTTGATGTAGCTTGGCAAAGCATCTTCCCATTGGGCGATTTTTTCTGCCAGCATCGATTCAGGCAGGCCTTGCGTCAGGACGTTCCGGTGAAGGATGGTGGTAGTTTGAAAATTGTCCCTCAAATAGGGCAGGACCTCAAACTCCATGAGGTATTTCATCTCGTAGGGCACTCCCGGCATGAAAATAAAGGAGCATCCATCTTTTTTGAGCAGCAGTCCGGGAGCAGTTCCCAACTTATTCTGAAATACATGACTGCTCTCCGGAACAAGGGACTGGTCGCGGTTCAAGCGGTTGAGGGCTATGCCCCTTTTGCTGAGCAAATCCTCTATGTTTTGCAAGACTGCCTGGTTAGAAATCAGTCTGGTATCAAAAAAATTACAAATGGTTTCTTTGGTTTTATCGTCTTTGGTTGGGCCTAATCCTCCTGTAACAAGAACCAGATTTACCTGCTTTGCGCATTGTACAAATGTGTCGGTAATATGAACAGCATCATCTGATATGCTTATGATCTGCCTGACGTTGATCCCTTCGTCGTTTAGTTTCTGTGCCATCCAGGCCGAATTGGTATCAACGATCTGACCAATCAGGATTTCGTCGCCAATGGTGATAATATCTAAATTCATATTGTATTTATCTTTGTATGAAATAGTTGGAGTTTAAGATATAAATGGAAATAAAGTTGAAATAAATTGTAATAGATTGTAAGAATAACTCAATTACATGTACTTGGCATAATATGCAATCATCTCCCAACCACTATTTCAATTCCCCATCAATCAATTTCCAATTATTTCCAACTATTTCAATCTATTTCAACTTTATTTCAATTTATTTCTAACTATTTCAATTATATATCCATCAACTACATCAAATCATATCCAAACGGTGCAAGGCTCAACCGCATCAGTTTAAAATGCTGCAATCCGAACGGTATCCCAATGATTGTAATGCAAAGCAAAACACCAAATACCAGATGCGTAATCGCAATCCACAATCCGGCAAAAATTAGCCAGATCAGGTTCAGTAAACAGGAGAGTCCAGGGATGGAACCACCGTTCGGTCGCACACTTTTGCCGAATGGGGCCAGTGTGGCAATGCCAATTTTTATGGCTTGCAGACCCCATGGAATGCCAACAATGGTGCAGCAGAGCACCAGTCCACCCCACAGGTAACCCAGGAAGGCGACCAGTCCGCCAAATATAATCCAGATCACGTTTCCGATTAAGCTCATGGTATCAGGAATTTTTTGGTGAAGGTACAAATTGAGACGCAAAAGAAATTTTATTCCTTTCTTTGTTCCATTTTTTTAACAATCCTTATGAAGATTTTGTTTGTTTGCCTTGGAAATATATGCCGTTCACCGGCTGCTGAGGGGATATTTAACCACCTGATTTTGGAACATGGCTTGGAAAAATTGGTCAGTTGTGATTCTGCCGGAATCATTGGCTACCACGAGGGGGAGGGCGCCTATCCAAAAATGAAGAAGATTGCACTGAGAAGAGGTTACGAGCTAACCTCCATTTCAAGGCCGGTCAGGTCGAAGCGCGATTTTGAGGAGTTCGATCTCATCATTGGGATGGACGATCAAAACATTGCCGACCTTACCAGGATGGCCCCTGATGCGAAAGCGAAGGCTAAAATCAGAAAAATGACAGATTTCTGTACCAATCACACCAACCGCACCGTTCCTGATCCTTATTATGGTGAAACAAAGGATTATGAGTTGGTGATTGATTTGTTGGAAGATGCATGTGAGGGGCTTATCAAAACAATTACGAATTACAAAAATTACGAATTACGAATTGGATAGGAGCGACTCCAGGAATAACTGGTTGGTAGTTCAGTCAATCCCCCAATTCGTAATTCGTAATTCGTAATTTGTAATTTGTAATTTGTTGATTATTAAATGATTTAGTTAAGTTTAATCAACCAAACATCAGTGACTTTCGATCTCTCCCTCCAGTTAAGTGTGGATTCTTCGGGTTGATCAAAAGTGACATCGATTTTGCCATCACTCACATATTTTGGATTGAGCGGAAACTCCTTGAATTCCTCATATCCTTTGTTGTAGATGGTCGGGTCGATGCGTTCGCCATCTACCCTAAGCAAGGCTTCGCGGTAGCCGGCAATTCTGATCAGGTAGCGGCCATTTGGATCCAAATCGTTGTATTTCAGGACCGGAAAGTTCTGGAAAAGCTGCGTCGACAACCTTCTCCGGCTTAGTCCGCCTTCCCACCAGGCGACATCTGTTGCATCGTCCGAGACGGTTAGTACATGACTGCTTTTTGAGATATCTGAAACGTTGTCATAATAACTGCCTGGTCCGGGATTCTCCCATTTGGCGATCACCTCCAAGCGGGCAAGTTTCTCCTTTTCGGTTGCCATCTTTTCGATCTTTTTGAATTCATCGGTCAACCACCATCGGTTGTTGAGCGGATAATCGATGAAATCGAGAATGGCGCCCCGCTCCGAACCGCTTGCCTGGTATTTTTTCACACTGGTTTGCAGTCCGATGGATTGCCAGAGCGCTTCACAAAGGTTTACAATTTTCGTCCTTAAATCGGTGGTAATTGGTTCCTTATCGCCCTTGTTAACCAGCTCAAGCGCGGCTTCCATGGCTTTTCCCGAACCCAAAACTGGCGCTTTCAAAAGCACTTCATTGGCCTCTTTTTCCAATTTTTGCTCGTATGCCTTTCTGCGCTTAACGAAAACATCGTAGTTCGAGCGCATCACCAGCAATTGCCAGCGCCAGTTTTTGTTCAATTCGGGATGCATTGTTTCCAGGTTCTTCCAAAAAGAGTAGGTCGCTTCGATGCCGCCATTTTCCTCTGTTGGCCCAACCCAATTGCGCTCAAGCGCTAAAATTCCGTCTGCCCCGGCTTCTGCCATTGCGTTGCCGAAAAAGAACCGGGCATATTCCACCAATACATCGCGGACTGGCCTTGTTGGGTCCCAGGCCATCTGACTCCAGGTTACTTTGTTGATATCGTCATGACATCCATCGGAGTAAGAGAGGAAGCCATCGGTAAAAGGTGCAAGGCGGTTGTGGATTTTCGCATAATAGACTGGTTGCGGATTACAGACCTCCCTCCCTTCAGTCAGCGCAAATCCCTGGTCCCAATTCAAAGTCGGATACTGGCATCGCACGGTATGCGTCAAATCGGGATAGTGACGGTGCTGATACTTTTTTGGCAAACGGAATCTGGTCGCCGCAAGATCGGGACTGCCTGGGCCTGTAACAACTCCTGTCAGCCAATCGGGATTGTTGGTATCAAGATATTGGTAAAAGTAGTCGACCTGTTCATCACTGAATCCCTGAAGCGAGATCCACATGGTGGCCTTGGGATGGTATTTTTTCAATTTTTCGGTGACCGCTTTCAGGAAAGGCATGACATCTTTTGGATGATTGCTGCCCGGATCGCCTCCCGGAAAGAATATGCCATCCAGATACGGGCAATTCTTGTAATACGCTTCGTGCCTGGCAACCTCCTCCTTAAACTTGACAGGGTCTGAAAGATCCACATCGGCAGGGATCCAGTCCCAGTGGTCTAGGCCATATTCGTGACAGATCTCAGCAATTTTGTTGTTCATCACATCTCTTGGATATTTCATCAACGGATTGTTTTTACCGTCGTGAAAGGGGATGTTCTCGATGCTGTTGGTGCCGAAAAACGCCAGTTCGCGCAGGTATTTTTCATACTGCTCCATGGTCCAGGAGTCCCAGGAGTTGGCCGTATTGCGGTAACCAATCTGATGGCCGCGGATAGGGTATTTCGGAGAGGTGGCAATTTCATTCTTTTTGTCAAAGAGAAATCTTCCACGCGACAGCTCGGCTGTTCTCAGCAATTGACCGATGGAGAAGATGATTCCCCTTTGATCTGCCGCGATCAGCCACAAGATCTTTTTACCATTGCTTTGATCCAGAATCAAACGGTATCCTTCCGGCTTGTTTTCGGGTTTAAGATCTGAATTGTTGACTGGGATTGTTATTCCTGCCAGTTCTTTTTCCGAAGATAAAACCAATGCCAGAACTACCTGATTCCCGAACTTTTCAGTCTCTTTGAGCTGAATGGTCGATCGCTGGGCGATCTCTTCCTTCAGTACCCTGATGGCTGTTTCCCGAACAGGTGCTGGAATATTTTTGGAGGCAATAACCGTTGCTCTGCTCAGGTCCGTCATTTGAGCTGAAAGTGAAACGGTGAAAAATAGTAGTAATGTCAGCAAATGTAGTTTTCTCATGTTAATTGGATTTTGTATTTATAGTAGTTCGTTTTTTCATTACACAGAGTTTCACAGAGAAGCACAGAGGACCACAGAGAACAAAAAAAATGTTTGAAGGGTTAAAAAAGTTTGTATTGTTTGAAATGTTAATAGAATTAGAATCTCAAAACTCATTAACAATTTGATTTCTTCAAATTCTCTCTCTGTGTAACTCTGTGCTTCTCTGTGAAACTCTGTGTAATATTTTATAGGCTTCGAAATTCCAGAACCGCATTCATCGCATCGATAAAATTGTGTACCACATCGGTATGGCAATCCTCCTGCCACGATCCTTTGCGCCACTCTTTCACGTCGCACATGGCTGCCGGTCCTCCGTCGGAGTCGATGAAATAGGTGACCCAGTTGAGGTTTCGCAGGGCGATTTCGCGGTAGCGCTCTCCTCCGCCAGCAGCATAAAACATGGCAGAGACACCACCCAGTTTTGAACAAGCGCCTCCCCAGGGACGAAGGTCTGAATCCTGTTCCCCCATTAAAGTGACATCGCCCGGCATCTTGATGGCAAAATATTTCATCGCGAAGTCGATGCATTGCCCAGCCATGCTTTTCCATTCAGGATCGAGAACCTCTTTTTTTTCAATCAGGTAGCGTGCCATTTCGAGCGGGGCCCAGGAGTTTCGGTTGTCCTCTTCCGTCATGTCCTCGAAAAACTGGATCCAGTGGGAGTGGGCCCTATCCTCGGGAGCCTTGAACTGTACATTTTTGATCCAGTTCCATAATTTTGCGCGGGGTTCGCTTAATTGTGTGCATCCATGTCCGATCAAACCATCCCACAATCGGAGGATATAAGCCATGTTCCCGTTTCGCTCGCCCCAATATTTGCAGGTGATTGCATCCACCCGAAAGGGCCAGGGGGCTTTGGATTGATCCCCGGTGCGCATATTTTCTGCCAAAACAGAGGCAATCGCCAATGCCTTTTCTTTCCAGAGGATGTTTCCTGTTTTTTCAAAAAGCTTAAGATAGGCATATCCTGCAATTCCTCCCTTGTCGGGTTCGATCACCTGTTCCCCGTATTTGGCATCTCCCTGTGAACTTTTTTTAATTGGAATATCCTCATGGGTTCCGGTTGAACGCGGAAATCCAGGATATTTACCAACGTTTGGGGTGGAGGCTTCATGGATCAGGAACTGGCCCATTTTGATGGCATATTTCAACGGAAGGCTATCCGATTTTCCGGTAAATTCCCAGTATTTCAGATAGGATAAGATTCCCATACCGAGTTGCGTGGATGGAATGATATCGGTTTTGTACGGTTTGTAATCTGAATCAATAAATGTTGAATAGAAATAGACCGGATACCCCGATTTCCCCAAAGGGGCTTTGTAGTACCATGTCATCTCCTTTTTCAGGGCTTCTTCCCAGGATATCCAGGGCAGCAGTTTCCCTTTCTGATCATATATAGCCTGATGAAACCCAATTTTTTCACGACCATGCTCTTTGTGATGATGAAAAAAAATCCGTGAGATCATCAGCAATGGAAGCATGATACCTAGAAATATTACGATTTGTTTTCTTCTGCGTTTTTTTAAATCTGACCAGTTCATTTGGCAACTTCAATTTTCCAATCACTGAATTCTACCTTGTATTGCCTTGTATCCGGTCCACCTGCGGCCAAACCAAGATCCACAGATTCGTTTATTCCCGGAATATCGGTCGAATGCTTTTCGATGATCCAGTTAGTGCCATCCAGGCTCACGTAACCACTGAAGCTGTTGCCATGGCGGACCAGTTTCAGATAGATCGGGGTCTTGCTATGCTCGGGAAGGTTCTGGCTGCTGGCTTTGTGCATGCATCCGTTGGCAAATTCGTCGTATTCTATACCTGCACGTCCTGGTGTTCCGAAAAGCAGGACAGACCCTTTGCTTCCTGGTTGAACATCAAAACTTTTGGCGATGTCGTTGCGCACAAAAAGGCCGCTTCTGAACCATTCGTGGGTTCGATCGCCGAATTTGGCAATCTTCAGCGTTGCCACGAAATCGCCTTTGATATTTTTTACGTAGGCAGCCGCATAGGAATCCTCCGCATGGTAGAAATCGGAGCCACAAGCGGCAATCGTGAAACGGATGTTCTGTACATCAGATTCAATGGCATATGGTTTCGAGCGCGGTGACCCATATTCCATGATCTTCATTTTGGAGAGATCCAAAGAAATTTTGGGTTGTACCAGGATCTTTTCCACGGCACTGTTGCCAATTCTCACTGTATGGTTGCCTGC
Source organism: Prolixibacteraceae bacterium (assembly GCA_023228025.1). Taxonomy (GTDB): domain Bacteria; phylum Bacteroidota; class Bacteroidia; order Bacteroidales; family Prolixibacteraceae; genus CAINVV01. The sequence goes on along the minus strand of JALOCD010000002.1, from coordinate 23,340 downwards.
CGGGATTTTGAGGTCAAAACGTACGATTCCCGACTCATTTGCCTTCAAATCCATTGGCTGCTTTTGAAAGCTTTTGTCGTCCAGAAAGATTACAACTTCAGGCTTCTGGCCTTCGGAGGTGAGGTTTTTCGCGGTAGCCTGAAGGTTCACCGGTTCACCTTCCAGGCACCTGGTTACCGAGAGTTTTAAATTCTCAAAAACGACAGTGGGTTTTGTACCTGTCACTTCGATCTTTTGATGCGGGGTCGATCCAATTGAAAGTTGATGCTCTCCGGCATCGTAAATCCGTAGTTGAAAATCGATGGATCGGCTGTTGTTTTTGATCACAGGAAAGAGTTTTGTTTCGTATATTTTGCCATCCAGATAGAGCTCAACAGGGGCAATTCCAGTGGATCCGGCATTCTCAACCAGGGCAGAGAGCTGAATGACACTTCCCGCAGGGTAGGAGCCCGAAGGCTGGCCTGATGGAACAATGGATAATCTGCTATACCTGAAATTGGGGACTCCATCGATAATCATCTCCGGAGCATTGGCCGGCGATTCAATTTTGAAATTGTTGCGATAGGTGTTGTCCTCGGGTTGGGCAGCACAGTATTTCATCTCACCCTGTTCCAGATCGTAATAGATGTTCTCTTCGGTAAGCCATCCCTGCGACATGTTGTCGAACCAAAATCCGACATTGTCGTTGAAGAAGCCGGCATGGACCTTGTGCACCAGATTTCGTCTGACAACAGAATTGAAAACCATTCCGGCAGTTTTGATGGCGCCCGAATCGTCTGCATCCTGCTGGACATCTTCCAGATGGTTGTATTCAACAGTGTAATTTCCGTCCAGCGCATCCTCCTGATTGGACCAGTCGCCTACATCGATGCCATAGCGGCCGCGGGTTTTGGTGATGTAATTGTGCGAAATGGTGGTGGAAAGAGTATTGTTGGCCAATATGCTGATGCCCCCGCAATCGGAGAGCCGGTTTCTGAAAATCATCGTTTCGCGAATGATCTTCGGACTATCGCCGCCAGCGCTAGAGGGAACCCCTTTGTTGTAGTCCACTTCGCTTTGCCATACGGGTTTGACGGAGCCGGTTACATAAATGCCCCCGTTATCGATGGAGGTGATCTGGTTATCGAAAATTCTGGTTTGGTAGCATCCGGCCTTGACGGATATTCCGGTTCCGGCACACGATCTCACCCGGCTCTCGGCCAATTCGCAAGCATGGGCAAACTCGAAGGATAAAGCGCTGTTTCCGGCTAAAACCCCCTCAAATGTCAGATCGTAGAACCGTAAGTTTCGAACGGGATGTCCCTTTTCGCCTTTTACCACTACGAGTTGGTTCAATTTGGCGACAGAAGTTGAGGCCTTGTTTGGATCACCCAACTCTTTGGGTGCGATGAAACTGAGTTCTTTGATCTTCCTGTCGTAATACCACTCGCCCGCAGTATCCAGCAAAGTCTTCAGATTCTCTACATAATATCTGGGGGGTACGATTACAATTCCTTCCTGTGGTGATGCGAGGATTGCGGTGCCCTGTTTCGGATCAATACTGTTGAAGCTGTTGATACCCGTATGCCAGCGCAAAAGCATGATCACCCTGTTGCCTGTCAGCTCTTTCCATGGCTCAAGTTCTCCTTTGCCAAAATTGAGCTCATCCGTTTTCTTCGATACACTGGAGGGGATAAAATATCCGTTGTTGGGTTTCCTGGCCAGTGTTTGCTTACTGCCATTGACCAGAAACATGCTGACCGAGTCAACATCCAGGGAAGCCGACCAGACACCCTTCTTCAATTTCCAACCTGAAACCGGCCGGCCACCGGATAATACCGGATGCTCTCCAGGAAAAGCCGCATAGGTGACATAATGATCTTTTACCTTGTGGTATTCGAAAGCGCCGGTAGGAAGATTGGTTTCTACTCTTTCGCCTCCATCCTCAGGTTCAAATAGTAGCGGTTGGTTCAAATAATAGTACCCTTCGCGGATGAATACCAGGATGTCTTTACCGCGTCCAAGCGGGTGCGGCGATCCGATCCACCTTTTTTCGATCGGTTTGTCTTTGGTGAAATAGACTTTTGATTTCAATGTTTTGACCGCCTTTTGGGCCTTTTCGATGGAGGCGAAAGGTCCGTCGGTTTTTAGGGAGTTGGGTTCCGGTAGTGTACCGCTCCAATTGTCATTCCCGGTAGGGGAAACATAAAAATCGGCCTTCTTTTCTGAGGGATTGAATTTCTCCCATTTTTCGCCTTGCAACAATTTACCATCCCTGGATTGGGCATGTAGGGTAATAAAACAAGAAATTAAACCAATAAATAGCAATGGTGCACGAAAAACCAGTCTGGTTTGCGTTAAAATATTCATGTTCAGTAATATAGTAGTTAATAGTGGAGACTTGAAGTGGTAAAAGTAAAAAAAAATTCTGTTAACTAAACCAAAATGATTTAAAGTTGTCTAACCAATTCAGTATGAATGAATCAAGTTGTGTATATTAACCGTTTAACTAAATTATTTCCGAATGAAAAAAAATCTTTTGAAATTGTTGGTTGTTGTTCCTTTATTTGCAGGCAATTTGCAGGCAAAAGAGGCGGGAATGTCAATTCCTATTGAAAAATACACGTTAAAAAATGGGCTGACGGTGGTGTTGCATGAAGACAAATCCGATCCGATTGCGGCTGTTGCCGTATATTACCATGTGGGTTCGAGCAGGGAAGTAACCGGAAAGACCGGATTTGCCCATCTTTTTGAGCACATGATGTTCCAGAAATCCGAAAACGTACCCGAAGATCAATTTTTCAAAAATATCCAGGGAGCAGGTGGAACCCTCAATGGTAGTACCAATCAGGACCGGACCAATTATTACGAGGTTGTCCCGAAAAATGCCCTTGAAATGGCATTGTGGATGGAATCCGACCGTATGGGTTATTTGGAAAATATGGTCACAAAATCTGCCCTTGTTAACCAGCAGAATGTGGTTCAGAACGAAAAAAGGGAGAGCGTAGACAATGCCGCCTATGGATTCAATCAGGAGATACTGGCAAGGACTCTTTATCCCAAAGGACACCCCTACAGTTGGACTGTAATTGGCGACATGAAGGACCTTACAAATGCGACAGTGGAAGATGTAAAGGCATTTCACCATAAATTTTATTCGCCAAACAATGCTACACTGGTGGTTGCCGGCGACATTGATAAAGTAGTGGTAAAAGCGATGATAGAAAAATATTTTGGCGAAATTTCAAAGGGCGAACCAATCGGGATACGCAAGGCTATGCCTGTATCATTGCCAGCCACCGTGAAACTCTATCAGGAAGATAATTTTGCCAAAGTACCCATGCTGACAATGGTATTCCCAACGGCAGAGCGTTACTCCAAAGACGCTTACGCGCTTAATTTTTTGGGTGAATTGATGGCCGGTACGAAAAAATCGCCGCTTTATACCATTCTTGTTAAAGACAAAAAACTGACCTCTCGGGTGATGGCCAGAAACGGTTCCCAGGAGCTTGCCGGGTCATTCACCATTTCAGTGACGGCCAATCCGGGCGGTAACTTGAATGATATAGAAAAGGCCATTTTTGAAGGCTTTGACAAGTTTGAAAAAGATTGGTTTTCGGAAGAGGACCTTACCAGGATCAAGGCCAATGATGAAACCCGTTTCTACAACTCATTTGAGAGCGTTCAAAGCAAGGCTTTTACACTTGCTGAATATAACATCTATGCCGGTGATCCGGAATTTTACAAGAAAGATCTTGCCAATACACAGGCTGTTACCATGGCAGATGTTAAGGCGGTTTATAACAAATACCTCAAAGGCAAAAATTTTGTTGAAACCAGCTTCGTTCCGAAAGGTGAAGCAAAATTGATTGTTTCAGGATCTGTCAATGCCGGAGTTGTTGAAGAAGATGTTACCAAGGCGGCTGAGGTGAAGGATGTACCGGTTGCTGATGAAGCAATTGTCAAAACAAAAACAAAACTTGACCGTTCCATCAAACCGGTTCCGGGACCGGATCCTGAGGTAACCATTCCAAAACCGTGGTCGGCCGCTTTGCCAAATGGACTGAAAATCTGGGGAATTTCACAGACAGAATTGCCGATGGTTCAGTATACCATTAAGATTGCTGGTGGGCACAAACTTGACAATGTGGCCAAGGCAGGTGTTGCCAATCTGGTGGCTACCATGATGAATGAAGGAACTAAAAATAAAACCCCGGAAGAGTTGGAGGATGCCATTGGTCTTTTGGGGGCTTCTATCAGGATAGGTTCTTCGAATGAAGATATTACCATGGAGGTTGGCTCCATGGGTTTCCGCAGTTCAGGAGGTATGATAGTCCGCAATTTTGAGAAGTCACTTGCATTGGTTGAAGAGATGTTGTTGGAGCCAAGATGGGACAAGGAGCAATTTGCACTGGCCAAAAGCAGGATCATCAACGGGATCAAAAGAAATTCCGCAAGTCCCGAATTTCTTGCTTCCAAAACACTGAACAAACTGATTTTCGGCGACAATGTGTTGGCAATTGATGCCTCCGGAACAGAGAGCTCAGTTGCAGCAATAACCCTGGATGACCTGAAAGAATATTACAACAAATACATCTCCCCATCCATTTCTGAGATGTTGGTTGTCGGGAATATTGATGAGGCCAGGGTCATGAAGGCACTCGCATCATTGAACAGCAAATGGGCTGCCAAAAAGGTGGAGATGCCTGAAATTAAGATGCCGGCAGCACCTGAGAAATCTCAGATTTATTTTGTGGATGTTCCAGGGGCCAAGCAATCTGTGATCTCTATCGGAGCGCCATCCATCACGCGATCCAACTCCGATTTCTATCCTGCATATGTCGCAAATTACAAACTAGGCGGTTCTTTTAACGGCATATTGAACCTTATCCTCAGGGAGGAGAAGGGATTTACATATGGCGCCAGATCAAGCTTTAGCGGATCAAAAGAGTTTGGACAGTTTGTTGCCTCTTCCAAAGTCCGGACAAATTCAACGCTGGAATCAGTTACCATATTTAAAACGGAGATGGAGAAATACCGGAAGGCGAATAGCCAGGAGTATGTCGACTTTACCAAATCCTCTTTGCTCAAAGGAAATGCCTTGCGTTTTGAAACGCTGAGCGGCTTGATGGGTATGCTGAATACCATGACGGAGAATAATCTGCCTGCCAATTATATAAAAACGGAAGAGGCTTACGTAAAAGGGCTGACAATCGAAAAACAGCTTCAAATGGCCAACAAATACATAGATCCGGCCAGGATGTATTATGTGGTTGTTGGCGATGCCAAAACCCAATTGGAACCGCTCGAAGCGGTTGGTTTGGGCAAACCTATATTGTTCAAGTAGCTATATTTAAATAAAAAATCCGGGGGATCACCCCGGATTTTTCATTTAAATATAGCTACTTGTTTTTCTCCATTCGACTTGATAAATCCCCTGAACATACCCGATGTATTGAACTCCATTGAGATATTACCCTTTTTGTCCAGCCCGATGACACCACCGGTACCACCTAGCCGGGTGAGTTTTTCAATTTCGGCCTGACAGGCTTTTTGAACGCCGAGTTGCCGATATTCCACCAAGGCAGAGATGTCTCTCGAAAAACCCAATCTGATGTAGTACTCTCCATGGCCGGTGCAGGAAAATCCGCCCGTGGCATTGTTGGCATAGGTACCCGCTCCTATGATTGGAGCATCCCCGATCCTTCCGTATCTTTTGTTGGTCATTCCTCCTGTTGAAGTGCCTGCGGCGATGTTACCACTTTTGTCGAGTGCGACACAGCCAACGGTTCCGTGTTTGTCGTTGATGCCGGAATCACGCTCTTTTTTGAGCAGTTCCTGCAGTTGTGGGTATCTTTTATCGGTATAAAAATAACTGTTCGGAACCAGCTTAAAACCCTGCTCGACGGCAAATTGGGAGGCGCCTTTCCCAACCAGGAAAACATGTTCCGATTTCTCCATCACCGTTCTGGCGAGTGCGATTGGGTTTTTTATATCGGTGATCCCGGCTACGGCGCCTGCCTCCAATGTTTTGCCATTCATCACGGAGGCATCCAGTTCGACTGTTCCATCATGGGTTAAAACGGCCCCTTTCCCCGCATTGAAGAGTGGAGAGTCCTCCATTACCATGATGGTGCCAACCACTGCATCCATGCAACTCCCTCCGTGTGAAAGAACAGAATCACCGACCTCGAGGGCATGGTTCAGGACAAACAGATACTCTTTCTGCATTTCGGGTGTCATCGATTTTTCAGACATTACCCCGGCACCGCCATGAATGACGAGCGCATATTTTGGGTTAGGCTGCGCAACTATTATACTGGTAAACAATAGAAAAAGAGAGAAGGGGATTAGCGTTTTCATAGCAATAATTTAAGCGTGGAAGCGAAAAAAAGAGCATATTTGTAGTTGAATGTACATGTTTTCAGATTATCGAATTTAAACATTTAAAGTGAGAAATATTTTGCTTCTCTGTTCTGCCTTCATTACATGCTTTGCCTGTGCAGATGTGGTGAGTGAAACCTCGCTTCCTGAAGTATCCGTTGCAGAGCTGGCAAATTATAAGATGAAGATCCTTCCTGATGTTCCGACATCATCGGCAGATATCAAACTTGTGATCCTAGAAGACTGTAACTACAACAAACTGAATAAGGTAGAAAGAAATGGCAGTACAATCGATATTGAAAAGCAGTTTAACAGCATGATCATGGCTCCCTGCTTTATGACCAACGATACCATTCCTATCGGGAAATTGCCTGCCGGAACCTACCGGGTTAACTATAAACTGGTGGATCTGTCAACCGTGACCCAAAATAAAACCCCGTTTGCAATTGCCTTCAAACTTGTGGTAACAAATTGAACAAATAAAAAATCCGGCGCTGGCCGGATTTTTTATTTGTTCAATTATTTGTAGTTAGCAGGATTCTCATCTTGCCATTCGTTAACACCGTCCCTGATCCGGTTGCGGAAGGTGAGGGTGTCTTTGGCATAGCAGGTATTGCCGGCTGCATTAATGTACTTGTAGTTGAGAAGAATTTTCCTGTTTTGGAGCAATTTTGCCCGATTAAAGGTGCTTGCTCCATCAGCAGTGACAACATTGGTTGAGCCGGCATTGGTCGAAACCGTGATATTAGTACCATCCAATGTCAGCATCATTTCACCATTTGAAGTTGTCTGATCGCTATAGCCATTGGCCAAAAGTGCATTAGGGGCAACTGTTGTCAAAGTCCAGACTTTATTTTCAGGCTGGTTAACAGCGGTGTAATATACCAGCGTTTGGATGGTATTCCCGGATGGATCTTTCACGGTAGTTACCCCTCCATGCCAGTATTTTCCGAACAGCATATTTTCGTAGTGAAGTCCGATCACAGCCGTCCTCTTGGTCGACAAAATTGTATCGGCATCCGCGCTAACCATGTTCAATGGGATCGCGTAATTGGCGAACAGGGTATTCGGATCGGCCAAAAATTTCGCCGAATCGATTTTCATAACCACCGAACCCATATGCTGACCAGCTTTTATGATCATTTTGCTGTTGTCGCTCAAGGTATAATAGTTGGTTGGAATGGGAGTCAGCGCAGTGACGGGAGCCACCGCGTCTTTGATGTACTGAGCCCCTCCTTTCATCAAGGTAAGTGTGGCTGCATTGACCAGGCTGTTGTCGATCGAGAAGGTAACCTGTCGGTCTTTGGTATTCTCGCGAACACCTCCCAAGGTGGCTCCAATCTCAATTTTCATCCCCTCTCCAACTACAAAGGTACGAACATCCGTCTGGTAAGGAAAGTAGATTCCATTGTAGTCAAAATCGTTGATGTAATCGCTGTAGCATGAGGCCATGACGGCAGCGAACATTAAAACAATTCCTATTTTTTTCATATCGTATATTTTTAATATTATTTCAATCTCATTTCCAACCATCCCAGCCTTCATTCTGCTCCAGTTTGCTCATCCTCAATATTTCGACATATGGAATGGGCAGAAAGGCAGATTTGTATGCCCTGGATTCTGCTACTTTGTCAAGTACGTAAGAAAAGGTGGTGCCGTCGGCATTTTTTGTGATCTCTGCCATGTGAACCGATTTGTTCAGTTCATTAAGGCTTGTGGTCCAACGGCGGATGTCATAGAACCTCATTCCTTCGAAGCAGGTCTCTATTCTACGCTCATCTTTCACAAAATTATCAAATTTTGTGGCATCGCCGGCAACTTCGTTCAGATAGAGGTCGTTAGCGGCAGTGTACATGGTAGCGCCATCGTAGGTCTTTCTGGTACGGATATATTGCATGGCGGCTTTGGCCGATAGCCCATATTTGGTTGCATCATTTGGTCCAACCACTTTATTGGCGGCTTCGGCAAAGTTCAGCACCATGTGTGTCCAGCGGATGAACATTTTGGTGTGTGAAACCCTGGTAATGGAGGCATCCGACCAGTTCAGTCCCATGTAAACATTCTTCTTGATGTGGTAATTGGTAAGGCTGTTGGTGGATTTCACTCCTGCAGCATCTTTACCTCCATTCCCCCAGTTTTCGAAGGTATACATCAGGACTCCGGTATTGTTTTTCTTTGCCTGTACATTGTTGTAGAAAATGTTACTGTAGAACCTTGGATCACGATTTGCGTAAGGATTGTTGCTGTCGTACTTGCTTCTCGCATCCGTGATAGGATAACCATTGGCCATCGGGAATGTGTTGACCAATTCCTGGGTTGCCCCGATTACACCATTTCCCTGGAATCCTCCGGGATAAAACATCCGCTCCATGGCATCGTTTGTACCCTGAAAGCGCGAAGACCAAACAATTTCAGGCGAGTTGGGATCGAACCAGTTGATGGCGTTTGCAGGATTGAAACCACCGGATACTTTGTCGACAGTCAACTTAAAATCGATCACCTTCTTGGCATTGGCTGCGGCGCTGTCCCATCTTGAAACATCGTTGGCCGGATTGAACCTCGGACTTGCCCAGGTTAGGTAGACATTAGATTTTATGGCCCGGGTGGTGATCCCATCCAATTTACCCCAATAGCGTCCTCCCGCATAAACACGGTCTGAGGAGTTGGGGACAAGGAAATCGCGGTGGGCGATTGGAAGATATTTGTAAGCAGAGTCGCAATCTGCGATGATTTGTTTCACGCACTCATCGTAAGTGTTGCGGGGTAGGTTGATCTCCTTTGTGATGTCTATGGGTTCAAGTACCAGTGGAATTCCCAGCATCTTTCCTCCATTGATCCCTTTACCCGCAAATTTTTGGAGCAAGTCCCAATGAAACCAGGCGCGTAGTGCAAATGCTTCCCCTTGCAGGCGGTAACGGACCAAACTGTCCCAGCGGGCTGTTACAATAAATTTGGTGTTGAAACCGCGACGGTCCTTTAGGAACATGTTCACCAGTTTAATGGAGTTGTAATCGCGTGTCCAGTATGTTGAGAACGGATCGCTTCCTGAAGTCAGTGAGCCAACGGCCAATCGTCTGGTAGCCTGGGTTGGACTGGTAGAAACGGCATCGTCTGTTGCCCAATCGAGCTGTACACCTTCGTTGTCGTTGTAATTTCTCGGCATGTTGTCATAACATTGGCCAACGAGTCCCTGCACCATATCCTGGTACTGGAAGATCTGTTCGGACGACTTGTCTCCATTTGGGTAGGCATCCAGATAATTTGTACATGAATTGTATCCAAACATCGCCAGTATACCTCCTAATAGTAAAAATATTTTTGTCTTCATCACGGTTTTCAATTAAAAGGTTAATTTTATTCCGGCCGCAAAGGTCTTGAACAACGGATAGGTTTCAACACCTGAATTGATCGACTCTGGATCTACATCTTTGATCTTCGAGATAGTGAGAAGATTAGCACCACGGACAAAGAATTTAGTCCCTCTGGCGCCGATAACCTTCAATGAGTTTCCCGGTAGGGTATAGGACAACTCTACATTCTGAATCTTGAAAAATCCTCCTTTTACCAACCAGAAATTTGATCCCACAAAATTATTGTTTACCTTGTTATAAGTCAGACGAGGGTAGGCACCTCCAATGTTATCCCTGACAAAAGTAGAATAGGTATTGTCGCCCCATCCATTCCAGTAATATTGGTTGGTAAGCGTTATGTCGTAGAAGGCACGACCTGTTCCCATCACATACAATTCAAATCCTTTGTAATCCAGCTTAAGATTGACTGAATAAAACAGACGCGGAGTGCCATGACCAATTGGGCTTGCATCGGAGTCATCAATAAAACCATCACCGTTGTTGTCTTTGTATTTCAGGTCACCTGCATGAAGTGTCTGGTCATAAAGTTGGGGAACCACAAGGGCGTCTGCATCAGTGGCAAACTTGCCGATATAGGTTTGACCGAATATAAGGTCTAACGCTGTTCCGGTACGGATCTGGTAAGCATTGCGGTATTGTGGTTCATCATATTTCTCGACTTTAGAATTCTGCATTGCGCCATTTCCTCCCAACGAGTATTCAAATTTTCCGAACTTATCCGTGTATTGAATTCCAAATTCAAGTCCCGTAAATCTGTATTTATTAAAATTGAAACGTGGAAGTGCGCTTGAAACCCCTGCAATGTTAGGAACACGACTGGAGACCTGGGAGATAACCCCGTCACGCAGGTTGTTGTAATAGGTCAGTTCAAGAGCAAGTTTTTCACCGAAGAACAATCCGTCAATGCCAGCGCTGAACTCTTTGCGTAATTCCCATGTAATATTGGGATTTCCGGTACGGTTTGGAGAGACCCTGTAAACCAGTGTCTCGGTAGTATTTCCAAACCATTGGTTGGTGGAAGCCGGTCCGAACAGGGTCCCGTTATTGTTGTTGTTCCACCTGTCGCGGTAGGAGAAAGGTGCCAGGAAGCTCTCATAACCAAGCATTCCACCTTGCACCCTTAGTTTCAGATAATCAATGCTCTTGATGTTTTTCATGAATTTCTCCTCTGAAACTACCCATGCAAAGCCACCAGAGGGAAAGAATTTATACCTGTGACCCCTGTCAAAGGCCGATGTACCGCCATAGTTGAGTACACCATTGAAAATAAACTTGTCATTCCAGCTATATTTACCTGTCAGGACTCCATTTTGTAGTCGTTGTGGCTCTTCCGTCTTGCTTCTGGCAATTTTGGAGATGAAATAAGTTGCAGACAATTGAAGATCATTTTTATTCCATTTTTTGGCGTAGCTGAGGTTCTCGTACACAGCCATCTGTTGGTAATAGTATTCATTCAACAGTACCTGGCCGTCCATTTGGGTACCGTCGTGTTTTTTGGCCAAAAGAATGGTATCGGTGCCGGCGGCTGTTTTTGACGGAGTGGCGATGTAAGCATAATAGTCCTGCGCCTTTCCAACACGCAATTGGTTGAATGCATCGAATGCCAGATAGGATTTAGATTTCAATCCCGGCAGGATACTTCTCATATCGAACTCCAATGCTGTTGTGGCAGCCCCGGTCCGACCTGATTCCGTGTAATAACCATTCGCAGTCAGGTTACCAATCGGGTTTTGTGTAAAATTTGAACTTACACCAAAATAGGGCGGATTTCCGGATGTAGGGTCAAATGGTGAGGCATATACAGGGAAAGCCACAGGAGGAATGGATGTGATATCGTTCAAAACAGTGGGAAATTCAATACCGGTCAAAACAGTATTAGTTCCGGCATCCTGGTTGGTATAGTTTGAGTTGTAACCATAATTTGAGGAACGTCGGAACGAAAGGCCTCCAAAGAAGTTGAACTGAACCTTGATGAAATCGTTGATTTTGATGTCGATGTTCGAACGTGCATTCAAACGGTTGTAATCGGCAGTTGGTCCAATTTTGTAGATATCACCTTCTCCGTTGTAACCCAGGTAGGCAAAATATTGCACCCTGTCGTTACCACCGGAGGATGAAAGGTTTATCCTGGTATATGATTTCGAATTTTTCAACATCATCGACCTGAAATCCACGCTTGGATGGTAATAATCGTACGGATCGTTTTTGGAATAGGCTGCCACATCTGTATCCAGATAGCGGGGAGTCAATCCTTCGTTGGTACGTGCAAGGTTGTTAAGGGTAGCATATTCACTTCCGTTAACCCATCCGGGGAACCTGTCAACCACGGAGGTGCCGTATTCGACATTTGCGTTCAGCACCCTTTCGTTGGTTTTTCCTCTTTTGGTTTTAACAAAAACAATCCCGTTTGCAGCGGATGGCCCAAACATTGCCTTATCGGCAATATCCTTCACGATGGTGACAGATTCAACCTCATTTGGGTCGAGCGGCATTTCGGTAATGTCGGTAGGGACATCATCGATAATGAACATCATGTTCATCTGACGGGCCGCTATCGAAAATTTTGCACTAAAACCATTTCGCGAGGTAAACTCCTCCGCGCTAATACCGGGAGATCCGTTCATTTCCCTGATTTCGACACCTGTCCCAAGACCCGTCAAAGCATTGCGGAAATCGGTAGATGGATATCTCTCCAATTGGTTGGTGCTTAAGATATCAGACGATCCTGTGGTCTCCCTTTTCTTCATTTCGAAGAAGGGAAGAGGCACAAGGTCATCATCGGTCATTTGAAGTTTGGACTTCATCAGTTTGACTGAACCATTTTTTGCCAGATCTTCAGCCAGGGCGACACTTTTTTCATATCCGTTTGCGATAACAGTGACGAAATCGTCGGGATACCCTTTGTAGGAAAAGGTTCCTTTTTCGTCTGTGTCTGCATGGATAACACCTTCGCCTACAATTACCTGTGCCTTTGGAAAAGCCCTTCCATTTTCATCGGTAACTTTAAGGGTTACGTTGATCAATTTCACCTTCTTTGCCGATTTTTTATCCTGTGCGGAGAGTGATCCTGCCAATAGAATACAGAGCAACATAATGCCAAATGTTCTGTATTTCAAATATATATTATGATATCTCATAATGCTCATTTTTTTAGGATTAGTTACCAAACTTCGTTTGATACAAATTTTTTCATTTTATAGGTATCCTCTGTATTGAAAGGCAGATAATACATGGCATCTTTCCAGTTGCTCTGACGATCGGAGGAGAGCGGGTAACGGTCATATTTAAAACCGGTCGGATAGGTTGGACTCACGGATACTTTTTCTATTGTTACGCCCATCAATGGACCGGCATAACATACGGGAGCATCTTTCCAACGACGGATATCAAAATAGTAATGTCCCTCAAAACTAAGTTCGATGTTGCGCTCATTTTTGACCCGAGGCCTGAATTCATCCTTCGAAACCGTGTATTTGGCAAGCACATCGGCCTGTCCAATTCTGGAACGAATCAGGTTCACTGCCTGTAAAGCTGTCATGGATGCACCTGGTGCAGATCCGTTCGGACCATACGCTTCGTTGGCAGCCTCCGCATAGTTCAGATACAATTCACCCAGACGGATAATTGGATCAGTTACTTGTTTGGAAGTTTTGTTCTTTACGCTGGTCTCCGTCCATCTTTTTCTTGAATAATATCCTGTACGGGTAATCCCGAGGTAGGATTGGTCCACCAATTCTCCATATTTGGCAACGCCATTAACCATTTGGAACCAAATTTGTGCCTTCGAACCGCTCCAGCCTGTCATGTTGGTTGCCTGATTGAAAATGATGTCTATGTAAAACCTGGGATCACGGTTGGCGTAAGGATCCTGTTCCTTAAATTTACCGGCTGCAATGGCTGCATCCCTATCGGCCTGGGTATTCAGCGGATAACCATCTTTTGTTTCGAATTTATCCACAAAATTTTGTGTAGGACATTCACCTGACCAACTGGATTTGCTGTTACCAAAGACACCATTGACCATTCCCTGCTGGTTGCCATTGGTTTCGTTCCAGGTTCCATAATCACGACCCCATAGTTGTTCATTGGTATAGGTAACACCTACATAGTTGTCTTTGTATTTGGCAGCTGTAAGCAGATCATAGCCATTCTGTTTGGCAATTGTAATTGCCTCCCAGCTTGCAATGGCAGCATTTTCCCAATCTTTTGCACCCAGTTCATTGTTCAACGGACTAGCGGCATACAACAAAGCGCGTGATTTGAATGCTTTGGCTGCCACTCCGGTTGGATACTTCTGGTCAGTGTTTGTCAGGTGGCCCGGAGCTCCCGGAATAGGGTTATCACGACGCATCAAACCTGCCTTTGCAAAGAAAGTAGCAGCTGTATCCATGTCGGCAGCAATACGTACCAAGGTTTCGTGCTTGGTCAACCTTGGAATATCCCATTGGTCTTCAGGTCCGAGTACTTTGGTGATATAGGGCATCGGTCCCCAGATCCTAAAAAGCTCGAAATGGGCAAATGCCCTTACAAAGTGGGCCTGAGCGGTATAATCGTCAATGATAACCTGATCTGCCTTCAACATCTTTATATTCTTGAGTGTCATGTTACAGATACGAATAGCAGTGAACATTGAACCCAAAATAGGCCGACGTGCCCTGTCGTAGGTAAATTTATTTACAAAGGCTGAAACCTGACCACTCTTGAAAGTTTGACCCTCCATGTAACGTCCCATATCGGCGCAATCGGTGATTCCTTCCCAGGTATATTTTTGGTCCCACTGGTCAAAATAGAAAGGCATTCCACATTTGATGTTGTAATCTCTCCAGGTAGTTCCATCGAGCTGGCGTCCTTCGTAGACATCCAAAAAGAATTTTTTGAAGTTATCCAGCTTTTGGAATACATCCTCGGTAGTCAATCCCGACTCCGGAGACTTGTCCAGATAGCTCTCCAAACAAGAGGAAAAGAAAAGCGGGAAAGAGAGTATTAGTATGAAAGTAATGAAATATTTTTTCATGGTATATCTGTTTTAGCGTTTAGAAATTGACTTTAACACCAAATTTGACAACTGTCATCTGCGGATAGAATCCCTGTTGGAAATCTTTCCGTTCCGGATCACCTTCGATTAGGTTGGTTAGGGTCCAAAGGTTGTTTCCTGAACCATAAACCGTCAGGTTGGAGACACCTGCCAGGCGGCTTAGCAGTTTGGACGATAAGTTGTAACCTAGATAGATCTCTTTCAGACGCAGGTAATCTGCTTTGCGCCAAAAGCGGTTCTCAACGGCAATTTGATATCCCCTATCGGCCTCACCACCTCCCCAGAATAGGATGTCGGCGCTGGAACTGCCACTGTAGTGCAGGGTGGAGTGGTTTGCATCCGGATTGTTAGGGGCCCAGTAATCAAGCTGAGAGGAGTGCACACGCCAGTCTCCTTTGATAAATTCGACCTCGTATGTTTGATTGTATTCGACATATTTTCCCTGGTTCCCCTGGAACATGAAATTGATTTCGAATTTGTTCCAGACAATTCCACCCGAAAGTGAATAGGTAATCGGAGGGAAGGTAGAGCCGGCAATAGGATACTTGTCGAGACTTGTAATTTTACCGTCAACCCTGTAATCCAGAAATTTGTAGTCGCCCACATTTACTTTGTAAAGATCGATAGGCGATGGATTGTTGTGGATGTCGTCAACTGAAGTGTAATAACCAGTTCCGGTGAGGAGAACGCCATTTAATTGTGCTCCAAGCGGTTTCCCTGCATCCTTTGTATAGTCGGGTGCATATGGTGGATCGTCTTTGAAAATGATCCTGTTTTCGTTGTAACCAAAGATTCCTTTTATCCAATAGTTCAGCTTCGTGGGTGTAGTATGGTTATACTCCACTTCCAGTTCCAATCCATGTTTTTTCAGTTTTCCCAGGTTAAGGTCTTTGAAAGAGTTTCCAACCAGCATGGTTACACTTCGTGGGGTAAGCAGCATCTTGTCACGCTGTTCATCAAACAAATCGGCGTTGATCTTCAGTTGACCTTTAAAAAATTCTAATTCTAAACCAATGTCCCTTTTCCGGGCCTGCTCCCATTGTGCAGTTGTGTTGGCGCCTAAATCTTCGTGCAGATAAGGACCGGGAGAACCGGCATTGTCTGAATAGTAACCACTGTTATACAGCCATCTGTTGGCCGCATTGTCGCTACCTGTCAAACCGTCAGAATAGCGAAGTTTCATTTTGTTGATCCATGGAATAGCATTTTTGAAGAATCTCTCCTCGGAAATGACCCAGCCAATGGCTCCTGATGGGAAGAATCCAAAACGGTTTCCCGGGGCGAACCGCTCTGATCCGGTATAACCCACATTGAATTCCAACAGATATCTATGGTCATAATCATAAGTAGCCCGTCCTACAAGTCCTTCGTTGAAGTATGGAAAATCAGTTACATCGTTTTTTTGTTGACGGTTCATCAAAGCCAAGCCAGTTACAGAATGTTTTCCAAATGTATTGTCATAGTTTAAACCAAATTCATAATAAAGGTCGCGGTAATAACCACCCTGCATCGAACCGACATTAATATCCAGCGGTTGTTGCTTGTAATATTCGTTTCCAGCTGAAGTTATCCTGTTCCAAGGATTTACCCCGGGTTTTCCTATGTCATCATAATTTAGCTGGTACTCAGGAGAGGTCCAGTTAGCAGTAAGGATTCTGTTAACGTAATAGGTACTCAATGCAGCTTTTCCTGCAAAGGAGAGTCCTTTGGTAATGAAATCAAGTTTTTGGTTGATCAGAACATCAGTAAACAATTTTGTATTCAGATCCTGGTTGAATTGACCGGTATGTAAACTGTTGTACGGGTTTCCGGTATACTCCCCAAAGTTGGCAGCAAGCCGGATTCCTGAATCACCAGGGTATGTTGGATCAGGTACCTGATCGAGTACCCAGGCGGGGAAATAGGCAGGATATCGCGCCGGACCCGTAGAATAGAGGTTTCTCCAGGGGTTGCTATTTGGAGAGTTCTTGATGCCGGTCTGACCACCCAGATTGAAAGAGAGGGTCGTGGTAGGTGTCAACTGAAAATCGACGTTTGTCCGGTAATTAAAGCGGTTGTACTTGTAACTCAGGTCGTAAAATCCATCTTGCTTCGCGTTGAAAAAGTCGCCTTCGTACAAATATCCTAAAGAACAGAAGTATTTGACGAAGTTGGTTCCTCCCGAAACGTTGAAGTTGGCGTTGATGGTTGGGGCATAAGGCCTGGTCACCTCATCAAACCAGTTGACGTTAGGGTACCGCAGGGCATTCAATGGGGTAGAAGGATTGGCATATTGATCCAGGGTAGATTTTGGAAGCAGGTCCTGGAATTTCGCGCCGTTCATCAACCCAACATTGTACATAGACATGGTGGTATTTGAGTGGATATGATCAGGGATCCTTGTCGCTTTTTGGATACCGTAGGAAGCTGAGAAATCCAACACGGGTTTTCCAATTTTACCGCGTTTTGTGGAGACGATGATAACGCCATTCGCGCCTCTGGCACCAAAAACTGCGGTAGCTGAAGCATCCTTCAAAACTGAGATCTTATCTACTTCATTGGGATCAAGTGAATTGAAATCACGTTCAACGCCGTCGACGAGAACCAGCGGTGCAGAGCCATTCCAACTGGAAAGTCCCCGAATGACAATTTCAGAGTTGCTGGCACCCGGCTCACCTGTTTGCTGAATGGTTAAAACCCCTGAAAGTTTACCGGTAATTGCATTGGTAACGTTGGATGTACCGGAACGCATCAGGGATTGGTTGTTTACCTGGGTGATGGCACCAACCACACTCTCCTTCTTCTGGGTACCATATCCCACGATTACGACCTCTTCCAAACCAACCGATGATTCGGAAAGCGTTATCCTGAAATTGTTATTGGTTCCAATGGTCAACTCTTTGGAGACCATACCAACAAAGCTAACTAACAGGGTTTTGGTGCCTGCAGGAACACTAATCGTGAAATTTCCGTCAATGTCGGTTGTCGTACCAATGGTAGTACCACTTGCAACAACAGTTGCGCCAGGAATCGGAACCCCTGCCACATCACTCACCTTACCAGTGATCTTTTTTTGCTGTTCTGCAGGATTAGCCGTAAACACAGGCTTTGTTTCCAGTAAACGACCATCTGCCGCGAGTGATGCAAAAGCAGTCACCAGTACAACAGAAAGCAATTTGACCTTCAAAAGAACCTGTGAACAACATTCAAAAGTGAAGCAGTCAAACCTTCGATTTTTTTTCATAGTCTGTTCTGTTTGAAATGATTATTTATTCTGATTGAGTTGCGTTGAAATATTGATGACGTTGTGAACAACCGAATTGGACAATCGATTGCACAAAATGAGGTTAATTAGCGTTTTCTCATGCTATGGCCTTTAACGTTTAGTTTGTTTTGGTTTAATTGGACTACCTATCGTGACATTTTTTCCGACGTAAAATTAGTGATAAATTAATATGATATCTTAAAAAAATATAAAATTTACATGACTTTTAGCAGGTTTGTTAACAAAAATTAACACTAATATTTATTAGAGAATTGATATATAAGGCTTTAGTTTTATTTGGTGATGATGAAATGTTTTGGATTGGGCAAAACTGAGAAGAATAGGTATGACGGAGCTGATGATAACGGGTCATGATATTACACTGAACCGCCAAACAGAGCGGCCTTATCAATTGATCATTGTATTATTCCGTAGATTAATCAGGTTACGGTCATACCAATTGGCCTTTAATTAGCAAAATATCCAATAATTAAGGTTACCTTGCAAAAGTTTTCACAATTTGGGATAAATAATCTTTGTCTGATTATTCATCGTTCCGTCTAATAGTTCCTTAAGAGTAACGGTAGTCTCAAAAAAATAATTCACTTAATAATCTTTCTCATGGCATCGAACATGTACGAAAAGAAACCAGCCGCTTTTGTATCCCCGGATCTTTCAAAATTGCAGGCAGTAGTTATTGATATTAAGACGATTCTCTATATCGCATTGGATGCTGATCCAAAGCTAGCCAGGAGCGCCTATTTGGCGAGGGTTGGCATGAAGAAACTTTAAAAAAAAGGTCCCGGGTGAAAATTCGGGACTATTTTTTATATTTTAAAGATAATCTTTCAGTTCATTACTCATTTTGTAGCTAAATCTTTTTGTTTTATTAAAGAGTTCAGGAATTTCATCACCTGAATAATATTTGGCTATTTCTACATTTTGTCATCAGTAAGTTCCACATTTTCCATTTTCAATTGTCAATTTTCAATTGTCAATTGTTTAGATGGTTGCAGAAAAATACTCAATAGTTTTGATCAATCCCTCTGATAACTGAATTTTCGGTTCCCAATTCAGCATTTTTTTCGCCAGTTCGATGTCAGGTTGTCTCTGCATTGGATCGTCAGAAGGTAACGGCATCCTGACAATTTTGGATTTTGAATTGGTTAATTGGATCACTGTTTCAGCAAGCTGCATGATGGTAAATTCGTTTGGATTGCCAATATTGACCGGTCCGGTAAAGTTTTCGGGCGAGGCCATCATCCTGATCATCCCCTCAACCAAATCGTCGACGTACTGAAAACTTCTGGTTTGCATACCGTCTCCATAGATTGTAATATCCTTGTTTTGTAAGGCCTGGACGATAAAATTCGAAACAACCCTGCCGTCATGCGGATGCATTCGGGGACCATAGGTATTGAAAATCCTGATGATTTTAATCCGTACATTGTTTTGTCTGTGGTAACTGACAAACAACGTTTCAGCAGCTCTTTTCCCTTCATCATAACAGGATCTCTCTCCGATTGGATTCACATGTCCCCAGTAGGTTTCCTTTTGGGGATGCACCTTCGGATCTCCGTACACTTCGCTGGTGGAAGCCTGCAGAATCTTGGCCTTGACCCTCTTTGCCAGTCCCAACATGTTGATGGCGCCCATCACGGAGGTCTTCATCGTTTTGATGGCATTGTACTGGTAATGGATGGGTGAGGCCGGGCATGCAAGATTGTAGATTTCATCCACCTCGATATAAAATGGATTGGTCACGTCGTGACGAATCAATTCAAAATAGGGATTGGAGAGCAGGTGAACGATATTTTGCTTCTGACCTGTGAAATAATTGTCGAGGCAAACAACGTCGTGCCCATCGTTCAGCAATCTTTCACACAGGTGAGATCCCACGAAACCGGCTCCTCCGGTGACTAAAACTTTTTTCTTGATCATGTTTTCGATCTTATAAATTTCAAAACCTTCCGCCAACTGAAGGCATACGCTACTGTTCGTTTGGATGATTTCTCAAGTGATGAGAAATATTTAGGTCAACCTACTATTTTCGTATTACTAAGTAGTGCAAGCATATACATCATTGTCAATTGTCCATTTTCAATTTTCAATTACGTAATGGTTGTATCAATTCCTATGCAGAAATATTCAAATCCCTGACGTTGCATTTCTGTCACGTCGTAGATGTTCCTTCCGTCAAAAATGACCGGTTTGTTCAGCAACTTCTTGACGATTTTGAAGTTGGGGAATTTGAACTCAGACCATTCCGTCACCAGAAGCAAACAGTCGGCATCGATCAGCGCTTCATACTGATCTGCGGCGTAAGTAATCGTATCTCCCAATCGGTACGCAGCCTCCTTCATGGCAACAGGATCGTATGCCTTCACATTGGCCCCTGCTTCAAGAAGTTTCTCTATAATTATAACAGAAGGGGCCTCCCGCATATCGTCCGTTTGTGGTTTAAAGGACAATCCCCATATGGCAATGTTTTTATTTTTGAGATCACCTTTAAAGTAGTTGTACACTTTTTTAAACAGAACGGATTTTTGATCCTGATTTACCGCTTCCACCGCTTTTAAAACCCGCAAATCATATTTAAAATCTTCTCCTGTATGAATCAAGGCTTTCACATCTTTCGGGAAGCAGGATCCGCCATATCCAATACCCGGATAGATGAATTTATTGCCAATTCTGGAATCGGAACCTATACCTTTCCGCACCATGTTGATATCTGCGCCAACGATTTCGCACAGGTTGGCGATGTCGTTCATGAAACTGATTTTGGTGGCCAGCATGGCATTTGCGGCATATTTGGTCATCTCGGCCGAAGTGATGTCCATGAATATGATTGGGTGGCCATTGAGCGTGAATGGTTTGTAGAGACTTTTCATTAACTCTTCGGCCCTGGGTGAATTGAGACCGACCACAATCCGGTCAGGTTTAAGGAAATCATCAATGGCTGCTCCCTCCTTCAGAAATTCAGGGTTGGATGCAACATCAAAAGGAATGGCTACACCGCGTTTGTTCAACTCCTCCTGAAGCGCTTTTCTGACCTTTTGGGCGGTTCCAACCGGAACAGTACTCTTTGTGACGATGAGGAGATAGTCCTTCATGTATTTGCCGCATTCCCGGGCTACGCTCAGTACATACTGCAAGTCTGCACTACCATCCTTATCGGGAGGTGTCCCTACTGCCGTGAAAAGAACTTCGCAATCTTCCAACGCTTCAGCCAGCGAGTTTGTGAATTTTAGTCTTCCCTTCTTCGTATTGCGGAGTAACATCTCCTCCAAACCGGGTTCATAAATAGGGACAATTCCATTGTTCAAATTGTCTATTTTATTTTTATCAATGTCAACGCAGGTGACTTCGATACCTACTTCCGAAAAACAGGTACCGGTTACGAGGCCAACATATCCGCTTCCAACGATGGCAATTTTCATGCAATATTTGGTTTATAGAATGATCAATTAACCGTTATTATAATGACTCTCAGTATCATAATTCTGACACCAAGTATGCTCTTGTTTTTATTAAATAATTCATGAAATTAGCAATTAAAAGTAGTCTGTGTTCAGGAACGACTGAAATAATATGATTTATACAACATGGGTGGTCTTGGGAAAAGCCTCTTTATGGGGCCGGATCCCTAAAAAAAGGTGCCGTCAGTGTTTTACCACCGGACAGCACCCATTAACACAACTATATTGTATTACTAACTTCGGTAAATATACTAAAATATCCGGATTGCATGGGTTTTGACATCTTTGATTGTCCAGATCATGAAATTTTCCTTAATTTAGAACCAAACTAATAATGCATTGACCAAATGAAATACCCATGAGACAATCATCTCATCAAACGAAAATGAATAAGTGGGTATTTGCTTCGCAGATCTTCGATTCCATCAGACCATTAAAAAATTAAATTATTTACTGATGAAAAGTTTTTTCAAATTACTGTTTACTTGCCTTGTCTTGCTGGCATTTGTCCCGGCTCATTCCCAAAGTCTAAAAGAGACGGCAAAGGCTTCGCAGAGTATGCTGTGCCAGGGGAATTATTACACTGAGCAGCAGGGAAAGGAATTTCTGGAAAGTCAGAAAAAAAGCTATACATCTCAAAAGGACTGGGAGAAGCGCGCCAAACTAATCAAGGAACACATTCTAAAAGGTAGCGGTTTGACCAAATTCCCGAAGAAGTGCCCTTTGAACCCAATCATTGGGGCCAAA
This sequence comes from Prolixibacteraceae bacterium, assembly GCA_023228025.1. Lineage (GTDB taxonomy): Bacteria > Bacteroidota > Bacteroidia > Bacteroidales > Prolixibacteraceae > CAINVV01. Next base: position 1,101 of record JALOCD010000002.1, on the reverse strand, counting down.
AGGGTTTTCGATGGTTACCAGGTGCAAAATGTAGCCTTTGAAAGCTTGCCCGGGGTTTACGTAACCGGAAGCCTGTACACACCGACCAACGCCAAAGGCAAATTGCCGGGAATAATCAGTCCTCATGGTCATTGGCACAAGAAGGGCGATGTTGGACGATATCGGCCAGATGCGCAGAAGAGGTTCGCGGCCATGGCGCGCATGGGAGCGATGGTCTTCGGCTACGATATGGTCGGTTATGGACAGATGGAAGAGCTTGGATGGAAGCACGATCATCCAGAAATACTCAAATTGCAACTCTGGAACAGCATCCGTTGCCTCGATTTTATTTTGGAAATGGGCGCCGATCCTGAAAAGATTGCCTGTACCGGCGCTTCCGGCGGCGGAACACAGACATTTTTGCTTACTGCCATCGACAACCGGGTGAAGGTATCAGTTCCGGTAGTAATGGTTTCCGCTTACTTCTTTGGCGGTTGCGTGTGCGAAAGTGGCATGCCGATTCACAAGGCTGCCGGTTACCAGACAAACAATGTTGAAATTGCGGCCTGTGCGGCTCCCAGGCCAATGTTGTTGGTCTCGGACGGAGGTGACTGGACCAAAAATAACCCAGAGATAGAACTTCCTCACCTGAAATACATTTACAATCTCTTTGGCAAATCAGATTTGGTACAGAACGTTCACCTTCCCAACGACATGCATGGTTATGACATCAACAAAAGGGCGGCCGTCTACCCATTTTTAGCCAAATATCTGGGATTGGATCTTTCCAAAGCCATGAATCCTGACGGTACTGTCAAGGAAGATATGATCGTAATCGAAGAGCAAAAGGCGCTTTATCCATTTGACGAAAAGCATCCTTTCCCAACAACCGGAATCAGGTCAAATGATCTGGTAAAATGGTAAATGTGTAAAATTCAACACAAAGGACACTAAGGAAAACACAAAGGTCACAAAATAAGCAACTTACTTTGTGTCCTTCTATGTTGAAAAACAAATTTTAGAGCTAAAATCTTTCAATTTTGCCCTTTTCTTTTTCGTAAACCCTTTTTTAGTTCAAAACAAGGATTTGTCAAGGCCGTAGCGAAGCGGAGTTCATATAGC
>JALOCD010000078.1 GCA_023228025.1 Prolixibacteraceae bacterium | reverse complement strand
CGTTTTGTAGATTTCCTTCATATCCTAATTTTTATTTTGTTTCATCATCTATTCCAATCGCCGCAACGCCGTCAGGTACTTCGTACGCTGACGGGTTTCGGGCTGCGGCGCAACCTTTCAGCGTCGAAGACCTGAAAGCGTTGTAACTCAAATTAAAACACCTCTACCCAACCGAAGCCGGTTGAATTCTTTTCGCCAATCCCGGTTGCCAGGATGAACCGATGGATATCAACCGGACAGGTCAGAGTAAAATCGAACACAAATCCTCTTACTTTGCTTTGTTCCGGGGTATAGGGTTTGATGGTAACCAATTTTGATTTTGGTTTACTTTTTAGTTTGAAATCAAAATCTACATCTACATCTGCGGGCAACGATGAAGCGTGGGGAACAGAATCGAATTTATTTACCAAGTTTTGCAGAAGCAGGCGGCAGTAATCGATATCAGTTGGGGCCAGGTATCTGGCGTATTTATTGTTATCGTCTTTCAGGCTTATTACTACCGGCGATAAAGCCCTGTAATGCATGTAGTTTGTCAAAACAGGTTCCGGTAGGCGCTCAACTTGTGTGACAACCAGATCCAAGCCATTAAACTGGTCACCAACATAGACCTGCTGGTTGTTAAACAACCCGATGATGAATTTTTCGGCAGCCTCGGCCAAATGAAATGAGACATTCAGGAAAAGCTGTTCTGAAAGTATTTCAAACAAAGCTTTTTCTTTCCACAAAACAGGCCTGCCAAAATCAAGCGGGGAGTAATTGAACAGTTTAAATTGCTTATTTTCTGTGGTGTATCCCGAAGTATGCAGAAAACTGGCAAATTCACGGTCAGCATTTCCAATCACTTTGTAAATCCAGGCGCTCAGAAAATACTGATAATCCATTGGAAGCATTCTTTGCCTCCCGGTTCGGTTAAGGGTAATTTTGAATCTCATACAGATACGATTAGTGTTAATATTTTCTATCTACAACACCGTCAGGAGCTTCGCACGCTGACGGGTTTAGGGTTTCCGAAGCGTAGTTCGCAGCGCAACCGTTCAGCGTCGAAGACCAGCGTTTGATGTTTATTCCTGTGAGTCTTGGTAGTGGAACGCATCTGGTTAGGTTTGGATAATACAATTCTTATCTCCAATTACGATATGAAGATAATAAAGAATTGTAAACCAAACAATGGATTTTTTTTACCTCAAATTCTTCGTTCTGCTGGCATCCAGCTTGATAAAGATAAAGAGCAGGACGGTAAAGGACCACAAGGAGGATCCGCCATAACTGAAGAAGGGTAGAGGGATACCGATAACGGGCGCCAGACCGATGGTCATTGAGACGTTGATAACGATGTGAAAAAAGAGAATGCATGCCACACTATAACCATAGATTCTGCTGAATGTCGATCGCTGTCGCTCCGCTAAATAAATCATTCTGATCAGCAGCGTCAGGAAGAGGAAGATCACGACGGTTGTTCCTAAAAATCCCCACTCTTCTCCAACTGTACAGAAGATAAAGTCGGTACTTTGTTCGGGTACAAAATTGTATTTGGTTTGCGTTCCCTTTAAAAAACCTTTGCCAACAATTCCTCCCGATCCAATGGCAATTTTAGATTGGTGTACGTTCCAACCAGCCCCGCGCAAATCATTTTTTATCCCCAGAAGATTGTCGACCCTGTCGCGCTGGTGTGAGATCAGAATATTCGAATAGAAGTAGTTCACCGATAGGGTAATGGCAATGGAGAAGATGAAAAAGAGCAGCACAAACCAGGCTTGCCGGATGTGATTCTTCAACCCATAAACGATGAACGCCAATACCGATAGAACAGAGGTGAGAACCATTAATTGAAAGGGGGTTGCATCGAATCCAATGAGGTTCTTAAGTCCAAAGAGGATACCATAAATCAGCAAAACAAGCACAAAACCGATAATTCCGTCTTTGAAACGTTGTCGCAAAAAAATCAAAAGTACCAGCGATACGACGATCAAGAGGATCAGTATTTGTAGCTGCGTCCAAAGCAACGCCAGGATAAAGAGGATAATGGCTGTAAATCCACCAATAAGGATGACGTCAGGCAAACCTTCACGGTAAAAAACCAGAAAGAAGACGGCAAAAACGAGGGCCGATCCCGTATCATTCTGCAATAAAATGAGCAGGGCGGGTAACAGCATCATGGTTCCCAGAACGATATATGATTTTGTCCTGGCCATCTTAAAGCCAAACTGACTCATGTATTTAGCCACTGCCAGACTGGTGGCAAATTTTGCAAGTTCGGCCGGTTGCAGGGCTACCCCTCCAACTTCGAACCAGGCCCTTGCCCCGTTGACTTCCCGGCCAAGAAAAAGAACGGCAACCAGCAAAAATAGAATCAGGACATAAATATGGTAGGCGAAGGCGACATAAAATTTACTGTCCACAATCAGCACGCAAACCGCCAGGAAGATTCCCGCACAAATCCAGATCATCTGCTTCCCGTATTGCTGACCGATGTCCAATATACTTTGATGCTCGTCGCTGTATACCGCGGCATAAATATTGATCCATCCCATCAATACCAATACAAGGTACAAGAGAATCGTTATCCAGTCTATATTCAGAAATATATTGTTCTGACTCTTCATTTAATAATATTCACTTTAACTTATTAGGAAATCACAAGGACTGTCCCAACGCACCTCTTAACTTTATCCTTTTTACTTTATCCTTTATCCTTATTTATCAATCCCCCCCCGTCAAATGCATGGCCGAAATCAAATCAGCGCTCAGCATACTGGCTTCCAACGGTTTTCTTTTGGGGGCGATGGAGTCGTTCAGATATTTTTCGATAATTAAACTGGCAATTGGCGCAGCATATCGGGCGCCCCAAACGCCATTTTCCACGTATACGCAAATGGCAATTTTCGGATCCTCTTTGGGTGCATAGGCGACGAAGGCTGAGTGAGCGGCCCCGTGTGGATTTTGGATGGTACCTGTTTTGCCACAAATGGCTATCCCTTCAACCTTGGCAATCTTTGCCGTACCTCCATCCACAACTTTCTCCATTCCATCAGCAATTACCTGAAATAAATAGGGATTTGCCTGGGTTACATGTTTCTCGAAGGAGAGTACCCTTTCTGTATGGTCGTAATTCTGAATGCTACGTACCATGTGTGGGGAGATGTAATATCCCTTGTTGGCGATAATAGAAACCATGTTGGCTAATTGAAGCGGGGTTAGCAGTAACTCTCCCTGCCCGATTGAAAAGGACCGGATGGTCATGACATTCCAGTGGTTTTTCCCATAAAGCCGGTCGAAATAGGTCCCTTTTGATACGTTGCCTGCATTTTCGGCAGTCAGGTCTGCTCCAATCCTGTGTCCAATACCCAAATCCATCAAATGGTTGCGCCATGCTTCAAACCCTTCCTCTGTAGTAGGGTATTTGTTGATGATGGCACGAAAAGCCTGAAAGAAATAGGAGTTACACGATTCACGTATGGCGCTTACCAATGGCAGAGGGGTTTCATGGTTGTGCGTACATTTGATCGGTGTCGTTCTTGGGCCACTGCAGGAATATCTTATTTCAGGTCCTAACAATCCCTCCTCCAATCCGATGATGGCATCGGCCAGTTTAAAGGTCGAGCCGGGAGGGTAGGAAGAGGTGATGGCCCTGTTGAGCATTGGTTTTAACGGATCATTGAGCAGAGTGAGATAGTTTTTTGTTCTTTCACGACCTACAAACATACCCGGATCAAAAGAGGGAGAGCTCGCCATGATCATAATTTCGCCTGTCGCCGGTTCAATTGCCACAATACTACCGACTTTTCCTGCCAGCAGACGTTCACCGTAGGTTTGCAGATCAGCATGAAGCCCGGAGATCAGGTTTTTGCCAATGACGGCAGCAGTATCCATCTTCCCTCCCTCAAAGGATCCTTTGACACGGTTATGAACATCCACCATCATATAGGAAATACCTTTAACGCCTCTTAATTCGGCTTCATAAGCTTGTTCAATTCCGGATTTTCCAATGTAGTCTCCGCTTTCATAATATTTATCTTCATCAACCTTTTTTTGGTCGACCTCTCCCACGTACCCAAGTGTGTGGGATGCAATTGTAGCGGGATATTGCCTCAGCGTACGTGCCTGGATGTAAAATCCGGGATATTTGAACAACTGTTCCTGTAAGGCAGCATATCGATGGGCTGAGAGTTGTTTGACTACTGCAGAAGGTTTCCACAAGGAATAGCTCCTGGCTTTTTTTATTTCGCCTACCAGTTCTGCCTTATCGACTCCAGCAATCCTGCAAAAAGAGAGGGTATCAAATGCCTTCATCTCCCTCGGTGTGACCAATACATCATAGGCCGCCTGGTTATAAACAATCAGTTTGTAGTTACGGTCATAAACCAACCCTCTGGCAGGATAATTGATCTGCCTGCGCAGAACGTTACTGGCGGCAGAAATTTTGTAGGAAGAGTCGATAACCTGAATGTAAAAGAGCCGGATGATCATGGCCACTGAGGCTAGGCAAAATATGCCTATCAGCAAATATTGTCGTTTGGTATAGGTATCCACCGTCTATTTCTATTTCTAATATTTCTCGCGTTGCAAAAGTTTACATATTGTAAATCAGTGAGTTGTGTGCCATTGTTTTTAGTTCTGAAAAACAAAGCATATTAACCAACTACAGGAAGCTAAAGTAAAGATATTCTCATCAATATTCCAGCGTCAAAGCCAAATAACTAATTGAAAATTGAAAATGAACGATTGAGAGACTGTTTAAATTTACATTATTTATCCCGGTAGGGATTTAATGTGGGTAGAAAATTAATCCCTATCGATAATCTCGTCCCGTATAGGACGAAATGGATCTTCAATCATCTTCTTTCTACCCACATATTATACCTCCGGTATATGGAATTACAAAATTTGAACAGTTTCTGACAATGAATCATCGATGTAAATGTGTGACAATTGCAACAAAAAGGTCTGCTACAAAGTATTAATCGCAGTATTTAGTTATCTATAAATATAGTTCGGGAATTATTTGCGGAAGAATATAAACTGGCTGATGACGATTAGCGCAACCGACAATATTCCGCTTAGGATGGCCCTGGCAAGGGTAAAGAAGAAACCCTGAAATGTAAAGGCCTCGAGCATAAAAAGGAGGAGGTGATGGATGGCCACAAAAGTAGCGGTATAACTGATAAACCAGTTCAGACTCATGGTTGAGATACGGGGTGCCGAAACCGACTCACGAGTTTCGCGGGTTGAAATTTCATTTAGAATGACAGGCCTGATAAAGCCAATCACCACACAAACGGCCGCGTGGACCCCAAGCGTATTGGTGAAAGCATCGACCGAAAGGCCCAAAATAAATCCAAGGAATATCAACAAAGCCCGCGGTGTATCATAAGGCAGCAAAAGCATAAAAATAAGATAAAAGAATGGCGATATCATTCTGAATATCAGTATGTGATTGAAAACCAGTACTTGAAGCAAGACTGAGACAACAAAAACGAGTGAATATTTGAGCAGGTTATTTACCATCGGGGTTCAAGGATTCAAGTTTATTGATCTCTATTAACTGCCTGTTTTCTACCAGGGCGACCTGAACGATGCTTTTGAAATCGACAGCCAGGTCGACATCAATCGTGTAAAAATTGCTGCCCGACCCCAACGTAAATTCAGAAACTATGCCAATCTCCAGACCTTCCGGAAAGCTTGAGGAGAATCCGGTTGTAACGACAGTATCCCCATTCTGTACCGGCACATGGTATGGAATCTCATTGAGCTGAACTTTGCGATAATTCTTTCCGTTCCAGGAGAGCGATCCAAAGAAATCGTTGCGTTTAATTTTTGCGCTCAATTTCCACCTTTCGTTCAAAATGGAGATCACGGTGCTGTAATTATCGCCAACATTCATTACCAGGCCGACCACCCTTCCAGCAGAAACCACGCCCATATTGGTTTTGACCCCCTGGATACGTCCCTTATTGATCGTTAGAAAATTGTGCCGTTGATTGATGGAGTTGTTGATTACCCGTGCAGTGGTGAAGAAGTAGACAATCTTGTTCAGCGAATCACGCGTCATCGTGATAAGCGGATTGCGCTCGGCCAAATAGCTTTGTCTGGAATTGTTGATTCCCCTAAGCTGATAATGTTGAAGCGCCGTACGCAACTGGGCATTCTCTTCAGCCAGTTCGGTATTCGCTTTTTTTAGGTCGAAAACCTGGAACACACCGATAAAGTTCTCGAAAAAGTAACCACTGATACCATTGCTGGATGTTAGAAACTTAGCTTGCTGGTAGTTGTTGTAGGTAACAACCATGGAAAGCGAGAATATTTCTAAAATTAAAAAAAGGAATATGTAATGATACCTTAGGATTAACCTGAATAAATTCCTCATATTTTAACTTCAAATGGCGCTATGGCAGAGACAACAATTATCGGAGCAAGAAAGAGAATTTATCCACGTTTTTAAGTGCAACACCGGTACCGCGGGCAACTGCTCGCAGTGGATCTTCTGCGATCCTGAACGGGATATTGAACTTTTCATACAGCCTTTTGTCCAGTCCACGCAACAAAGCGCCACCACCGGCAAGCCAGATGCCTCTCTTGTAAATATCGGCATAGAGTTCAGGCGGGGTATGCTCCAACGCATTGGTAATGGCAGTCTCGATTTTCGAAATGGATTTATCCAGACAGTGGGCAATTTCAGTGTAGGTTACATGAACGTCGATAGGCATAGCGGTCATCTGGTTTGGTCCCTTTACGATCATGTCAGCCGGTGGTTCATCCAGCTCAGTCATGGCTGAACCGACCACAATCTTGATCTCTTCCGCGGTCCGTTCGCCAATTTTGACATTGTGCTGGTGCCGCATGTGTTCCATAATATCAGCAGTAAGATCATCCCCTGCAATCCGGATAGATTTGTTGGTGACGATACCACCCAGTGAGATGACGGCAATCTCGGTAGTTCCTCCACCGATGTCGACGACCATGTTTCCTTCAGGCGCTTCCACATCGAGACCGATACCGATGGCGGCAGCCATTGGTTCATAAATCATGTAAACATCCCGTCCGCCGGCATGTTCTGCAGAGTCACGTACCGCACGGATTTCCACTTCAGTGGATCCGGATGGAATACAGATAACCATTTTCAAAGCTGGGGCAAAAAATCTCTTTTTAGGATTGATCATCTTGATCATTCCGCGGATCATCTGTTCTGCTGCGTTAAAGTCAGCGATAACACCGTCGCGCAACGGTCGGATGGTCTTCAGGTTGGAGTGGGTCTTGCCCTGCATCTGACGTGCTTTTTCGCCGATGGCAACCAGTTTCTCTGTTTTTGTATCGATGGTTACAACCGATGGCTCATCCACAACAACTTTCCCGTTGTGAATGATGATCGTGTTGGCGGTACCAAGGTCAATCGCAATTTCTTGTGTTAGAAATGAAAAGAAACTCATATTTAATTTTTTATTTAATGCTAATGTTTAAAATGTCTGAAACCTGTTGTAACCATAGACATTTGATGGTCATCGCAGAAATCAATTGATAACTTGTCCCTGATTGAACCTCCGGGATGAATGACGGATGTAATCCCTTCATTATGGGCAATTTCTACGCAATCAGGAAATGGAAAGAAAGCATCGGATGCCATTACAGCCCCTTCGAGTTCGAAATTGAATGCCTTGGCTTTTTCGATAGCCTGCCTCAATGCATCGACCCTTGACGTCTGACCTACCCCGCTTGCAAGTAGCTGTTTGCCTTTTGCCAGTACAATGGTATTGGATTTTGATTGTTTAACCAAACGATTGGCAAACAAAAGATCAAAAATTTCCTCTTTTTTTGGAGAAATTTTGGTGACCGGATTCAGATCGGCTTCTATCTCCTTTTTCGCATCACGATCCTGAACAATTACTCCATTTAATACTGTCCTATATTGCTGTGATTGAAGATCTTTTGATTTTCTTATCAAAACGATCAGGTTCTTCTTCCCTTTGAAAATTTCAAGGGCTTCCCGGGTATATTTTGGTGCAATGATCACTTCAAAGAAGATTTTTGCAGCCTCTTCGGCTGTGATGCCATCCACTTCAGTGTTGGTGACAAAAATTCCGCCGTAAGCGGAAACAGGATCACCTGCCAGGGCCGCGCGAAACGCTTCTGAGACATTGTCGCGCGATGCACAACCACAGGCATTGTTGTGTTTCAGAATGGCAAAGGTTGTTTCGCTAAACTCGTCAATCAGGTTGACAGCAGCATCGATGTCCAGCAAGTTGTTGTATGAAATCTCTTTTCCCTGAAGCTGATCGAAAATTGCCTCGAAATCGCCAAAGAAAACACCCTTCTGGTGAGGATTTTCACCATATCTGAGTGGCTTTGCCTTGTCGAAGCTTTGGCGGAAACTATCGCCCGTTTCGCCTGCAAAATATTTATAAATAGCTGTATCGTAATGGGAAGAGGTTGCGAATGCCTCGGCTGCAAATTGTCTGCGTTCAGCCAGCGAAGTAGCGCATCCTTGTTGATTTAGAAGTTCAAGTAATTTTCCGTATTGCCCCTGATGAGAAATAATTACGACATCTTTGTGATTTTTTGCTGCTGCCCTGATCAGGGAAATTCCGCCAATATCTATCTTTTCAATAATGTCAGCATCCGGTGCGCCTGATTGAACGGTGGCCTCAAATGGATAAAGGTCGACAATTACCAGATCAATCTCAGGGATCGCATATTCCAATAGTTGTGATCTGTCTCCGTCGTTTTCCCTGCGGGCCAAAATTCCACCAAAAACTTTGGGATGAAGTGTCTTGACCCTGCCTCCTAAAATAGATGGATATCCGGTCAATTCTTCTACCGCTGTGACCGGTATATTTAGCTCTTCAATAAACTGTTTTGTTCCTCCTGTGGAGTAGAGCTTTACCCCTGATTTATTTAACTTTTCAACAATCTCCCCTAATCCGTCTTTGTAATACACCGAGATTAAAGCAGACTTTATATTTTTTAAATTACTCATTCTTAATTCCTTAAAAATTTTCCACAAAAGTAATAAAAAATGTTTTAACTTTCGGGTGAAATCAACCGACCTATGTTATTTATAAGGCTGTTTCTGGAAAGTTTTCGTTTTGCGTACAACTCTTTGGTTGTAAATCAACTCAGAACATTTCTCTCACTTTTGGGAATTACCATTGGTATTTTTTGCATTATTTCAGTCTTTACGATCATCGATTCCCTTGAAAGGACGATTCGAAACAGTATGGAAAAACTGGGCAGCAATGTAGTCTATGTGCAGAAGTGGCCTTGGGCCCCGCCTCCGGGCGAAACAGATTATCCCTGGTGGAAATACCTGAACCGACCCGTTCCCAAATTCAGTGAAACACTTGAGATCAGGAGGAGGTCAAATCTGGCTCAAAATGTTGTCTTTTACCAGGGCTTTAACCGAACCGTTCAGTTTGGCACCAACAAAGCTGAAAACGTAGTCGTCCTGGGAGGATCATCAGGATTGATAGAGACTTGGGGACTAAAAATAGCCTTTGGCAGACCTTTGTCTGAAGAGGAGCTGGATGGTTATAGCAATCTTGGGATGATGGGCTCCGAACTGGCTGCACAGCTCTTCCCAGGTAGTAATGCTGTTGGCCGTAGTGTTAAAATCCAGGGATTTAATATTTTGATTGTTGGTGTTTTCGAAAAAATGGGTGAAGACATGTTCGGTACCAGCATGGACAATAGGGTCCTTATTCCTGTAAAATTTGCCTATCGAATGGTGGATCCGAAGATGGACGCAGGTCAGAGTATCATTGTGAAAGGGAAGGTGGATATAGTCGCTGCCAGGTTGATGGAAGAGTTGGAGGGAATCATGCGGTCCATTCACAGGATTAAACCGTCGGAAGAGAATGATTTTGCACTGAACGAAGTAAGCCTGATTTCCGGTCGACTGGATGGCATTTTTAAGGTTTTGAATATTGCCGGATGGATTATTGGCGGATTTTCAATTCTGGTCGGCGGATTTGGAATTGCCAACATCATGTTTGTTTCTGTCAAGGAACGGACCAAAATTATTGGAATTCAGAAGGCGATGGGAGCCAAATACCGGTTTATCCTACTCGAATTTTTGTTTGAAGCGACCGTTTTATCATTGATCGGCGGATTGATCGGATTATTCATCATCTATTTGGGCACTTACATTGCGAAAGCAAGTTTTGATTTTGAGTTTGTACTGACAGCCGGCAATATTGCTACCGGGTTGATCATCAGTATTTCCATTGGCTTGATTGCAGGATTGGTACCAGCAAGATCTGCCGCCAAGCTCGATCCGGTTACCGCGATGAACAGTCTTTAATGCAGATTGGATCTTATCAAAATGAATACAACCATGCTAAGTAATTCCAGCGAATAAATTATTATCGCATTAACAACATTGAAGCGCTCACCTGTCCAGGATTATGTATAATTTTATTGTCCATTTTCAATTGTCAATTGTCAATTGTCAATTGTCAACTACTAACATATCTAATTGATACAAAAAGTTTAATTAATACGTTCCCAAAGAGGATTTTAAACAATGGATTTAGGGTTTACAATTTATTCGGTCATATTCCTTGTCGCAACTTTAATTGCATTTTTTATTGCATACCTGGCTTGGCAACGCCGTTCGGTAAAGGGGGCAAAAGAACTCACTTTGCTTATGATTGCGGCCGGAATATGGACCTTCTGGATTATTTTCGAAACGGCCGCCCAGACGATGGAATGGAAAGTTTTCTGGTCAAAACTGGAATACATTGGAGCCGTCACTGCACCAGTCCTACTTTTGATTTTCGTTTTCCGTTTTGTAGGGAAAGATAAATATATTAACAAAAAGAGTCTTTTGTTGCTTTTTCTTGTCCCTACAATAACGCTTCTTCTGGCCTTTACCAATGAAAAACACCTCCTGGTTTGGTCGGGATATTCCGAAATTGATGCCCAGACCAATATCATGATGTATTATCATGGCTTTTGGTTTTGGGTTGGTTATCTGGCCTATAATTATCTGCTTCTGATACTTTCAACGTTGAATATCCTCATTTTCATCGTTAAACGGGACAAAACTTTTAGCCTTCAAGGCTGGTTGTTGTTGTTTGCGGGACTTTGTCCATGGGTTGGCAGCGCACTCTACCTGATAGATTTGAATATTGTTCCAGGTTTAGACCTGACACCTTTAAGCATCGTTTTGAGCAGTATTTTGATGGCCTATTCCATCTTTTACTCAAGGTTTCTTGACCTGATTCCCGTTGCGCGCGAGACACTGGTCGAAACAATGTCTGATGGTTTATTGGTTCTTGATAATCAGGACCGTATACAGGATATCAATCCTGCCGCAATGCATTTTCTTGGAATTTCAAACAAGGAAATTATGGGGACTCCTATTGCATCAAGTGGAGCCGCAATAGAAAATTTATTAAATGCGGTAATCGTTCAGGACACTGTGGCACAGATTGATGTAATGGTCGGCGTTAGCGAGAGAAATTACAGCCTGCTCAAGATGCCCATCAAAACACAAACAGGGAGCAGGTTGATTGTGATTCGGGACATTACGGAACAAATTGATCACCAGAAGGCAATTTTGTCTGTAGAGAAAAGGTATCAGCAGATGTTCGCAAGTAACCCCGAACCAATGTGGATTTACGATCTTGAAACGATGGCTTTCCTGGAAGTGAACCAGGCTGCCATTCTCCTTTATGGTTATTCAAGGGAGGAGTTCCTGAACATGACCTTAAAAGATATATGTAAGGTTTTGCCGGTTAAACTGCCCGAAGATAATAAGAATTATTGCATAGGATCGGAATGCACCCACCTTAAAAAAAGTGGTGAAAAGATCATTGTGGAGGTCATTTCCAATACCATAGCTTATGGTGGCCACAAAGGGTGCCATGCATTGATGCTTAATATAACGGAGCGTAAGAAGACTGAAGAGGAAGTAAAACTCAAAAATGAGCAATTGACAAAAGCATTTGCTGAAAAAGACAGGATTTTTTCCATTATCGCACATGATCTGAGGGGACCTTTCAGTGCATTTCTGGGATTGACGGAAGTTATGTCTGAAGACCTTCCAAGTTTTACAATGACTGAAATACAATCATTTGCACAGAGTATGAAGACCTCGGCAACCAATGTCTTTTATTTGCTCGAGAACTTACTGAATTGGGCCAGGTCACAGCAGGGACTTATCACCTTTAACCAGGAGAGAATAAATTTGTTACGAATTCTTGAGGAGAGTACGACCATCATTGAGAATATCGCCAAAAACAAAGAAATTAAAATTAAGCCTATTTTCCCTGGCGATTTAGAGCTACTTGCTGATAGGCTAGCTGTCCAGACGGTACTAAGAAATCTGGTTTCAAATGCTGTCAAATTTACCGCAAAGGGTGGTGAGGTATATGTAAATGCAAAAATTGAATCGGATAAAAATGTTGTTATTTCAGTGAAAGACAATGGTATTGGGATGAATCCGGAAACCAGGGAGAATTTGTTTAGAATAGATATTCAAACCAACCGGAAGGGAACAGAAGGCGAACCCAGCAGCGGACTGGGCTTGTTGCTTTGCAAAGAGTTGATAGAAAAACAGGGAGGCGAGATATGGGTGGAAAGTGAAGCGGGGAAAGGTTCGGAATTCTTTTTCTCCATACCTATCAACATAACAGTTTTTCAATCTCGTTTGTAAGCTGAATGAACTCTGCGACAGAGAGTTGCTCCGGTCGCCGGGTCAGTGTGTGGGCATCTAATTCGTCGTATCGGGGAGTGAAGCTTTTGATGCTGTTTCGAAGCATCTTCCTTCGCTGGTTAAAGGCTTGTTTGACAACCGATTTAAACAGTTTTTCGTTACAACCCAAATTGGTCCTTCCGTTTGCAGTAAGGCGGATAACGGCCGATTTCACTTTTGGAGGAGGATCGAAAACATCTTCATTCACAGTGAAAAGGTATTCAACATTGTACCAGGCCTGAAGCAGCACACTCAATATTCCATAGCTCCTGGTGCCGGGACCATGGCAAATGCGCTCGGCCACCTCCTTCTGGAACATGCCTACAACTTCTGGAATCAATTCTTTGTTTTCCAGTACTTTGAACATGATTTGTGAAGAGATGTTGTAGGGAAAATTTCCAATCAATGAAAATGGGGTTGTGGAATATTTGGCCCGTAAGTCCATTTGCAAAAAGTCTCCTTCCACAATATGACCTTCCAGTTCGGGTAGATAAGTTTTGAGGTAACTTACAGATTCCCTGTCGATCTCTACAACGGTGGTTTCAAGATTTGTTTTTTGCAACAGGAAGCGGGTTAGAACGCCCATACCAGGACCAACCTCCAAAACTTTGTGGCGATCACCTAATGCGAGCGCATCAACAATATTAGCAGCGATCTGATGATCCCGAAGGAAATGTTGTCCCAGTCCTTTTTTTGCCCTTACGTGCATGTTGAAAAATTACAAATTACAAATTACGAATTAGCCTTCGGTCAGCTCAAAGGTATTAAAAAGGAGCAATTGGACAGAGATTTTTTGGTTACTTTTACACCAAACAAGAATTTGTGTCAAAACTGAATTTCGAACTTTTCATTGCCAAAAGGATATTTTCCGACCCTGATAACAAAAGGAAATTTTCACGGTCCATTATCTCTTTTGCACTGTTCGGCATCGCTTTCGGGTTGATGCTGATGATCTTGTCCGTTGCCATTGTAACCGGTTTCAAAAAGGAGATACGTGACAAGGTGATCGGATTTGGCTCGCACATTCAGCTTGTAAATTTTGATTCGAACTCTTCGTTCGAAACGGTGCCAGTCAGCAGGAACCAAATGTGGCTGTCACGCTTGACAAGCCTCGAAGGGATCAAACATGTGGAAGTTTTTGCCACCAAACCAGGAATCATCAAGACAGATGAAGAGATGTTGGGAATGGTACTGAAGGGAGTAGGACCCGATTTCGACTGGACCTTTTTTAAACAGAATCTTGTCGCCGGTTCTATTTTTCCGGTCAATGACAGTATTTCAACAGATAAAGTTTTGATATCCAGGCAAGTGGCATCCCTGATGAAACTGAAAGTGGGCGATCCGGTCTATTGCTACTTTCTCAACAATAAATTAACGGATCAACGGATGCGGAAATTTTCTGTTTCCGGCATTTATCAATCCAGCCTGGAGGAGTTTGACCGACTTTTTGTGTTGGCAGACATTCAGCAAGTCAGAAAGTTGAATGGGTGGAAGCCAGACGAAATCAGTGGATTTGAGATCTCTATCAACAATTTTGACCGGCTGGATGAAATGACGAAAAAGGTAAAAGGACTAACCATCCATTATGCTGAAACGGATTCGGTGTCGATAAGGCCTGTCAGCATCACCTCGAAGTATCCCCAAATTTTCGACTGGCTTAACCTGCTGGATATGAATGTATGGATCATCCTGACACTCATCATCCTGGTAGCCGGTTTTAACATGGTATCCGGATTACTGATCCTTATTTTGGAACGAACATTCATGATCGGGACCCTCAAGGCAATTGGAAGCTGCAATTACAGCATCAGGAAAGTATTTCTTTACCTCTCCTTCTTTTTAATCGGACGCGGTATGTTGTGGGGAAATATTGCAGGGATTGGGTTTTGCCTACTTCAGTCCAATTTTCATATCTTCCATCTGGACCCGACTTCATATTACCTGGAATATGTGCCAGTGAACCTGAAGATTATTCATCTTTTGATTTTGAATGCCGGAACATTGTCGGTAACCCTTTTGATGCTGCTGGTTCCCTCCTGGTATGTGTCGAGGATTTCTCCCGATAGGGCATTGCGGTTCGATTAAGCGCTTTTGTTCAGATATTCCTGGATTAAGCTCACGACATCTGCGGGTTGAATGTCATTTATTCCCCTGATAACAATTTTGGATTGTTCGTAAAATGGCGCCCTTTTTGCAAGGGCAACTTCAATAAAAGCTATCAACTCCTCCTTGCTTTTTCCGGCAATCAGAGGACGTTCGGTCTTGGATTTGAGCAATCTGCATGCAAGGGTTTCATTGTCGGGAGCAAGATAGATGGTTATTCCGGTTTCATTCATCTTTTTCATGTTCTCGAAAAAGCAGGGGGCCCCACCTCCTGTGCCAATGATGATATCTTCAAACTGAGCCACCTCCTGTAAGGCTTGACGCTCCTTTTCGCGAAAGGTTGCTTCCCCTTCCTGTGCAAAAATATCGGGGACTGATTTGAAATTTCGCTCTTCGATGTATTTGTCAAGGTCGATGAAATTCATGCCCATGAGCGCGGCGACCTTTCTTCCGATGGTCGATTTCCCGCATCCCATGTAACCGGTCAGAAAAATTCTCATTACTCGAAGATTAAGGTCATCTGGTCCGGTTCACCATCCTTGCCGGGTCGGATAATTTCAAATGGGATATCGTCGATCAATTCAATTTCCTCCTGGTTCGCTTCGGGTTGCTCCGGGGTTTCAGATCCCTCTTCCTCTTTTTCCTCAGTCTCTTCCTCCTCTTCCTTAATAAGTGGTTCAAGCTCAAGGATATTCTTTATTTCGAAAGTTGAGATTCGTTTTCCTTTGGCCTTGTAAGATTTGACGGCAATAAATTCTGAAACATCGATGATCTCCTTCTCCCGGTCTTCATGTGCACCGCCAAATTCCACCTCAAGCTGTGGATATTTCTCCCAGGTAATGCTTGTCAGCTTGTTGTCGGGAAACTCTCCGATAAACCTGCATTGTTTGCCTGCATTGGCTTCAATGTTGAACCTTTTCAGGTAATAGAAATTCTGTTCAGCATCGAAATAAATTACTGAGGCAATTTGATCCGGGTCGAATTTGGAGATGGAAAGTATGTTCTTCTCAAAATGGTTCTCCAGATCGTAGGTAAAGAGATGGAAAAACCCGTCCTTGTCGACAACCAGAATCTTGTCATCGCCGGTAAATTCGCCGAGATAGGAACCGCGTCCATCGGCATTGAGCCTTAGCACGTCCTCGTCGAACCATATCTTTCGTCCGCCCAGGGTAGACATGCCTTTCTCCTTGAGGGTAATTTTGTGAATTTCATTTTTGGAAACCAGGTTTCCCATGGAGGCTCGGCCCTTGATGGCCAGTTCAGCCATATTCACCTCATCGATCAGTTTTTTCAGTTTTGGCCGGGGTTTGAAGGTAATGCGCAATACTTCGGCTTCCCCGTTAGGATTGGCGCTAAAATAGAGTATGCGGGATCCCTCGGTTCCGAGCGTCATATTGTACTCCTTGTCGCGGGTAACTCCTGTAACGGCAAAACGTTTCATGTAATTGTTGCCAGCCTTGCCATCCCTGTAAACCAGGTTGTAAATGGTGCGGTCGTTGTTCTTCTCAAAAACCGCTACATGCAGCACATTTTTACCGACAAATGCTTTGTCCGAAACCTTCGAAATGAAATAGGTCCCATCTTTTCTGAAAACAATGATATCGTCAATATCCGAACAGTCGCAGACGTATTCGGCCTTTTTCAGCGCTGTTCCGACGAATCCCTCCTCACGGTCGATGTACAGCTTTTCGTTGGCCATCACCACTTTTGTGGCTTCGATGTTCTCGAAATTCCTTATCTCGCTTTTCCGGTCGCGACCTTTGCCAAACTTGGTTTTCAGTTTTTCATACCAGGCAATGGAGTAGGGGATGATGTGGTCGATGTGATGCTGGGTTTCGGCAATCTCATTTTCGATGGAAAGGATTAATTCGTCGGCCTTAACCGTATTGAATTTCAATATCCGGCCCATCCTGATCTCCATCAGTTTGAGGATGTCCTCCTTTGTGATGATTCTTTTAAATTTGGGTTTCCAGGGATCCAGCCGCTTATCGATGTGGGCGACTGCTTCATCCATGTTACCTGAGTCTTCAAAGGCCTTGTCCTTATATATTCTTTCTTCTATGAATATTTTCTCAAGGGAGGAGAAGTGCCATTGCTCTTCCAGCTCACCCTTGTGGATTTCCAACTCCAATTTCAAAAGGTCGACCGTATTGCCTACCGATCTTTTCAATATCTCGCTGATCGGCATGAAGTGAGGCTTGTCGTCCTCGATGATGCAGGAGTTTGGAGAGACAGATACCTCACAATCGGTGAATGCGTAAAGTGCGTCGATGGTCTTGTCTGAACTCGTACCCGGAAGCAGGTGGACGAGAATTTCCACGTTGGCAGCAGTATTGTCGTCAATTTTCCGGATCTTGATTTTCCCCTTTTCAAATGCCTTGATGATCGTTTCGATCACGGATGAGGTGGTCTTTCCGAAAGGTATCTCTGTGATAACCAATGTTTTGTTATCAAGTTTTTCAATTTTTGCCCTAATCTTGATGGCCCCGCCACGCAATCCGTCGTTGTATTTGGATACATCGAGAAATCCTCCGGTAGGAAAGTCGGGGAACAATTCAAAAGGCTCATTTTTCAGGCAAGCGATGGAAGCGTCGATCAACTCAATGAAGTTGTGGGGTAATATCTTGGAGGCAAGACCTACCGCGATTCCTTCAACCCCCTGTGCCAATAGTAACGGAAATTTTGCAGGCAAAGTTACGGGCTCCCTGTTTCTTCCGTCGTAGGATTGCTGCCACTTGGTGGTTTTGGGATTGAACAGTACTTCGAGAGCAAACTTCGAGAGACGGGCTTCGATGTACCTCGGCGCGGCTGCACCATCACCGGTATGGATATTTCCCCAGTTTCCCTGGCAATCGATCAGCAAATCTTTTTGACCAAGCTGAACAAGCGCGTCACCGATAGAAGCATCCCCGTGTGGATGGTACATCATGGTTTGCCCGATGATGTTGGCTACCTTGGTGTAACGGCCGTCGTCCATTTGTTTCATGGCATGGAGAATCCTGCGCTGCACCGGCTTCAGTCCATCGTTGACGTAGGGAACGGCACGCTCGAGAATGACATAGGAGGCATAATCGAGAAACCAGTTCTGGTACATCGACGAAAGGTAGATGATATGGTGCAGCTCTTTCTTTTCCCCCTGCTCATTTATCTCAGACAGCAGGTCATCGGGTAAAAGGTCTCCTTCAATAGCCATTTAAAAAATTTATTTTTTTGAAGTTTGAAATTTATAGAGATAAGTTGAAATAAATAGAAATAAATTGTAATTCATTGTATATAAAATATTTAAAATGTTACTATTCCCATCTATTTCAACTTATTTCTATCTATTTCTATCTATTTCTATTTATTTCTATTTATTTCTATTTATTTCTTTTTATTTCTATTTATTTCTATTTATTTCTATTTATTTCTATTTATTTCTATTTATTTCTATTTATTTCTATTTATTTCTATTTATTTCTATTTATTTCTATCTATTTCTATCTATTTCTTTATATCCATCTATATCTCATCCTTCTCCACATGCAAATTCTCAATGATAAAATCCTGCCTGTCGGGAGTATTCTTGCCCATGTAGAATTCCAACATCTCGACGATCGATTCATTTTTGTTCAGGATAACCGGATCGAGACGAATCTGCTCCCCAATAAAATTTTTGAACTCATCAGGGGATATCTCGCCCAACCCTTTGAACCGGGTAATCTCCACGCCTGTTGCCAGAACCTTTACCGCCGTGTCCCTTTCCTGTTCTGAATAGCAATATTCGGTCTTTTTTTTGTTTCGTACCCTGAAGAGCGGTGTTTGCAGTATGTATAGATGGCCTCTACGGATCAATTCCGGGAAAAATTGCAGAAAGAAGGTGATCAACAACAATCGGATGTGCATCCCATCCACGTCGGCATCCGTCGCGATGATCACTTTGTTGTAACGAAGCTCATCGATTCCCTCTTCAATATTCAGCGCTGCCTGCAGGAGGTTGAACTCCTCATTCTCGTATACAATCTTCTTGGTAAGGCCGTATGAATTTAGGGGTTTGCCACGAAGACTGAAGACGGCCTGGGTATTCACATCCCTTGATTTGGTGATGGAACCGCTGGCCGAGTCGCCCTCGGTGATGAAGATGGAGCTATTGTCTTTATTTTCGTGCGGAGTATTGTAATGTAACCGACAGTCTCTCAATTTTTTATTGTGAAGACTTACCTTTTTTGCACGTTGCTTGGCCAGTTTCTGTATGCCGGAAATGGCCTTGCGTTCCCTTTCAGACTCCTGGATTCTTCGCAGCAGGACATCGGCTGTCTGCGGGTTTTTGTGGAGGTAATTTCCAAGCTCTTTCTGGATGAAGTTCATCACAAAATTTCGTACAGACATTCCGTCCGGTGAAATGTCCCTAGACCCCAGCTTGGTTTTGGTTTGTGATTCAAACACCGGTTCTTCCACTTTGATACTGATGGCCGCTACGATGGAGGCCCTGATATCCGAGGCATCGAACTCTTTCTTGTAAAAATCGCGGATGGTCTTGATCAGCGCTTCCCTGAAGGCAGCCAGGTGTGTACCGCCCTGAACCGTATGCTGACCGTTGACAAAGGAATAATAATCTTCGCCATATTGGTTGCCATGGGTAATGGCGCTTTCGATATCCTCGCCCTTCAGGTGAATAATCGGATAGAGCGGTTCCTGTCCGATGTTTTCGTTCAGCAGGTCGTAGAGTCCGTTTTTGGAGAGGTATTTTTCACCGTTGTAGTTGATGGTCAGTCCGGCATTGAGGTAGGTGTAGTTTTTCAACATGGCCACCACATACTCATCGATGTAATGGTAGGTCTTGAAAATATCCTCGTCGGGTGTGAAAACGACTGTTGTGCCGTTGGGTTCGTCGGTCGGAATCTCTTCATTTTCAACGACAACATCACCTCTGGAGAAATCGATCACCTTAACATTTCCGTCGCGAACAGATTTTATTGAAAAAGAGGTAGAGAGCGCATTAACAGCTTTGATACCGACCCCATTGAGACCGACCGATTTTTTGAAGGCCTTGGAATCATATTTCGCTCCGGTATTCATCCGGGCAGCCACATCCATGAGTTTACCCAGAGGAATACCACGGCCAAAGTCACGGACAGAAATCCGCTGGTCCGAAACGTGGATATCGATCTTCTTACCGTTGCCCATCATGAACTCATCGACCGAATTGTCTATCACCTCTTTGAGGAGGACATAGATGCCATCGTCGGCCGCTGAGCCGTCACCGAGTTTGCCAATGTACATTCCCGGGCGTTTTCTGATGTGCTCTTTCCAGTCGAGCGTACGTATCGAATCTTCAGAATAACCTTGAACCATTCTTAATTGAGTTTGCACAAATATAAAGAAATAAGGGAGCGATTTCTTACGATCGCCCCCTCAGTAATGAACAACCAACGGTTGATAAATATTGCCGGAAACGGCTTATTTATTTTGAATCTTTGTTCTGCTTAATTTGGCAGGATCATCATTCTTCCGGACAGGAACGATCCTGAAGGAATCAAGGAATGGGAAAGATCTTTCTCATTTTTGGTTTAGTTTAAAAGTAATATGATAGCTTCCGGCTGAAAGCGAAAGCTTGGATGATGACTTGTCAGTAGCGATAATTTTTATATACTGATTGGATTCAATAGGTTGGTGACCTTCTTTAATTTTTTGAACCGTATCCGTCCGACCAACCCATCTTGACCACTTATGCTTGATGGTTTAGCTTTGGGACAAAAAGATCATGAAAGAAGCGACCAAAGAATCAGTTATGTTTAAGCTTATTGAGAAGTGGCAAAAGAGTGAGATGAGCCAGAA
>JALOCD010000076.1 GCA_023228025.1 Prolixibacteraceae bacterium | reverse complement strand
CGAAATCCTGCGAAGAACTTTATAGGAAAGCCGTATGCGGGAAAACCGCACGTACGGTTTGAGGAGGGGGTAGGGAAGGTTATTTTACCTTCCCCGCTCTACTCTACTGTTAAAACTTTAAAATTAACCACAAAGGACTCAAAGGTTTGCACGAAGGTCACTAAATATCTATTCCTATGCAAACATCAAACGTACGCGTTTAAGCGCTTCAATAAATCGATCAATTTCTTCGGTCGAATTATAAAAAGCAAATGAAGCCCGGGTCATGGCTGTTACTCCAAAATGGTCCATCACCGGGTCGGCGCACAACCTTCCCGTTCGGACAGCGATGCCCAACTGATCAAGCAACGTTCCCAAATCAAACGGATGGATCTGATCCAGTTGAAAGCAGATGACGCCTGTCTTGTTGGGGGATTCACCGAAAATTTTGAGTTTTTCGAGCAACTTCATCTGGTCCGTTGCATAGCTTAATAGTTGATGTTCGTAGGAGGCAATCTTCTCTACGCCTATATTTTGAATGTACTGAATGGCACTTCCCAAGCCAATGGCGCCAACATAATGGGGCGTACCTGCCTCGAATTTGTGGGGCAGTTCGTTGTAGGTGGTTTTTTCGAACGTTACCCGATCGATCATCTCCCCTCCTCCAAGGAATGGCGGCATGGTATCAAGCCAGGAACGTTTTCCATACAAAACCCCTATCCCGGTAGGTCCATAAATTTTATGTCCGGAGAAGGCGAAAAAATCGCAGTCGAGGTCCTGAACATCGATGGTGATATGTGGAACGCTTTGAGCGCCGTCTACCAAAACTGGGATGTTGTGGCGATGGGCAACCCTGATTATTTCCTTGATTGGGTTTACTGAGCCTAGTGTATTGGAGACATGTGCAACAGCCAGAATCTTGGTCCGATCGCTGATCAGGCTTTCCAAAAGTTCATATTTCAAAGTCCCATCGTCTGCGAAGGGCAATACTTTTAATGTAGTATGATGCCGTTCGCAGGCCATTTGCCATGGTACGATGTTGGCATGGTGCTCCATCTCGGTCACAATGATCTCGTCCCCATCAGAAAGAAATTTTTCGCAAAATGATCTGGCGACCAGGTTGATGGATTCGGTAGTCCCATGGGTGAAGATAATCTCTTCCCGCTCTTTCGCATGGAGAAAATCCTTAACGATATCCCTGGCATTTTCGTAGGCTTCCGTTGTCCGGATGGCATGGGCGTGGGTTCCGCGATGAATATTGGCATTGGTCAGGACCGAAAATTCGCGGATCTTCTCGATCACCTGTATCGGACGTTGCGCAGTCGCGGCATTGTCAAAATAGACCCATGGACGCTTATTGACCTGCTGGTCAAGGATCGGAAAATCTTTTCTAATATCCTGATAATTAAAGTCCATTGTCCGGGTATATTGTTTGAAATGTTTTTATTTGTTTAAAATGTATGCCCTTCGACAGGCTCAGGGACCGGTGCTTTTTCCATCCCTCAGTCCTTTCGTCCCTCCGTCTTCTTAGTCGTCCCAGTTTCTCCCTCCCCCAGTCGCCTAGTCTTTTTTACCGGATACACTCCAACTTACAGTCGTGGCACCTCGAAACCTCGCCCCTCAATCTTTTGTTGACCAGCCGGTCTATGCTCTGACGCAGAGGTTCAACCCGGATGTTGGCCAGAACTTCGTGGGCAAAGGCGAACATCAGCATGAGACGCGCTTCGTTTTCGTTGATACCTCGCGTCATAAGGTAAAACAGCGCCTCTTCATTGATCTGCCCTACTGTGGCGCCATGCGAGCATTTCACATCATCGTTGTCAATCACCAATTGAGGCTTGGTATTCATCTTTGCCGCCTTGGTCATCAGCACACTGTTGTTGCGTTGGTAGGCCTCCGTCTTTTTGGCGCCCGGCAACACGTGTATCCTACCGGTAAAAGCCCCTGTAGAGCTATCGTCCAGCACATTTTTAAAGATTTGGTTGCTGTGACAACCCGGTTTGGAATGTAAGATCGATGTAAAATTTTCACTGTGCTGGTCCTTGTCTGTCAAGGTCAGCCCGTAAAGCGACGCATTGGCGTTTTCTCCCAGCAAATCGACATGCAGATGGTTCCGTGCGATCCCTCCATGCAGGGAGATGGTATTGGTAATCAGCTGGGAGTTACGCCCCTGATGCACAAAAAGCCCGTTCAGATAGGCGGTTCCATTGTGTTGGTTCTGTATCCCGTAGACATCTGCGATCGAATCTTCTCCAAGAAATATTTCGGTAAGATAGTTGGCCACAAAACTGTGAATGGCAAGGGTATGGTCGCAAAACATCAGTTTTACCTGAGAATTTTTTCCAAGAACCACCAGATTTCGTTGAGTGACATATAGATCTTCATCACTGCGCAACAGGTTGATGATCTGTATTGGTTTTTCGATCACCACATGCTCAGGAATATAAATAAAGACACCATCCTGGGCAAATGCGCCATTGAGTGCAACCAATGGATCTGCTGATGAATCTGCGATCTTTCCGTAATATGTTTCAACAAGTTCGGCGTTCTCCTTCCACGCGCTTTTCATGCTTTTGATGATGGTACCTTTGGGAAACTGATCGGTCCTGTTCTGATAAAAATACCATCCGTTAACATGAAAAAGGATATGTGTATCGAACTCCGGAACATCACAGGTAAATACCTCCTGCATGTCGAAATCGAATGAAGTCGGACGAAAGGCCCGGTTGTAATTTTCGAGCGAGAATAGCTTGGTGAGGTCGGTATATTTGTAGTTTTCGACTTTCCGGCTAGGGATCCCCATGCGCTGAAACGCCTTCATCGATACTTCCCTGTGGTTTCGGAGCAGCGATCCCGCTCCTTCATCCAACAGCGTTTTATTCTCCGTAAACAGTTGTAAGATACGCTGTTCGGCAGTTTCAATAATTGTACTTTCTGTCATGGCTTCACTCCCCCAACTCTTTTTTAATCCAGTCGTAACCTTTCTCTTCCAGTTCGAGGACCAGTTCTTTACCGGCTGATTTGACGATTTGTCCTTTGTAAAGTACATGCACATGATCAGGAACAATATAATCGAGCAATCGCTGGTAATGTGTTACCACGATGGTGGCGTTCTCGGGTTTTTTTAACAGGTTTACCCCGTTGGCCACGATGCGAAGCGCATCGATGTCCAAACCGCTGTCGGTCTCATCCAAAATGGCGAGTTTTGGTTCAAGCATGGCCATCTGAAAGATCTCATTTTTCTTCTTTTCACCGCCCGAAAATCCTTCGTTGACAGAGCGGTTGGTGAGCTGCGAGTCTATCTGTACCAACTCTTTCTTTTCACGCATGACTTTCAGAAAATCGCCAGCTGAAAGTTCTTTTAACTGGTGGTATTTTCTTGATTCGTTCACCGCGGTTTTCAGGAAGTTGATCATGCTAACCCCCGGAATCTCTACCGGATATTGGAAACTCAGGAATAATCCCTCTTTTGCACGGACATCAGCCGACATTTCCAGAAGATCTTTTCCGTTGAAAGTCACTTCGCCTTTGGTAACCTCGTAATTGGTGTTACCTGCAAGAACATTGGCCAGTGTGCTTTTTCCGGAACCATTGGGTCCCATGATGGCATGCACTTCACCGGCATTTATTGTAAGATTGATTCCACGCAGAATCTCTTTTCCTTCCACACTTGCGTGTAAATCTTTAATTATAAGCATATTTTGCATTGTAATAAATTCAAAAAATAGTTGATACTTCGTCTGCTGTGTAAACTATGAAATCCTCAGTCCAGACCAATTTGTAATTTGTAATCTGTAATCTTTAATTTGTAATTTTTAATTATCCCACGCTTCCTTCCAGACTGATCTGTAAAAGTTTCTGGGCTTCCACGGCAAATTCCATCGGCAATTTGTTGATCACCTCCCGGGCATAACCGTTTACGATCATGCCAATCGCATCCTGGGTGGAGATTCCACGCTGATTGCAATAGAAGATCTGATCTTCGCCGATTTTTGAGGTGGTTGCTTCATGTTCAACCACAGAATTCTGGTTGCCTACCTCTATGTATGGGAAGGTATGTGCCCCACAATGATCTCCAAGCAAAAGGGAGTCACACTGGGAGTAGTTTCTGGCATTTTCCGCCTTGGCCGCGACCCTCACCAATCCCCGGTAGGAGTTGGAGCTGTGGCCTGCAGAGATCCCTTTGGAAACGATGGTGCTTTTGGTATTTTTACCAAGATGGATCATTTTTGTACCTGTATCTGCCTGTTGGTAATTATTGGTCAGAGCCACCGAATTGAACTCCGCCACAGAATTATCACCAGCAAGGATGCAGCTCGGATATTTCCATGTTATTGCGGAACCAGTCTCTACCTGGTTCCAATATATTTTAGAGTATTCGCCTTTGCATAGGCCCCGTTTGGTAACGAAATTGTAAATGCCACCTACTCCCTCCTTGTTTCCTGGATACCAGTTTTGTACAGTGGAATATTTCACCTCGGCACGATCGAGCGCAATGATTTCCACAACAGCTGCATGCAATTGGTTTTCATCCCGCATTGGGGCAGTACAACCCTCGAGGTAGGAGACGTAACTATCGCTGTCGGCAATGATGAGTGTCCGTTCAAACTGACCTGTATTTTTCGCGTTGATCCTGAAGTAAGTCGATAGTTCCATTGGGCACCTCACTCCTTTCGGGATGTAGACAAATGAGCCATCCGAGAAAACGGCGCAGTTTAGCGCTGCATAAAAATTGTCGTTGGGAGGTACGACCATTCCAAGGTATTTTTGCACAAGATCCGGATGGTGTTTGACCGCTTCACTGAACGAACAAAAGATAATGCCAAGTTCTGCCAGGTTCTCCTTGAATGTAGTTTTGACAGAAACACTGTCCATCACTGCGTCAACGGCGACACCAGCCAACATTTTTTGCTCTTCGAGCGGAATACCGAGCTTGGCAAAGGTGCTCAACAGTTCAGGATCAACTTCGTCAAGACTTTCGTATTTGGGTTGTTGCCTTGGGGCGGCATAATAGATGATATCCTGGTAATCAATCTCAGGAATTGTCAGTTGGGCCCAGTCGGGCATCTTCATGGTAAGCCATTTTCGGTAGGCTTTCAACCTGAATTCGAGCATGAATTCAGGCTCCTCCTTTTTGGCCGAGATGATTCTAACCACCTCTTCGCTCAAACCTTTCGGGATCGAATCGGTCGCTATGTCCGACACGAAACCAAACCGGTAATCGCGATCGGTTACCTCGTTTATTAATGTATTTTGGTTGTCCATTTGAATAAGTGCCTAAAGTGAACTAGAGTGACTAAAGTGCCTAAAGTGTTTAGGGGCTCCAGACTTTTGTTCGATGAATTAAAACTACTGCCATTCGGAAGATCTTATAATGCTAAGAACTTCTTATATTAATTGTATACGAATCTTTAATAAGACTGGATACAAATTGGTGCAAAGATATAAAATGCACTACTTTTGAGGAGTTATTTGGTAAATAAATCTTCGACAAAGATGACACAAGAGAGAACCAAGATCAATGAGCTTGCAGAATTGGGCGAATTTGGTCTGATCAAAAGAGTGACAGCTCAGGCAAAAATCAAAAATGAAAGTACCCTGACAGGGGTAGGTGATGACTGTGCCGTGCTCAGTTTTCCGAATAAAAAAGTGGTTGTAACAACAGATTTGCTGACAGAGGGCGTTCATTTTAATCTGGTCTATGTTCCACTGAAACATTTGGGATACAAGGCCGTGGCAGTTAATATCAGCGATATCTGTGCCATGAATGCCATTCCACGG
Organism: Prolixibacteraceae bacterium; assembly: GCA_023228025.1. Classification (GTDB taxonomy): domain Bacteria; phylum Bacteroidota; class Bacteroidia; order Bacteroidales; family Prolixibacteraceae; genus CAINVV01. Next base: position 14,956 of record JALOCD010000076.1, on the reverse strand, counting down.
CAAATCACTGTTTCCCTGGCAATCTCCTCTAAATTTACCATTGAGGCAATAGATGAGTTGTACGAGGGAATCCATCTTGCATGTACCCGTTATGGCGTTGATCTCATCGGAGGTGATACAACTACATCCCTGACTGGGTTAACCATTTCAATTACAGCAATTGGTGAAGCTGATGAAGCCGATCTGGTCTACCGAAGCGGAGCAAAACCCACCGATATTTTGTGCGTAACCGGTGATCTTGGAGGTGCATTCCTTGGTTTGCAACTTCTCGAGCGGGAAGATCAACTGTTCAGGCAAAACCCGACTGTTCAGCCAAAGCTTTCAGGGTACGATTATATACTTGGCAGACAGCTTAAACCCGAGGCGAGAGTAGATATGCGGGATGTTTTTAAGACCCTTGGAGTTACTCCCACCTCGATGATTGACATTTCTGATGGCCTATCGTCCGAAATTCTGCACTTGTGTGAGGAGTCAGGCGTTGGATGCCGCTTGTATGAAGAACGGTTAATCTTTGATCCGCAAGTGCAAAAAATGGCGGAAGAGATCGGTATCAATCCATTGGTTGCCGCACTGAATGGCGGAGAGGATTATGAACTTTTATTTACTATACCTGTTAATCAACATGAAAAGGTACGCAATCATCCTGATATTACGGTCATTGGCCATATGACCAGGAAAGAAGAGGGCGCCATGCTGGTTACGACCGGTGGTATACAGGAAATTCCATTGACAGCGCAGGGATGGAATTCGTTGAAGAAGTGATTGGTCATACCACCTGAAAGAAATTTTTAAATTCAGAGTGTAACGTTTTGCACATATGGGCGTCTTATCTTAAGTTAATAAGCTAAAGAAAGAAAGGATTGACCATGATCAGCATACAGAACCTTCACAAATCATATGTAACCGGAAACAACAGCCTCCATGTTTTAAAAGGGTTGAACCTCGAAATTGCGGAGGGGGAGTTTGTCTCCATCATGGGCTCATCCGGTTCAGGAAAATCCACATTGCTCAATATTCTTGGTGTCCTGGATGATTACGACAAAGGTGATTATTACCTGAGCGGTAAGAAAATCTGGGGGTTAAACGAGACCCAGGCCGCCATCACCCGCAATGCCATGATCGGTTTTATCTTCCAGTCATTCAATCTGATCTCTTTTAAGAACGCCATGGAAAATGTGGCCTTGCCACTCTATTACCAGAAGGTAAACCGCAAAAAGCGAAACCTGATTGCCATGGAATATCTCGATAGGCTTGGCCTAAAGGATTGGGCCCATCACCTGCCGAGTGAGATGTCGGGAGGGCAGAAACAGCGTGTAGCCATAGCCCGGGCGCTTATATCAAATCCAAAGATTATTCTTGCGGATGAACCTACCGGAGCGCTCGACTCCCAAACATCCCTGGAAGTAATGGAAATACTCAAAGAGGTGAATGATCAAGGTATTACCGTTATCATTGTAACCCACGAGCACGACATTGCTAGTCTGACACGGAAAATTATCCGGCTGAAGGATGGCATCATTGGCGAGGTAATTACCAATGGCGACCTTCAGAGTTATCGCGACAGAATTAAACAGGAATAAATCCCAGACCATGTTTGACGTAGATATTTGGCAGGAAATTTTTAGCACCATCAGGAAAAACAAACTCAGAACCTTTCTGACAGGGTTTTCTGTGGCATGGGGAATATTCATGCTAATGGTTTTGCTTGGTTCCGGAAACGGTCTTTCCAACGGTGTAAAAGAGCAGTTTGCGGAGAATGCAGTCAATGTCATGTGGATGTGGACCGGTGAAACCTCCATCCCGTACAACGGTCTCAAAGAGGGGCGGGCAGTAAAATTCAACAACCAGGATTACGATTTTCTGACCACCAAATCAAAAGAGGTAGAAAAGGTATCGTCCCGCTATTATCTCCCCAACGACATATTGTATTCCTACGGGAAAGAGTATGGTTCTTTTGAGACCAGCACCTGTTATCCCTCCCTGCAAGAGATGGAGAACATCCATATAAAAACTGGAAGGTTTATCAATGATTTGGATATGCAGGAGTTTCGTAAAGTAGTGATTATCGGCGATGAAATCCGTAAAGCGCTTTTCAAAGAGGAAGATCCTATCGGGAAGTACATCAAAATTGGCGGAGTACCTTTCAACGTCATTGGTGTTTCAGAATCTAAGAAGAGAAATCAGGACAATAACAGGTCAGCCTACATGCCCTTTTCTACCGCACAAAGGATTTTCAACGGTGGGGACAGGGTGCATACTTTTACCGTGACATCCAAAATGGTGCAGACGGTTGAAGAAGCGGAAGCCATTAATGAAAAAGTACGTCAAGACATGGCCAACAGGCATGCTTTTGATCCCAAGGACAAAAGGGCCATGGGTTCATTCAACATGTTGACCGAATATATCCGAACCATGAAGATCTTTCAGGCAATCAATCTTTTTGTCTGGATCATCGGTATCGGAACCCTGATTGCAGGTATTGTTGGCGTGAGCAACATCATGCTTATTTTGGTCAAGGAACGAACCAAAGAGATTGGCATCAGAAAAGCCATTGGAGCCACCCCGTTTTCAGTTATCGGCCTGGTACTGCTTGAATCTGTATTGATTACTACAGTAGCAGGTTACATCGGATTGGTCATGGGTGTAGGATTGATGGAGTTGATCAACTTTGGACTGGAAGCGGCTACCGGAGCGGGCGGAGGGGACAATGTCTTCTTCAAAAACCCCACAGTAGATTTTAAAACTGCCGTTTCGGCTACCTTGATACTGATCTTATCCGGGGCCCTGGCAGGATATTTTCCTTCAAAAAGAGCAGCAAGTGTGACGCCAATTGAGGCCCTGCGCGATGAATAATAATTAGGTTTTTGACCAGGTAGCTAAACTAATAAACTAATTGTTAATAGCTTGTTAGCCTTAATTTAAAAAAACTAAAACATTGCATTTATGAAAAAAACCAAAATTATTCTCCTTTTAGCAGGATTAGGCACGCTGTTAGTGATTAAAATATCTAATTTTTCCTATGAGAGAACGAAATATGAGATTATTTCTTCTATAAATAGAAACACAATTAAGGCAGAAAGTAATACTAACTCAATATTAGCTGAAACCTTTGACAGACCTTACAACCTTGTTTTTCATGGACTCAACAATAATGATAGTAGTGTAATTAACAACTCTGATTATATAATAGATGTATATGTTGAAGAAAAAACATCACTTGGATTTCTTAGATTCCTGCCATTATATAAACCTATAAAGATAAGTTCCATTGTTTCTTATAAATGGAATAATCCATTAAAATTCAGTCATAGAATTGCATCGGAAGAAATTGGATCTTTTGACATAAGAGGAAATTACAACATATTCGGAACCTGTTCTAGTAAACAAGCTGAAAAGAAAACTATAAATTTTATTAGAGAAAGTATTCGAAAAAAAATAAAAGCAGATATACAAGAAATATTAAATCCTCAAATAAAAAACTAGGGCTACAAAAACTATATGTCAATAGCGGTTACCGTGGTACGTGATATACAGTTTTCCGCACAAACACTAGTGGTACACGGACAGAGAAACGCCCGCAAATCCGCTACTGCATATAGTTCTGGCCATTATTGAAAGCTATAACAAACGATTACTGTAGAACACAACAAATCTTGTTAAATGTTTGATCTCGACAGATGGAATGAAATTTGGTATGCACTGGCTAAGAACAAAGTCAGGAGCCTCCTCACTGCCTTCGGGGTGTTTTGGGGTATCTTCATGCTGATTGTGATGGCCGGAGCCAGCAATGGATTAAAAAATGGGATAGTTGAAGGGGTAGCCAAATTTGCCACCAACTCCTGTTTTATGTGGTCCCAGCAAACCAGCGAGCCTTACAAGGGTTTCAAACGGGGAAGGCAATGGAACATGGATTCGGATGATCTTGCCTATGTTTTAGCCAATGTGCCTGAAGTTGAATATATCTCTCCCAAGAATTTTGGTTCGAGGATGAACGGCGGGCCCAATACCATTCACGGATTGAAAACTGGCGCATACAATGTTAAAGGCGATTATCCCGAATACATTAAGATTGACCCCAGCACAATACTACAGGGTAGATGGATCAATGACATGGATATCCGTGACAAACGTAAGGTTTGTGTAATAGGAGAGAAGGTTTGCGAGCAAATGTTTGATGCAAAAGAAAATCCGCTTGGGGACTATCTAAAAATTTCGGGGGTCTATTATCAGGTAGTCGGCGTGATCCGTCCGGAAACCAGGATCAACATCAATGGCAGGGCAGAAGAGTCGATCTTTCTACCTTTTACCACCATGCAGCAGACCTACAACATGGGAAACATGGTCCACTTTCTGGCTGTAACCTCCAAAAAGGGTGTCCCGGTGAGTGTGGTAGAAGAAAAGGTTAAAAATATCATCAAGTTGCGTCACTCCATAGCACCAACTGACGTTCAGGCATTGAGCAGTGTCAATATTGAAAAGGAATTCCAGCAGATGAACGGACTTTTTATTGCAATCGGGATCCTGACCTGGATTGTTGGCATTGGAACATTGATGGCCGGTGTCATCGGCGTCAGCAATATTATGCTGGTCATTGTGAAAGAGAGGACCAAAGAGATTGGGGTTCAGCGTGCTCTGGGAGCTTCGCCGCGTACCATCATTACCCAAATTATGCTGGAAAGTGTTGCCCTTACAACTATTGCAGGTTACACAGGACTCTCATTGGGCGTTGCCTTGCTGGAGTTGGTCAATAAAGTCATAGAAAACCAGCCCAAAACCGGCAATGAAGTGTTTTTTCAGCATCCTGAAGTTAATATCACAGTGGCAGTTGCCGCGTTGATCATCCTTGTGCTTGCCGGATTGTTTGCAGGCTCTATCCCGGCGAAAAGGGCGCTGATGATCAAGCCGATTGAGGCACTGAGGGAGGAATGACGGAAGAAGGACTGTGAGACTTCTGGACTTAGGGACTTGGAGAAGATGGGAAAATGAGGGTTTGAGATTGAAATAGATTGAAACAAATAGATATAGATGGGAATAAATGGAAATACATAGAAATAAGGGGAATAAATAGAAATGATGAGTTTGGTGCAGGCCGTTGATTACAATTTATTTCTAATTATTTCTATTTATTTCAATCTATATTTCCTTTATTTCCAAATACATAGAAAAATAATTTAAGATAAACATCGAATATACAAATCAAACGTTGCCATGAAAAAATTTTTGAAAATTTTCGGACTTAGTTTAATAGCCATCCTGTTCGTTGGAACGCTGGTTTTTTTGTACAAAAAATCGCAGAAGAAACCTGACCAATTCGAAATAAAGAGTGGCTCTATCAACAACATCATCAAGAAAACGGTTGCGACAGGAACTGTACAGCCCAGAAAAGAGATTGAAATCAAACCGCAAGTATCCGGAATTATTGAGAAGGTGTACCTCGAGGCTGGTCAGATGGTTCACAAAAATGACGTGATGGCACAGATCAACATCATCCCGGACATGGTCATCCTTAACAATGCCGAATCCCGCGTGAAGAGGTCGCAACTTAACTACGAGGATGCCAAAATCGACTTCGAACGCCAGACAACCTTGTTTGAGAAAAAAGTAATCTCCAAAGAAGAATACCAAAAAGTGAGGTTAGCCTACAACTCCGCCCATGAGGAGGTTGAAGCGGCCGAAAATAACCTTGAGTTGATCCGAAAAGGGGTCACCAAGAGTTCAGCCAAGACGACAAATACCCTGATCCGATCCACCATCGACGGAATGGTGCTTGATGTGCCGGTAAAAGAGGGTTTTTCCGTTATCCAGGCCAATACCTTCAATGCAGGAACAACCATCGCCATCGTTGCCGACATGAACGACATGATTTTCCTTGGGAAAGTCGATGAAACAGAAGTTGGGAAAATCAAGGAGGGAATGAACATAGAACTCACCATTGGCGCCATCGATAATCAAAAGTTCAACGCAGTTCTCAAATACATTGCCCCGAAAGGGAAAGTGGAGAATGGTGCCATCCAGTTCGAGATCAAAGCAGACGTATTGTTGAAGAAAGATCAGTTTATCCGTTCAGGCTACAGTGCAAATGCCAATATTGTTCTGGACCGCCGCGACAGTGTCCTGACGATTCCTGAAGGATTGTTGAAATTTGCCCATGATACAGCCTACGTTGAGATTGAAAAATCAAAAGATCAATATGAGAAGCGTTTTGTGAAAACTGGCCTTTCTGATGGAATTAATATTGAAATTGTTTCAGGGCTCAAGAAAGAGGATAAAATCAAGGGCAACCTGATTGATCCGAAGAAAAAACCGGAAGTAAAGAAGTAGATCTTCGTGATTGACAACGAAAAGCGGTAACTTAGTATAAAAATTATTGACATCATGATACGAACCATTTTTACCCTGGCCTATTTGCTGCTGTTGGCGCTCTTTGCTTCACTGCATGCACAGGAGTTGTGGACGCTGGATAAATGCATCAACTATGCCCACGACAACAATATCCAGATCAAGCAGAGTACATTGAACACGCAGTACCAAATGAATATGCTCAAGGAGAAAAAGAACTCCCGACTGCCCAATCTGAACGGGCAGGTTTCAGAGAACCTCAATTTTGGCCGGTCACTTACTTATGAGAATACCTATCAGAATGTCAATTCCTCGCAGACAGATTTTGGATTGGGTACACAGGTAACCGTTTTCCAGGGGATGCAGATCAACAATTCCATCAAGAAAACAGAGTTTGACCTGAAGGCCAGTTTTGAAGACCTGGCCAAGGCAAAAGATGACTTGTCGCTCAATATTGCCTCCACCTTTCTGGAAATACTTTTCGCGAAAGAGCTGGTGAAAGTATCGGAAGATCAGATTCTGATTACCAATCAACAGCTGAAACAATCTCAGGAAAAGGTGAATGCCGGTAGTCTGGCAAGTGGCGCCCTGCTTGAAATTGAAGCACAGGCAGCCAGGGAAGAGCTGAACATTGTAGATGCCAAAAACCAGCTTCAGATTGCAAAATTGAAATTGGCCCAGATGCTTGAAATTGTCTTTACCGATAAGTTTGATGTGGAAATTCCCATATTGCCGGAGGTTGGTGCGCAGTCATCCGTTACCAATTCACAGGATGTTTACCTGACCGCTTTGAAACAAAGACCTGAGATTAGAGGGGCCGAATACCGGTATCAGAGTACCGAGATGCAACTGAAGATGGCCGAGGGAGTTTTTTACCCAACTGTCTCCTTTTATGCCAACTATTACAACAACTACAACAACAAGTACAAAGATATAAAGGGAACCAGCATCAGTTTCGGTGATCAGCTCAATAACAATCAGCGAAAAGGCTTGGGACTGCAGATGAATATTCCGATCTTCAACCGGTTTAACACGAAATTGAATGTCGATAACGCGAAAATCCAAATGCTGAATACCCAACTTGAGCTGGAAGGTACCAAAAAGGTGCTAAGGCAGGAGATTGAAACTGCCCAGACAACTGCTATAACTTCCTTCAACCGTTTCAAATCCACTGAAAAGGCAGTAACATCGATGCAGGAGGCATTCCGATATTCAGAGGAGAAATTCAATGTAGGTATGGTCAATGCAGTAGACTACAATTTGGCCAAAACCAATCTGTTAAAAGCCTCTTCCGACCTGCTTCGCGCTAAGTACGAGTTTATTTTCAGATCCAAGATCCTTGATTTTTACAAGGGGATTCCGATTACATTATAAGACCCAGGGTATTCCTGCTTCATCAAAGGCCGCAAAGATTTTAGAAATCTTTGCGGCCTTTGTATTGTCCTCTACTGGGAATTCGACAGGGCATTTAAAGCTCAGGATAAACTGCTTAAAGACCAAATGGATGCCCAAATACAACCCTACCAGTTTAGCCATCCTGATTTCTTCAATGCCTACAAAAATGCACGGAACATTGTGGATTACTCAGGGAGTGGCAAGGCTGCACCGGTAGCTCCGGTGGTTAATCCCATTTAATTTTTCAGAAGGTGAATCTGCACCAGCCAGTTTATTCACACTATATTTAATCAAAAAGGGCTTCACGTTGATGGAAGCCCTTTTTGATTGGGATAACTGCACTTGTCAAAATTTCAATTTCGCACGGTAATTCTACAAAACCTCAAAGTGCCTTTTGACTTTTACATATTTTCTCTGAGTCATTTTTGAAGTAGGCTTTTCACTCTTTGTATTCTCTTCATCGATAAAGGTAACAACAGAACCATCAGGTATTTTATCAATTAATTCCGGATGATCTATGATCTGCTCAACAATATCAAATGCAACCGCAATGTTTCGCTGAATTTGTTCTTTGTTAGTCATTTACAAAGTTCTTTTTCGTTCACCTTAACTGGATCTTTTAGCAAAGATAGGTATTTACCTGCTTTGTTGTTTAATTTTGGTACTGTTAATATCGTTCCGGTTATAGTGATCAGCTTGCTAACTCAAGGCGAATGCGTTCCTGCAGTTCGTTGAAATAGTTCCCGGAACTGCCCGACTTAAAACGGTCGTCGTTCAGGGGCAAGCCCAGCCCATACAACTTCATGGTTTGTAAAATTTATCGTCAGCCCATTTTGCCGGGTTATCAATAATATAATTCGAAATGGTTTGTTCCGATTGATCGTCGCGGATAATGTGTTCGTAATAATCGCGTTGCCACAATTTACCGTCGAATGGTACCCATCCCAATTGTTTGACACCATGAATATATTCAACGGTTGTAATTGATTTGAATGCATCCAACATATCGCCAACGGTTTTACCCGTAGGGGCGTGCCCTTGTGGCCGCCCTATATCATGCGAATGCCCGTTCTCCAATTCATTTTGTATTTCCACATTTTTTTGGGCGACCGTTATGTTTGGGGCATCCGTTATGTTTTGGGCGACCACAAGGGTCGCCCCTACCGCAATTTCCAAAATGCCGTGAAAATGATTGGGCATTACCACATATTCATGTAATTCAATATTTGGGAAACGTTTTTTCAATGTCAACCATTCTATATCCACCATTTTTCCCGCATCATTCAAAACCATTTCCCCATCTGTTATTTCCCCAAATAAACAGGCCCTGTCCTGAACGCAAATGGTTATAAAATACACCCCTTCCTGCGAGTAATCGTATCCTTTTAACCGGATAGATTTGCGATGATGGATGAGCGGGTCGTATTTCATTGGGTGGTATTTTACAGCTCAGGTTTATCCCGATGTTGTCTGTTGGAATATTAACAAAAATATTACGTTTACCTTAATTGGTTTGTAAACAAAGATATGGATTTACCCATTTCGCTGTTAATTATCAATTCGTAAATATTTTTCTTACTTTTAGTGATCAAACTAAAAAGGTGAATTGAGACAAGCATTTAATTTTTTAAAGAGTACCAAATGGATAACCTATACCCCATCAAGGAACTAAGAAGACAAAGTTTTTTTCAAAGAATAATCAACCAATCACCAAAAGAGAATGCCATTATTGAGATCAATAATCTATTAGGCACAAAATTTTTAAGTATTAACGTTGACGAAATTGAGTCAATTTCAGCCAAATATAAGGTCGATATTCGCAAAAAGTTTCCAAATCAGTTGAAGGAGCTTTATCAAACTTACCTAAATCAATGTCTCTCTAGTGACAATTTATCTGAATCAGATATAAGTGAACTTAAGTCACTGCAACGTATTTTAATGTTAACAGACAGTGAAGCAAATGAACTTCAGATTGTCCTAACGTCAGAAATTTTCAAAAAATCTTATGATAATGCAATATCCAATGGAACATACGAGAAATCTGAAGAGTTGGCGATTGACGATATGCAAAAAAATCTTAGGATGCCAGACGAAATTGCAAAAAAAATAAGTGAAGAAAGTCGTCAACATTTTATGAATTTACAGTTTCAAAAACTTACAGCAGATAGAAAGATTTCTCCTGAACAATGGAATAAATTTACTCTTATTGCAAAGAATTTAGATGTAATACTTGATTTTAATGATGAAACGAAACGCCAACTTGCAAGATATAAGTACTATTGGGAAATTGAAAACGGTGAACTACCAATTGAAAGCGTTGATATCAATTTACAAAAAAACGAGTACTGTTATTTCTCTGGTAATGCTGACTGGTTGGAAAACCGTACAGTGACAAAAAGAATTAATTATGGCGGACCGGTTCTTCGTTTTAAAATTATGAAAGGAGTTTATTATAGAGCAGGAAGTGTACAGGTTCAAAGAATAACATCAGAACAACTTTTGGAAATTGACTTTGGAATGCTTTATGTCACCAACAAAAGAATAATTTTTGTTGGAAATAAAAAGAATACGAATATTCAAATCAATAAGATACTTTCTGTTACACCATATAGTGATGGAATTGGTATTGAAAAGGATAGTGGGAAGAGCCCAATACTTCGTGTAATTTGTGATGCAGATATTTTAGCAATGATTTTAGGAAGGGTTATTAACGACCAGCATATTCCTGATAATAACGCCATAGATAAGACTGCCATTAGCTATAATCAAGGATTGTCAACTTTTGAGAATCAAGACGATTTAAATATTGTACCTGAAGAAGTTGATTTGAAAAATAGAGATGAATTATTTGATGAAGCTGCTAAAATTGTCGTTATGAATCAGTCAGGTTCAACATCAGTTATCCAGAGAAAATTTAGCATCGGTTATAATCGTGCTGGTAGAATAATGGATCAACTTGAATTAGCAGGGATAGTTGGAGTTCGTGCAGGTAGCCACGCCAGAATTGTTTTAATAAAAAGTCAGAAAGAGTTGGAAGAAATTCTGAAAAGACTTGATGAACATTTCTAAATTGATTTTTAGTGTTGGAATTAAAACTTTTGATTAACTCAACTCTAGCAGGGAATGAATCTTAGTTTAAAGGGCTTCGAAAAAGAATGTAATACTAATTCCTCCAAATAAATTAATCCTAAAAATCCCGTTCCAGACAGTGAGCAACTTAAACGATTTTCCTGTAACTGCTTCTTTATAAAATATTCCCTTTCCGTGCGAGTGAATGCCAATTTGGCTGTACAGTTCTTTATCTTGAACATCTACCGGATTTGAAACTCGTTCAGTCAATGTTCCAATCTTTTTCAACTGCCAATCATCCTCAAAATCAGGAAAATGCAAAGCTGGAATGTTATTCATCTTTTCCCTCCTTTTTAATTTTTTCACCAATGGCCTGCTTTGCATTGAGAGGGCTAACTACTTTTTTACCTGTACGGGCTTCCAGTTCCAAACGGGCTACTTTGGCAACATTGCCGCCTTGCTTGGCTACTTTTTTGCTCTCTTCGAAGGATTTCGGATTTACAGCTTGCGAAATATCTTTGGTGGAGGCTTCGGCGAGCATGTTTAAAATAAGTTCGGTATCGGCTACATCGGTCAAGTAAAATTTGCCATCAGCCGATTGCATTTTCAGTTGTCCCAATTTTTGGGACAACTCACTTCCCTCCGTTTTAAGTTTTGTTTTTAAAGCATTCCAGTATTTTCTTGGTCTTGGGCTGCCTGTTAATATTTCTATTACATCAATGATGGAGATATACCATTTCTCCTGCGCACCATCCCAAAGTGTTCTTACCGTTTTATCTTCAAATATTTTTATAGCGTTTTGCTTTTCCATTGTTACGTTTTTTTAATTTTCAATATTTTCAAACAGTTACAATTTGTAACCGTTTGGTTTTTATATCAAAACTAAATATACACAATTAGGTTGAATATCAATCCCCTGAAGAAGAAATTATTAATAAACCACGCAATCGAAAAATGATTTAGCTGATTATATCCCCTCCGGGGAAATGTCCTATTCAAAATTCTCTTTCTATGAAGTTTAATGCCTAGGCGAGCAAGCAGGAATGGGATTAATCAATTTTAGACGGGCCATGCTGGCCTGTAGAAACAGTGGTAATGAAGTAATTGACCATTTTGCTGAGGTCAGCAAAACGATAGAGATGATTACCCTAAACTATTTCCATCCAACGGGGAAACAGAAGTGTAAAGTCTATCTTTTCAACATTTACAATTTCAAATCCAAACTCAGCTGATCGTTTGTCAGCCTGAACGTTTTCCGGTGGTGTTCGGTAATGCCGAAACTGGAGATAGCTGCACGGTGTTTTTCTGTGGGATAGCCCTTGTTCCGCTTCCAACCGTATTCCGGATAATCAGCATGAATCTGTAGCATATAATCATCCCGGTAGGTTTTGGCCAGGATGGAGGCGGCAGCGATCGACATATATCTGCCATCGCCTTTCACAAAGCAGGTATGCGGGATGCTTCCGTAGGATTTGAACCTGTTTCCATCCACCAGAATATGTTGAGGCTGGATGGTCAGTTTTTCCAGCGCTTTGTGCATGGCCAGGATGGAGGCATTCAGGATGTTGATCTTGTCAATTTCAAGCTGGTCACAAATTCCAACCGCCCAAGCCAGTGCATCTTTTAAAATCACATCCCTTAAAATATATCGCTGTTTTTCAGTGAGTTGTTTGGAGTCGTTTAATATTTCTGAACTAAAATTTTCAGGAAGAATTACAGCTGCAGCAAAAACCGGACCCGCAAGACAACCTCTTCCGGCTTCGTCGCAACCAGCTTCGATCAATCCGGGTTTGTCAAATTTCAGCAGCATGTTTAATGTTTGAAATGTTTGAAATGTTTGAAATGTTTGAAATGTTTGAAATGTTTGAAATGTTTGAAATGTTTGAAATGTTTGAAATGTTTGAAATGTTATCGCTCTCCAGACATTTGCTCCCTGAGCCTGTCGAAGGGTAGATTGAAACGCATCAGTACAACCGGTCCCTGAGCCTGTCGAAGGGTCGAAGTGGAATGTTTGAAATATCTCTATATCAATATTTTTTATTCCGTCCGAAATGATCTATATAACAATTTTCAATATGCTACCACGGACGGTTGTCGTCGACATTCATTTTCCAGGGGTTCCGTTTCACTCCACCCCTGGCTACCAACATTTCGCCACTACGCGGCTAAACCCTTGACTGCGAGACTGTAATCCATTACCGGCAGGACAAAACCTTGGAGTCGCACTCGCCCCATCGCCCCTTCTCCCCCTCATTTCTCCCAGTCCTCTATGTCACCCAGTCTCTCCGTCTCTCCGTCTTTCCGTCATCCTAGTCATCCTAGTCATCCTAGTCATCCTAGTCGTCCTAGTCGTCCCCGTCCCTACTCCATCACTGCAGCAACGTAAACCTAAAGCTTACTCCAATGTTCGAATTGGTGGTCCGGTAGGCATTTGAAATGTATGGATTGTTCACGATGCGGTCGTAAAACAACCGGACGATGAAAATTTCGCTGAGGTTGTAATCCGCCGAGAATTTTATCGACAGGGCATCCTGTCCGGCAGTCAATTGGGTATTGGTCTCCACGAGTTTGCGCAAAACAGTTTTGTTTTTCGCATAAGTGACATCGGCCCTGATGTTGAGGTCATTCTTTAATGATTTGGAGGAAGTCTTGGTTTTGAGGAAGAGCGCCATGTTTTCAAACCTGTACCCCAGGCCAAGACTTGCTTCGTTGTTGTACATCTCGGTTGCCTGGTTGTTGGTCAGACTGAGGGTAATGTTGCGCGATTTCCTGTACTCTAAACGGGTGGTAAAGTTGTTGATCCAGGTAATATCCACGTCGAAAAGTGGATTGAAGGTTTCATTGATGTTGATGGCTGTGATGTCACGTTGCGGCAGGAAATTGTTTTGGGCATCCCTGATATAACTGAATCCGTCGTCCGCATTTCGATATTGCATGTTGGAAAGATAGGATCCGACGTTATAAGTTGAACGGTAGTCGTGGATGATGTTCATCGATTTCATGATGCTTTTCAGTCCTTCGATCTTGCTGACTGCGCCGGAATATTGAATTTTCCAGTTTGGGAGCATAAATTTTGCTGATGGGAACGGGGTGAGTTCCACACTGTTGGCGCTCTTGCCGGTATATGCGGCGAAAAAGGCAGGTATCAGGACCTCTTGCGAAGTCGGACCATATCCGTTTGGAAATCCGGTATTGGGATCTATTAATCCAGGCTGGTAATTAAATCCCGGATTGGCTATTCGTCCGGCATCCAGTCTTTGGGCTATGATTCTTCTGTTGGCCTGAAGGTCGTTCCAACCTTTGGAATCCTGAACAAAGGCTTTTCCAAGTTTTTCGAAAGAGCTGCCAATGGTGATGATAGACATGCTGAAGTTCCCGTTGAAGGAGCTGTTGTAGGAATCCCATCCATTGGCGGCATTGTAGATGAAAAATTCAGCGGAGTTTTTTGCAAAGATCCTGTTGGCGTTCAACTCGATTTTCAGGTCAGGGATCGGGACGATCTTGGCACGCAGGTTGAGCCGGGAGTTGTGGCTCATCTGGTATGGTTTGTTGACGATGGTATCGGTGGTAATCCATCGTTTGTTGGCGGCCTCAAGACCAAATCGCTCACTTTGGTGTCCAAGGATAAATGGCAAACCCGGTGCGAGGGAAGAGCCATTGCCTCCCGAATAGTTGTTTAGTCCGAAGAAGCTGCTTCCCGGCAGGTAACCGAAAAGTGAAGTTCCCCCATTCTCAGAGTAGGAGATATTCACATTGTACAACATCATCAGAAACCTGGAGGTAATCTCTCCAAGATTAATTTTGGCGGCCTTTTCGTTACCTTTTTGGGAGATGATCTCAACCGAGGCTCCATCAAAGTCGGCCAATGGCGTAAAAATTATCCTGTTATCGTTAACAACTTTAACCTGGCCCGCAACTGGCTTGCCGCCTTTGTCTGCAACTTTGACCTGAACGGAGGATGATCCCAATTTGTGGAAGAAGGAGTAAGGGGTGTTCTTTTTGAGTTTCAGGTTTTGTTCCTGGTATTTTTGAGGTGGCACAGCAATTTGTTGACCAGAATATCTTTGGCGGCTGCTCTCCTGACTCTCTCTTCTTCCCCTGCTGAATTCGCCATATTTTTGATTCACTTTTCTTAGATAAGGTACTTTGTTGT
>JALOCD010000186.1 GCA_023228025.1 Prolixibacteraceae bacterium | reverse complement strand
CTATTAGCAAATCATCTCTGTTTTACAATTAAATTTCAAATAATTATTCTGATAAATGGCAGTATTACAAGCATTTAATAATGAGTAAGAAAATATATTTGGGCGGTCTATGCGCTTATACCAATAGAATTAATTAAGCATGAAATCTACGCCAATATTTACTATGTTTGATGCGATATTAACACAATTCATACTTATTGTGCAATATTAATTACTATGTCGGCCAAGTACGAGGAAATAAGTTTAGGTGAAAATCAATCCTTTTCGATCGGAATCTTTCAGGACAACCTGGAAAAGTGTACCTGGCATTACCACAACAACTTTGAGATCAGTTTTATCACGGAGGGTACAGGCAAAAGGATTGTAGCCGATTCGATGGAGGAGTTTCAGCCCGGCGACCTGGTTTTTATCGGAAGGAACCTGCCCCATGTCTGGATTGCGGAGAAGGAGCAGCGCCATTTGTCGGGCAGGACACTTGAGATGGTTTTTTTGCAGTTCTCGAACAATATTCTCTTCCCTCAAATGTTGGCCTTGCCAGAATTTAAGCATGTAAAAAAGGCGCTTGACCTTTCGGAACGTGGGATTCAGATTGTCGGCCAGACGTTGAACGAGGTTAGTGAGATCATGCTTCAACTACCCTATCTGAACAGTTTCGACCGGATGAATAATTTTTTTCGTTTGATGGACATCATCGGAAAGAGTGATTCGAACATCCCTCTGGCAAGTGAGGAATTTATGTTAAAAAGGTTTACAACCGGGAACCGCAGGATTGCCATTTTGCATGATTACCTGATGAACCACTACCGCGAGGAGATTGATTTGAAAATACTGGCAGCGTTGGTCCACATGGTTGAAGGCTCTTTGTGCAGGTTTTTTAAGCTGAATGTTGGCACCTCCATTTTTGAATACCTGAACCAGATAAAGGTCGAGTTTGCATGTAAGATGTTAATGGATCCAGACATTGGCATTTTGGATGTCTGTCTCAACAGCGGATTCAACAACCTGAGCCATTTTAACAAGCAGTTTCGGAAAAATACTGGCGTAACGCCCACAGATTACCGGAAGCAATACAAAGGACTTGGCTGGAACAGTAAAGCCACAAGCGTTGGTTAGTGTTATCGGATGTTCATTATTTAGGCTTCGTTGTGTCTGGGTATGGTGAAATAGAAATTACTTCCTTTCCCTTCTTCGCTCTCCACCCAAATTCTACCCTTATTTTTATCGACAAACTCCTTGCAAAGGATCAATCCAAGACCTGTCCCTGGTTCAAGGCCAGTGCCTTGCGTTGTGAAATTCTGGTCGATGCGGAATAACCTCTTGATAGACTCATTGGGAATGCCTACCCCGTTGTCCCTAACTTCTACAGTAAGATTGCTGTGGCTAACTTCTGCTGTTATTGTTACTTCACCACCCTTATGCGTAAATTTGATAGCATTTGAAACCAGGTTTCTAAAAATTGTGCCAATCATTGGTTTATCGGCAAAAACAAGAGCGCTGATGGGTAAATTCTTTTTGATTGAGATATTCTTTTGCCCGGCAATCTCATCAAACAGTTGCAAAACCGGATGCAGAAAATTTGTCAGTTCGAAATATTCGGGTTTGTATTTCATCCTGCCGGTTTGTGAGCGTGTCCAATCCATCAAATTGTTCAATAGATCCATTGCTTTTTCGGAAGACTTCAGAATAATCTTCGCGTATTCAGCAATTTCAGGATTTTCTTTTTCATTTACTATCTCAGTAAGCAACTGAGTAAAACCCATGATAGAGTTAAATGGCCCCCTCAAGTCGTGGGTAACGATGGAGAAGAATTTGTCTTTCTCTGCATTGATCTGTGTAAGTTCTTCGTTTTTGAGTCTAAGCTCCTCCTCGCTTTCTTTCAACAGTTGATCATTTAATTTGCGCTTTGTGATATCTTTTACGAAGCCTTCCAAATGATCAATTTCACCCTTTTCGTCTCTTATGTAAGAAACGTAAAGCTGGCCTTCGAAGTAGCTTCCATCTTTGCGTTTGTATAAAACTTCGAAAGAATTTAGTGCGGGATTGTCCTTCATTTGCTGAATAAGCTCATTCCGACGGTTTGGATCCGCAAATAATTGAGTCGATGTATTTTTGACATTTATTTTTACATCTTCGGGAGAGTCGTATCCAAACATGGATGCAAATTTGGGGTTAACGGAAATCACCTGCCCATCGAGCGTTGATTGAAAAATTCCCAGACTGGCCGTTTCAAACAGACGGCGGTACTTTTCTTCACTCTGGACAAGGGCAATTTGGGCTTGTCTTTCATCCGTGATATCGCGTGTATACACGGCCATGCGAACAATTTTTCCATATTCATCAATCGTCGGAAAGATCCGGTTATAGAACCACCGGTTATTTCTTGAATCTTCAAAAAAGCAAGGTTTACCTGTTTTCAATACCTGGTCAAAAAACGGTCTGCGGTGAGAAATAACCTCCGGAGGGAGGAGGTCAGAAATCCTTTTTCCTATCAGCGCTTCGACTGGATATCCAATACTTTTGGCAGCTTTGCTGTTAAGCGTAAGAATGGTTTCATCATTCGAAAATAGCAAGATCAATTCGTCAGTGGCATCGAACAGTACTGAAAGATTGGCTTCGACGTCGCTGACTATTTTGCCACGGGTTTTTGATGAACTTGGTTTAGTACCGTTACTATTTGCCATTCCTCTAATCTTTGGATAGATTACAATTCGATTGAAGGAATACAAGCAGCTACAAAAACAACAAAAAATTGATGGTATACCGTCTTTTCTTTGGAAGGGACAAAGTTGGGATTCTCAGAATGAAATGAAATTGGGCAGAAATTTTGTTAAATCCCCAAATTCATTATTTTTTTTCATCAGTGGCCCAAAGGTAGATATATTTTGAGTTAATACACAATAATTACTGATAATATTGCTAAATATTGCCAAATAAAGTGATAAATTGGTGTGATATAGTATAAATGTGAATACATAAATGCGGTCTGGCGCCCAGCTGGGGAGCAATCTGTTATTCACAACAAATCCGGTATCCACCTATGCATTATAATTCCTGAATGCGCCCTCAATTCTGCCCAGTTGTGGATCTTAAAATCGATCACGATGGTCGAACAGGTTGGTACATCCAGCGAAAAATCGGGTAGCAGAAATTCGAGGTAGAAGTAGATGGTCGGATTGTGCCCCACCACCATCACGGAAGTATGACGGTCATCAAGTTCGTGCAGAAATTGCAAAAATGTGGTGGTTTGCATACCCGAGTAAAGCCTCTTCTCATACCTGATATTCTCTTTGGGGTAACCGAAATTCCCGGCATAAATCCTGGTAGTTTGCGTGGTGCGGACTGCAGGACTCGAGATGATCAAATCGGGAACTATCCCGATTTTGACCATCTCGTTACTGATCCTGTCGGCGTTGTCCTCTCCCCGTTCAGTCAAAGTACGGTCATAATCCTGATCGTAACCATATTGGATAGTTTTGGCATGACGGACGATGATCAGTCTTTTCATTGGGGTATGATTTAAGAAATAGATAGAAATACATGGAAATAAGTTGAAATAGATAGAAATACATGGGAATAGGGGGAGGTACAATTTATTTCGTAACTATTCAGTGACTACTTCGCATTGAGCGATCAGCCGGATTATTTCGAAAGGGTTCTGGTTATTCTTAATAGCGGTATCAATAACCGAGCGGATGG
>JALOCD010000075.1 GCA_023228025.1 Prolixibacteraceae bacterium | reverse complement strand
TTCCCCCGGAAATCGGGATCAGGTGATCAGGGGTGATGTCCCTCATGGCCGCTCCGGCCTTTAAAGTTTGCCCGTGTGCAGGAGCCACAAAAATTACGAATAACAGAATCAGTAGTAGTCTCATGATAATTCAAAATTAAATATAGTTAATAGATAAAATGTTTAGGAGGATAAAGTAAAAAGGATAAAGGATAAAGGATAAAGTGAAAACGCGTTAATCGAGATTTTGTAATAAGTTATGTATTCATAACCGTCAGGCCAATGGTCCGGGGCCCACTTTATCCTTTTTACTTTATCCTTTATCCTTAGTAAAGGTAAATCGGATTGGTATAGATCCAAGGTTGCCACTCGCTTCCGGGTTTTACTTCGACTTCGAGGCGATAGGCCCCATTGGTGAGCGATTTGTCAAATGAATATTGATACGTTTCACCCTCAGTCACGTCGAGTGTTTTACCATCTTTGATTAAGGTGAAACGACCGGGATATGGCGAAACTGCTGTAAGCATTTGAACATCGCCGATTTTGATCGAATCGCCCATCATGCCCTTTATCTTACCATCAGAACCGGCTCCGTAATAGCAAAAACCGGTGGCATCGGCCAAAAACCTGAATGCAGTAAAATGGTGTCCTTCAATAATATGATGCGAAATATTATTTAAAGCAAGTGAATCCGCAAAGAGATAATTGACTGAGTTGTTAAAAGATGTCTCATAGGTGTTTACCAACATCCATTTGAAAATCCAGCCATCCTTGTCGGGTGCATCAAGCAGCCATCTGTTCAAGAAAGATACCTTGTATATACCGACGGGTTTCGTGTCGATACCCATCAGTTGTATTCTGCCGTCCTTCGTGTACCTGGCCCTGAAATTGACATTCTCATGCTCATCAACTGCAGAGAAGCCAACAATTTTCCGATGTGTATTGAGTGAGTCCCAATGGGCCAAAATCGCAGTCTGTCGATCGAAAATGGTGCGGTAAGCCCAGGCCCGGTATTTACTTCCATTGATCAGAAAGTCAGTCAGAATAGGCCATGTAGCGGATTTTAGCTTCACGTTAGTGTGAAAATTATAAATCTCCATCCCCTGATACCAGGGATTGTTCCAGTTGTGCGGCTCCTCTGAATGGGCATAAAAAACGATACCTCCGTTCGAAACAATCTGTTTAGATACTGAGTCTTTGTTTACATTCCAGTTAACAACACCATCCTTCAGCGGCCAGGCATCGAAACCCTGTTTCTCACTCCCAGGTTCGAGCAGCACCCCATCGTACATTCCTCTGCGATAACCTCTTGGAAAAGAATCAATGTTTCCGTGAGGATGGTCTGTCAGAAAGATAAAATTGATTTTGCGAAGTTTGGCGGCATCAATCAGATCACTAATTGTTCCTTTGCTGTCGTGCGACCAGTAGCTGTGGAGGTGCATCACACCACGGTAAGTTTTTAATCCTGTTACATCCGGGCACTCCTTCTTCCTCAAAGCAAAGGCCTCTACCTGCCTCTGAAATTTAGGATAGGTCACAAAATGCCTCCAAATTGGTTTGGCAAAACCGAATATCAATCCTATCATCATTATCCCCAATAATGCCAAAAGAATTGTTTTAATAGTTTTTAGTAGTCGCTTCATTTTTATGTTATTAATAATCTGTAGTATAGTAGTAATTTTTGAGATTTAAGGACAATCAGGACATAAAGGACAATTGGGACAATTAGGACAGTTGGCTGCTATGCTCACATCTTCTTTGCAGATATGCTGAAGAAACCGGTTCCTGAGCCTGTCGAAGGGTCCCATCTTCTCATTTTCCCATTTTCCCATCTTCCAATTTTCTCATTTTCCCATCTTCCCATTTTCCCATTTTCTCATCGCCCAACAATATCTGTCAAATGCCTTATCAAGTCCATTGAGTAATCGCCCATGGTTGGTCCGAACCATCCCATCAGTTTGGGTTCATATTCGTCCATGTAGAAATATCTGCCGGGAACGATATAGCCTACGTAACTACCGTTGAAGCTGGAGACCACCGCATCGTAGCCTTTGGCCGCAAGGGCATTTTTAATCTGGAGTGCATACTCTCCGCTGAAATCGGATGGAGCCGAAATCCAAATCAGTTTACCGATCCTGACCGCCTGAAAAAAGACATTTTGAGGCTCTGGCATCAATTTGTTGCTTAACCAGGTGGCCATGTTAATCCTGGTTGTCAGCCGCAGGTGGTATTCTGGCAATGTAACCCTCAAAGTTGCGTTCGACAGGGTTGTGGTTTCCTGGTAAGTAGCAGAAGGCAACCTGTGAATTAGGCTATCTGCCAGCGATTCGCCAATGTAACGCGCACTTTCAAATCCTTTGCCTTTCCCTGATGGACTTTGGCTTCCAATCGATCCGGCACAAAAGAGAGCGACATCAAAAGCGTTGGCCTCCATTTTTCGTTCCCAGTAGCCTGGATAGTCACCGCTAAATTCCATATTGCCGGCGCCCTGTGTGGTAGCATGGGCCGAGAAAGTTCCGATAACTGCTTTTCTCTTCCCTTGCTGATTGAGAATGATGTAGGAAAAGTCGTTGTTTTTTGTCCCCAGCTCCCCGATAAAACGGTTTCTCGTATAACCGGCAGCATCAAAGCATCCATAGGTAAGTTGCGATTTGGAGAGATCTTTGACAGCAAGTTCGGCCGCTTTTACGATGCATTCAACCAGCCACTGCTGAACCGCAGGGTTGGCTTTGCCCCCGAACTGCTCCCCGATGAAACCCGGCCCCCAGGCGCCAACACTGGAGTGACTATGGGTGGCTGAGAAAAGCAGCTGATCCCTGGAAATACCTTTGGCGGCAAGCTCCACGGACACCAGATCGATGAGATTGGGCGGCATGATCAACAAATCTGCACCAACAAAAACCATCAATTTAGGACCTACTTTCAACGCTACTGATCTGACAAATATACTGTCATGAACACCGGTTGCAGGTTTTCCCTTACGGTTCCCAAACCCCGCCAGAGGGACGCTGACAAACTTTCCATTTGCCGCATCATCCGTCGGATTATTGATGGTCGGTGTAATACTGACTTTGGAAAATCCGGCCAAGACCGAATCCGTTACAGCTGTTTCGGTTCTCTTCAGGCTATCAACGCGTGTCATTGTCTGCTTGAAATAGGCAGAAGTAATAAAAGGATCATCTTTCACGGAGCCTGTAGAAACCACGAAAAGGATGCCCAATGCAGCCACCAAAGCGATAAAAATATACAGGATTTTTTTCATGCCATCGGAATAATTTTGGAAAAGTTCTTTGCGTCTTCTTTGCGTTTCTTTTCTTTGCGAACTTTGCGTGAAACAAACGCTTAAAATTTCACGCAAAGGCCGCACAGTAAGACTCTAAAATAAGATAATAAGATTGGTTTTCAAGTACTTGCATTTCTCTACTAAGATTGCTTAAAAAAATAAGATTTGCCTCTCCCAATAGATCCTTCAATGAAAGAAACTCATTGAATTATCATTACACAAACTCATATCTCATATCTCATAACTCATAACTCATATCTTATAACTCATAACTTATAACTCATATCTTATAACTCATATCTTATAACTCATATCTTATAACTCATATCTTATAACTCATATCTTATAACTCATATCTTATAACTCATAACTTATAACTCATAACTTTTCCCTGAAAAGAACTTGCTTGTCCGAAGCTACAAACATCCTAGTGCACTGGGTGAAATCGGCGCCGAAGGGTGATTTGTATTTGAGCTCAACATAAAAAGCCATGAATCCTGATTTTGGATAATCCACCACTACCTCAACGACTGGCTTCTTTTCGGCATTTAAACCGACAAAACCCCATTTCTTGTCACGAAACTCCTGATTTGGAGAGGTCGTTGAGAAAAGCGATGCATCAACCAATTTATCGGCAGTGGTCTTTACCGTAACGGTGATCTTCCCGTTCTGTTCAGAAATGGAATAATCACAGATCGGATATTTATTCTTGCTCACCGTGTTGCCCAGGAAAGCGCTTAAAGTCGCAAAGGCCCTCTTTTTATCTCCCTGATCGTGACCTGCATTGGGCGTATAGCAAATTTGGTTGTTCCCGGGAATGTCATCAATGTAATTCTTTACAGCATCTACAGGCCAGTATGGGTCATTGGTTCCCATGAAAAGCATCTTCGGCATGGTGAGGGTTTTGCGGTAGGAATATGGATCGATCATCTTAACCAGATCGTTGCTTTTACCATCCTTCTCTCCAAACTGCTGCGCCAGTCCGAGTTTGACATAGTCTTGAATTTCGATGCTGTAGTCGCCCCACACAACTTTATGGTAAGGAATATTTATAGGCATGTTCAACATATCAATTACCATCGGGCCAATGGCAACAACACGTTTGTCGTTGGCCCCAGTGAGCCAGGTTGTCCAGCCCCTTTTCGAAGCGCCGGAAACTACAAACCCTTTGACCTTATGGTGCAACTGCTTTTTGGAGAACTCCTGAACAAGATCCATGGCCCGAACAGCACTTTTGGTCATTGGAAAAAGAAGTGGCCAGTTGAAGTCGTGGTCACCTTGAAAATTATGCAACGTCCTTGATATCAATGCATCTTCGGTAAGATTATCATACAAGGGCTGGTTTGGTACCTGCCATAGTATCGCGATGATTGTCTTGTCAACTTTGGCCATTTGTCCAAACTCCCGGGCCAAATCGTCACTGAATTTGTGTGAATTTGGCTTTTCGTTTTTGTTGCTTCCTCCGGTGATAAACAAGAGCGCATCATTGAATTTCAAATCCTCCGGAACCATCAGCATCAGATCGTGGGTCCAATGAATGGATTGCCAGGTTTGTGAGGTATACTCAATACGGTAATAGGTAACCCCATCTGACTTTTGCTGCTCTTTCAGTTCCCATTTGAAGGAGGTATCACCGTTGTGCAGATAGGACTGCAAGGCTGTTTCGGGAGTAACCTGCTTTTTATCTGCCGAAAATCCCGGTTGAAAAAGCAGAAATGAAAATAAAATCGATAATAATAGAATTCTCATGAATAGTTGATTTATAAAATTTTGTATATTGTTAATAGTCTGACATTTATAATTTCGAGCGAAAAAATATTTGCCGTTCGAATATCAGACTAAACTATGTCATACACAAATAGTTAAGCGTTAATTAATGTTAATAAAATTAGATCTGTTCTAAATAGACAAAGCCATGAAGCTAGATCGTGTAGATTCGATTTGCTCCATGGCTTTAACTTATTTCAAAAAATTATTCGGCTTATTGAAGTAGCCACATCTTAGAGAACTCTGTATCACCTTTGTCAAGTTTGGTGATTGCACTCTGGTAATTATCGGCATTGTTGGCCATTTCTGTTTCAGGATACCTGAAGCGCAATGGAAAGAGGTGAAGTCCATTCACCAATTCACCATTAAATTCGAAAGCAGGAAGCCTTGTCCTTCTATGGTCTGCGTAGGCTTCAACACCCATCAGGAAGTGGCCAAGCCATTTTTGCAGGGCAATCTTGGCCAATTTCTGGTTGGTCGTTCCATTTGTTGGAAAAGCTGCCTTGGGATTGGAAAAATAGTTTGAAGCAAGGGTCACGCCCCATCTGCTGGATGCCAATGTTACCCCATTCTTATAATAAGTCTCAGCGCTACCAGCAGAGACATAACCTTTTACAGCTGCCTCAGCCAACAGGAACTGTACCTCATCAGCCTGGATCATACATGCTTTCAAAAGCGGATTGGATTTTGTATTGAGCAATTGCGAAAATCTTGAGATTTTATAGTTCCAGATAGTTGTTGGGAAGTCGTAACTACCATTTGCCGCAAGGACATTTTCGTACATACCAGCCGTATATCCTGCATAAAGTGTGAGTGAATCCACGATGAAGTTGACAGCTCCCCTGATTCCAGCTTTGCTACGGTCGATGTATTCCCAGGTTGAACTATAGGCAAAACCATTTGGATCTGTTGTACTAATCGTCGTTCCATTCTGACTGGCCACATTGGTCCATGGTTTCTCGATTGGGGCTACCCAAACCTTCAGACGATCGTCGTTAAGTGCTTTAAGACTGTCCACCAACGTTTTACAAGGGCGATAGATCTGAAAATTGTCACTGTACCCTTCATAAGACATAGGCCAGTTAAGGGACCTGTCGCCCGGAAGGTAGGCAATGGAAGCATTTTCAGCAACTGTGCTTATCAAAGGAAGGGCTGCAACTGCAGCAATCTCACCTGCGGCGCCAGTTAGATTTTTACTTTCCCTCATCAACAATCTAAGACGAAGTGAATTGGCAAACTTTATCCATTTTGATTTATCACCACCGTAAAGGATATCTGAGTTCTTATCTATCACATCGGTTCCCTCTGTTAGCAATTGAGTTGCATCCTTGAGATTTTGGATCAATGCAGGGTAGATGCTTTTTTGCTCATCAAATTTTGGGAAAAGTATTCCATCCTGACCACGTAATCCCTCCGTATAATAAATATCCCCGTACAAATCGGTTGCGGTAGACCACATCAATGATTTAAAGATGAGGAATATTCCTTCATAATTCTTCAAACCCAGTTTGTGAACATCGGTAATGGCAGCCTGGATTAGCTTAATAGGTCCGGTTATCCCGTACAAATCACTTTTGGGTTTTGTGAAGCTTTTGTGGATATTATCGTCGGAGCTTCTGTTTCCCTGCATGTATTGCACCGTCACTGAAAGGGTCCTGTTGCCCGCACCACCTTCACCCTGATAAGCAAAAGCGCTTTGTTGGATGATGGAGGATAATAGTAAATTGGGAGTAGCTGACTCCAAGGCATCACGCTTTTGTAACAACTCATCTTGTCTGAGCAGCTGTTTTTCACAGGCTGTGAGGGCAAAGAGTGTCAGGAGTAATATGGATATCTGTTTTTTCATATTTGCAATAATTTAAACATTAAAAATCAAACGATACTTTGAAACCATATGATGCGATGGAAGGCAGTGCCTTTCCTACGATACCCTGGTTTTGGCCGATACCTCCGAATGCCGATTCCGGATCAACATATTTATCGGCAGCATTCCATTGGAAGATGTTTCTGCCAACAAATCCAACCACAATATTCTCAACTCTATATTTCGAAGAGTATTTATTGGGGATGGTATAATCAAAAGTGATCTCTTTTAGCTTAAAGTTGGTCGCATCGCGGAGCAGCGATTGTGGAAAGCTCCAGTATTGCGCCCCCAGGATCAATCCCGGAACAGCATAGAAAGTTTGCAGCGGATCAGCTCCGTTCACAATGTAGTCCGCATCATTTGCAGGATTTCCGCCAGGTTTTAACCATACCCCTTTAAAGTAACAGGCATCACTGATCGGAACCGGTGTTCCATACATGGCGTAAGTAGCCACCAAACCTGCCTGCTGTGGATAAGGCATCTTGCTCGCGTCGGGCCAAGGCAGACCGCCTGTTTCGGCATCACGTCCTCCGACTGTCCATGGGTTCGGTCCATTGACTTTGTCACCAATTGTCAACAACGAGTGTCCGTCAGTTACTGCACGACGTTCGATATCGGAGATGTATTTACCACCCATCCTCAGACTTCCTACCAAACCCAACCTGAAGTTTTTCCATTTAAGTGAAGAGTGTGCGCCCAATATAAAATCAGGGTTGTAATTTCCAATGGATTGACGGTCTTTCTCGGCATTTGAATATTTCCACTCACCGTTGTTGTCCAGGACGATCATACCGGCATACTTGCTGGTAGCAGGCATGGTCGTAAACACCTGATGGGCCCACATTGTCCCAATTACCTCACCCTTTGCAAGGCGGAGGTCGATGTTGGGACCATTGCCATAAAAGGTTTGGCCATTGGGTACATACTCCTTAGAAAGTTCAGTAATTTTAGAGGTCACCTGACTAAAATTGAAACCAAGGTCCCAATTCCAATCTTTGGTACGTACAGGTACCAGATTTAGAGAGACTTCATAACCATTTGCTTCAACAGTACCGACGTTGGTTAACATTCCACCATATCCGATACCGGGAGATGTTGGAATAGCGCCCTGTTGATTTTCGTGCACTTTTTTGTATACCGTAAACTCTGCTGAAACACGGTTCTTAAACAATGATAGATCGAATCCTCCTTCGTAGGATGTTGTAACCTCAGCTTTGATCTTTGGGTCAACCAGTGAACCGCCTATATTTACGATTTTTGCAGTGCCATAATCGATGGGACTAAAACTGAATGTATTGTTACTACGAGGAGTGCCGATTCCGTGACCTACCTGTGCGACACCAGCCCTCAATTTCAGCATACTGATGGCTTCAGGCAGTTTGAATGTTGTGGAGGGAAGCCAGCTTAAAGAAGCTGAGGGATAAAAATGATGGTTCTTATCTTCTTCCAGGATACCGCTTTTGTCATAACGTCCAGATACATCAACAAATATTTGATTTGCATAACCTACCTGTCCCGTTGCATAATAACTTTGGGATTTCCCGATACCCCAACCACTGCTGGAGGTCAATGTTCCGGCTACGGCATTACCCAATGAATAATCATTTACCCTAACCAGTTTTTCTGCGTTGGCCGAATAGCTGTAAGAATTGCTGTATGCATAATTATATCCGGCAGTTGCATTGGTCGAAAATTTTCCAATCTCCTTGTTCCAAACCAACATCAAATCATTTTGAACACTTAGCCCGTTCCCCTGATTAACAGAATATTTACCATCCCTTTTGTTACTGTCCACAAAGTCCTTGGCCCTTTTGTATTCATAATTGTTCCCGGTATAATCAATACCCGACCGAACCATGAATTTCAAGGCTTTTATGATCTCATAATCCAATTGCACCTTTCCGAAAAAGTTGTCTTTACGGTAGGTATTGATTTCAGAATAGGCGTACATGTATGGGTTATCCAACATCGGCGTACCATCAGGTTTGTAGAAAGGGGCATTTTGTAATTGCCCTTCGAAACCGGTTTTCCATACGGTCTTCATCTCCTTGATAGGCTGGAGGCGGCCCAGGAAATCCATGGTCATCTCTTCAATAACATCACTGTTGGAAGAGGTCTTGTTGGGCGTAAATTGACCCATGTAATTACTGTTAACAGAGATCTTCAATTTTTTGGTGATGTTGTATTCCGCACTCAGGCTGGCGTTCATACGCTCAGTAGAGTTGTTTGGCATGACTCCTACATTTGACATTTTGCCAATAGAGAAACGAAATGCCCCATCCTT
Organism: Prolixibacteraceae bacterium; assembly: GCA_023228025.1. Taxonomy (GTDB): domain Bacteria; phylum Bacteroidota; class Bacteroidia; order Bacteroidales; family Prolixibacteraceae; genus CAINVV01. The sequence continues at coordinate 11,848 of JALOCD010000075.1, read as the reverse complement.
GTAGTTGCCTGTCACACTGACATTGTAATTTCGTGTAGCTCCTGTTTGCATATATTCCTGAAGCCTGTTTTCCCTTGTTGGGGCAAAGAGCTTTGTCTCAATCCTTTGTGTTAAAGTATTGTATCCATCGATGGGTGCATTGGTAAAATCAGCAAATTTGGCGCCCCAATCGTAACCTGATGTGTAGATGGACGAGGCACGGATACCATCACCATAGAGTAGTTGGGTAGTAAAGAAATTAAAGGGTTTGTCCCACATTATTGATGTATTGACAGACACCCCGATTCCTTTTTTGCCACCTTTACCGGACTTGGTGGTGATCATGATGACCCCGTTACCGGCAGCAGAACCATAAAGTGCACCGGCACTTGCTCCTTTCAAGATGGAGATACTCTCAATATCTTCCGGATTGATTTGCGACAGCAGGTTGCCAAAATCGGCTCCATTCCTGTTATCAACAGAAGTTGTACCTAATGGAATACCGTCAATGACATAAAGTGGCTGGCTCGCAACAGTAGATTGGGTAATGTTCAGGCTGGTCGCCCCACGGATTGTGACAAAAACGGAACCTGCAGGATCGGAGCTGGTTTGAGTAAAATTGACCCCACTCACACGACCGTCCAGCGCTTTAAGCACATTGGAACCGGCACCCTTGGTTAATTCATTGCCTTTTACCTCCGATACGGAATAGGCCAGCGATTTCTTTTCGCGTGAAATACCAAGGGCTGTAACGACAACCTCATCGACGCCAATGGTACTCGCAACCAAGGTAACATCAATCTTTCGAGAATTCCCGATCGCTACCTCCTTGGTCTGCATGCCTACGAAGGAGAATGACAACGTGGCATTGGCAGGTGCAGACAACGAAAATTTGCCATTTATATCAGTCACTGTACCGGTGGTTGTTCCTTTTACTACGACACTGACACCCGGTAAAGTTTGCCCGGTATCATCCTTGACATTACCTGTGACAATATTCTGAGCAAACAGGCCGCTTGATACAACCATTAAAATGCACAGAAACATTGCTTTAAGCATTTTTCTCTTCATCATAAATAATTTTTGTTAGTTGTAATTATTGCTAAATTTTGTATTTATTTTTTCAATTAAGGGTATCGGGCAAGAATGCGAACATGCTCAACCCAAAACATTTATGGCGCTACTTCAAATGTCAGCGTTAATGCCATATTCGGAGTACCTATCAAGCCCGGATAAACTGTTGACACAAAAACATTGGCAACCATTTTCGTATCTGTCAGTTGTTGGATGATACACTCGCTTTTAAAGTCCATAACTCCAAGAAAACCTCCTTTTGTAAAACTCAAAGTTGTAACACCAGGGTAAGTTGTAGTCAGTGGCGTTTTACCATCCAGGGTTGTCGTTAATGTAAAGTTCTTGCCCTCGTTGATCGCAAAGGTTGCTCCGGGAGGGGTAACGAAAGGTTTTGCATAAGCAAGACCCGCCCCAGCAGCATCCGGGTTAGGAACAATTTTAGTACCGGTTGCCAAACAATAGACATAACCAGCCATTATTCCCCCACCTTTTGAATTAATGGTTAAATTGCCATCACCCTTAAATATATACTCATCGGTATAGACCATTGCCAATCCAACTGCGCCCAGGACACTGCCAGGATAATCTTTTACTACAGGTTGGAAATTCGCTGTTGCAGCGGTAATAAGGAATGAAGGGGCAGAAGAACTAAGCCTCCATTTTTTACTGCTGGTCGATCCGGCCAGCCCGCCTGTAAGTAACTGCATCTTGGTTTTGGGCGGAATCGTGACTTTACCTGAAACTGTAGTAGAACCGCCAGGACCAATAATGGTCAACTTGACGGAATAATCAACCCCATAAGCCGAATAGGCATGAACCGGGGAGTGAATGGTATTGATGTAACTTCCATCTCCAAAATCCCATTCATATTTACTGTCGTTGGTTACCTGGGCATAAAAAGTAACCGTATTACCAGTAACAGAGTAAGTAAAAGAGGCTGTTGGAAGGGGTGTTTCTTTTTTACAAGTAACAAAAAGAATCAACCCTAAAAATAGCAAGCCGGCTAATTTAAATTTTCTTTTCATAGAATGACATTTAGAATTAATTGTTAGAAAATCAAGTACTTATTTTAGTTGTTATTAGAATCCAAGCGTAGCGAAAAGAACAAGTAGTTAGTTATTACTTAATATCGGTATGAAATCAATGGTAATTCCCCACGAAATACAGTTTTGATACTTAAAATGGAGTCCCTGTCGTTATTAAAATTAACTAATTTAGATTAAAACTATACAATATTAGTTAAAAATCCTTAATAGATGATATTTTGCGATAATATTTTAAAATATTTCGAAAACAAGCAAATAAACATAGGAATGGGTTAAAATTTCATCATTATACTTTAAAATATTGCTCTTTTTGAGAAAAATAATGGTGTAGTTGCTACTCAGTGGTTGACATTTCGTACAGGCAGAAAGCTCATCTCAAACTTTAAAACTCCACCACTGGCTATCTCCTTGTGGTTTAGCCTAAAACCATTCAAAAGCTTGCCATTTAGCAAGATTTTTGATACAAATCTGTTGTTAGGTGCGTAGTTATCACATACTACTTCGAGTATCCTGCCGCCCATGTGAATGGTTGCATGTTTGAACAACGGGGTTCCCAACTCATAATAATCAGAACCTGCAATCGGATAAAGGCCCAGCGAGGCAAAGAGATACCACGATGAGAGGGTGGCGCCGTCGTCATTTCCATCAACCCCTCCGGCATTTACATCGTATTTGTTGTCCAGAATCCATCCCGACCATTTTTGTGTCAAATCAGGACGGTGCGCCTCATTGAAGAGATAGGCCGAATGAATATCCGGCTCGTTGCCATGCCAATAGTAACAACCAGGATTCCAGCTACCCATGGTTGGATCCGACTTTTCGAAAAAATCGTTGAGTGCGCTGGCAAAGGCTTCATCACCGCCGAAAAGGGTGATAAGGCCCTGTGGATCATAGGGTACAGCGAACCGCCACTGCAGTGCACTACCCTCCACAAAATCCTTGGTGTATTTGCCATTGGTATCGAAATAGGACAACCGCAGCGGGTCGAAGGCTTTGGAAAAGCTTCCCTTTGTGTCGCGCGACTGAAAATACCTTGTGGCCGGATTCCAGACGTTCTTATAATACTGTGCATGCTTGTAAAATAGCTTTGCATCCTCTGCGTAACCAAGCGAATCAGCCAGAATGGCAATGGCATGGTCGGCCCACGCATATTCGAGGGTTCGGGAGACAGCCTTGTCCATCAGATCGGTCGGACAATAGCCATATTTGTTGTATGCCTCAATTCCACTCCGGCCACCATACCTCGAACCCTTGGGCGTATGGTTCAAAGCCAGGAATTTCATTCCTTCGTAAGCGCTTTTTACGTCAAAATCACGTATTCCCTTCTGGTAAGATTCAGAGATTACCATGTCGGCCGGTGAGCCAAGCATGGAGCCGGTATATCCGTTGCCGGAAGGCCATCTGGGCAAGTACCCGCCTTGCTCCTTCATTTTTACCAAGGAGACCAGCATGTCGCGCTGCTCTTTCGTGGCAATCAGCATATAGAGGGAATGCAGTGTCCTGAAAGTGTCCCAAAGGGAAAGGTCGGTATAGTAGTTGAATCCTTCGGTTTTGTGCACTTTTTTGTCAAACCCGAAGTAATCGCCATTTACATCCTGAAACAGGGTAGGCATTTGAAAAGACCGATATAGGGCTGTATAGAATATTGTTTTGATCTTCTCATTGTCAAACTCCGGTTCAATCAATGAGAGCTTCTCTTCCCATTTTTCCTTTCCTGCCTCGACCAATGCCTCAAAGCTTAATCCACCGGTTTCACTTTCAAGGTTTTGCCTGGCATTTTCGATGCTCACGTGTGAAATTCCGATCTTTAAGCCCAGGGGTTGTCCGTTTTTGGCAAATTTAAAATCAACTCCCAGGCTCTTTCCTAAACCATGATACTGGTCTGGCACCTGGGAAAGCCCCTCCATGATCACCGATTTCGTAAATGTCCGATCAAACCGTCCAAACAGGTAGACTTTAATCCCGCCATACCTGCTTGCAAAGGTACCGAACGTACTTACCTCAGCCGAAAATTCCATTTTGTTTGGATCGATTATCACACTGCCTCCCTCGACATTCTTGTCGCCGAGCACGCTGCAAACATCCAGCAATAGATGTGGCTCTACATCGGTTGAAAAGGTATACCGGTGTATTCCGGTCCGCATGGTGGCAGTGAATTCGGCCAAAACATCCGGATGATCCAGCTTTACAGCATAATATCCGGGAAAGGCACGTTCATTCTCGTGGCGAAACGAGGAATAGCGACCCTCCAGGTAATCCTTCCAGCCATTTTCATTTGTCGCCGGAATGATTCTGAAATGACCACCATCGGTAGCCCCGGTACCGCTCAACCGGGTATGACTGAAACCTATAATTTGATTATCGGGGTAATAGTATCCGGAAGTATTCAAAGCTTGCTTCCGAAAAATCGATGACTCGGTATCAGGGCTAAGCCGGACGACTCCAAATGGCATGGAAGCACCAGGGAAATTATTTGCACAGACCCAATAATAACCGCCTGTCCCGATGAAGGGAACTACATTTCGACCTAGTTTTCCAGGTTCGAAGGAGGTTTTCATTTGCCCGAAAGGTTGATTGTTCCGGTAGATAAAATAGGAATAGAGTGAGCCAACAAACAATATTGTGCAAAACAGCAACACACCAAAACCAATCATCACCCCTTTCAGTAATTTCTTCATCATCATATCAAATTTTTCAAAAATCATTTAGACATCTACCCATCAATTATTTACCAAATCATTTTGTAACCCGTAGGGTTTAAAGTATTGTAGAAATTTAGTGAACAATTGTCGGTTACCGCGTAGCGGTTAAAGATTTGGTCGCATAAAATATCCAAACCTCCGGATTTCAATTAATCTTTAACCGCTACGCGGTAATGGCACTGCGTTATTAATTTCTACAATACTTCAACCGCTACGCGGTAAAGATGCATTATTGCCATTTCTTCAACATAAATGCCCTATGCCCCATGCTCTATGCCCTATTGCTTATTCTTCACCTCAAACCTATATTTTCCGGATCCCGCCCTGAAAAGAACCTTTCCTTTTTCCTTACCCAGGAATTTGAACTCAGTGGAATTCATGATAGAATGACCATTCTCTTCTATCTGTTCAGGTTTCGCACATGGAAAATGAATGGTCGCACTGCTGTTAACCGGTATTTCTACCGTTAAAACCAGACCATCCTTCTCCTTTTTCCAGGAGGAAGAACGCATCCCATAAACCGAATTGTATGAAGCCGAAGCATAATTCAGTTCATTGTCTGTAAATGGATTAACTACAAAATCCGGTTTCCCGGGAAGGAGTGGATCGGGCGAAATACCAGCCAGGGCGGTAAAAAACCAGGCAACGACGCTGCCATACATCGGATGGGAATGAGAACTTGCACCATTCCAGTCTTCCCAAAGAGTGGTCGCATTTTTGCCAATGATGTAATTGCCGTAACTTGGAAAATCTTTCTGGTTCATTACTTCATAGGCCAAATCGGCCCGCCCATGTTCTGTGAGCACCTTAAGCAACATCGGTGTTGCAAGAATACCGGTATCAAAATGGTTTTTCTGCCGCTCCAGAAGTTTGACGATCGTTTCAAAAACCTTTGATCGCTCAGCGGCCGGTGTTATACCGAAAACCATGGGAAAGAGGTTGGCACCCTGTTTCCCGTCGAGGTAACAAGCTGTCTTTTTGTTGTAAAATTTCTTGTTGATGTTGTCTTTGATCGTTCCGGCCAGTATTTTAAACGAATTTTCATCCTTCCTATTTCCCAGTACGGCCGCTATCTTTGACATCAGATCTGTCACATGGTAATAATAGCAAGTATTGACCAATTCGGGTGAAAGCTTGATTTTTTCGGGAGTTGCCCAATCGCCCAGGCACCAGCCTTTGGGCTCTTCCCTGACGACTATACCAACTGAATCACAACGGGTTTCAAGGTATTCCACCCATTGCTTCATCCTATCATAGTGGGTTTTAAGAACATTTTTGTCACCATAATAACGGTAGTATTCCCAAGGCATGATGACATAGGCAGAACCCCATGCCGGACCACCCCCGCCTCCACCGAAAGGCACCGTATGCGGAACATAACCAATTCTGTGGTTACGCGCATCCTCCATATCCAGAAACCACTTCTGGTAAAATCGGGTAAGATCAAAATTGCAAATGGCCGCTTCAACTGCCACCTGTCCATCTCCCGTATATCCCAATCGTTCCCTGTGTGGACAATCACTGCTTATACTACCGTGAAGGTTTCCTAATTGGGTCCTCAGGTAATTCTGATAGATCTGGTTGAAGAGGGGATTGGAACATTCAAAATAGCCTGCCTGCGCCACATCCGTATGAACCACTTTTACAAGCAACTCCTCCGCTTTAGGAGCATATTTCAGTCCGCTGATCTCCACCTGCCTGAAAGCATGCCAGGTAAACCGCGGTTCATAGGTCTCTTCACCAATCCCTTTTAAAACATAGGTATCGATTTGATGGTAATCCCTTCCAAGCTCTTCGATGTACCTGATACGAACCGTATCACCAACGTGACCGTGCATTTTGACCTCTACCCAACCCGAAATCATTTCTCCGGCATCGAAGAGGCAGCTTCCGGATGCATTGGTATTCAAATAGGTTGGACGAATAGTTCTGGTAATTCTATCAGGTGGGGCCAACTGCGCCTGCAGATTCCCGGTAGGTGTGTTGACCTCTTTCGCCATTTGCCACTTTTGATCGTCGTAGTCAACATTTCCCCAAGCTCCCAATTCCCTTCCCGCATCATACAATTCGCCGGTAAATATTCCATCATGCCGGATTGGACCAGTTGTCATTTTCCAGGTTTTATCGCTACAGACAAGCTGTTTTTGTCCATTGCTGTAAATTATCTCCAATTGAAACAGCAACCTTGGCGTATTGTACCACATGCAACCCTCAACACTTCTGTCGCGTTGGTTATACCATCCGTTGCCAAGTACCATACCTACAACATTAATGCCTTGTTTCAACTGTCGGGTCACATCAAAAGTGTTGTAGAGCACCCGTTGCCGGGATTGATCTTCATGGTAATAGATCAGTTTCTGTAACTTTCGCCGGTCATAATTTGTCTGAGCGGGCGCAAGCACCTGATCACCAACTTTATCGCCATTCAATGTCAGTTCGTAATATCCAAGTCCGCAAACCCTCATCCTGGCTGAAACAATTTTGGCATCCGCTTTAAACGCTTTTCTGAAATAGGGCGCCGGGCCGGTTCCAGTAGAATCAGGGAATTGGTCCTCCCCCACTCCAATCCATTTTGCCTGCCAATCTGAACTATTCAAAAAACCCATTTCCCACGATGCGACAGGGCTCCACGCTGAGGGTTTGTCCGATGCATCCCAAACCCTCACCTTCCAATAGAGCTTCAAGCGTGATGGTAATGATTTTCCCTGGTATGGAATGTTAGCGGTTTGGTTCGAAAAGGTTTTTCCGGAATCCCAATAATTCCGCCGATCCCATTCCAACTCAGTTTCCTGGTCAGATACGACGACCTGGTAGGCCGACTGTTTTTGGTTTCTGGATGAAGCATTCAACTCCCAACTCAACTGTGGTGATGAAAGATCAATACCCAAAGGATTTACAAGACTTTCGCACTTCAAATTGAAAACATACAGGTGCGGACTGCTATCAGCTTGTGCAAAGAGGTTTACATAGGCAACAATTAAAATTAAAGTTGCACCAAATGATAGACTTAGTATTTTCATGAAATTTAGTTAATAGTATCTGGCCGTTCGGATTGCACGACGATGGATTCGATCCAAATTTATAAAAATTCGGTCGAAATGTATTAAGAAGAAAATAATATCTGCTCATTATTTGACCTCCCCCAACCCCTCCAGAGGACGGGATTTCAGTACTGATGTTGACCTGAACACGAATCTGAAGTCTCCCCTCGGGGAGATTTAGAGGGGTCAAATCTTGGGAAAATGAGACATTCATTTTATTCCCTTTATTTAGTTCAATAAATAAAAAGTTGACATCAACTTTCTTAACAAATGTAAGGCACAGTCAATGGCAAATAACATGTTTAATTATCTATATACATTTATATATCAACCACATATGAATTAATGTTATCTTAATATTAAACATCTGATTTGTTGATATTTTTTCGGCAACTTTGATAGTGATTTGGGTATCTACAAGCTGCCCATCTAACTTATATTCAATAATTAACGAAATCAAAACAACATGATTGATCCAATTTTTTGGGTGATTCCAATCTCATCGATTGTCGCCTTGTGTTTTGCTTATTATTTCTACCGTGACATGATGAGTTACAGCGAAGGGAACGACTTAATGAAAAAAATTGCCAATCATGTGCGAATTGGCGCGATGGCTTACCTTCGTCAGCAATACAAAATTGTATCCCTTGTCTTTGTCCTTCTGGCGCTATTCTTCGCCTTACTGGCATACGGTCTGAAGATTCAAAATCCATTCGTACCATTTGCATTCCTGACAGGCGGCTTTTTCTCAGGATTGGCCGGATTCTTTGGTATGAAGACAGCTACCTACGCCTCCGCACGTGCCGCTCATGCCGCCAATCAATCATTAAACAAGGGGCTGGTGGTTGCTTTTCGTAGTGGCGCAGTTATGGGTTTGGTGGTGGTTGGCCTGGCATTGCTCGATATATCCGCATGGTTTATCATTCTGAACGTGATCTATCCGGCCGGTGCGACGCTCGACGGCGCCAATCTGAATATCATCACCACCACCACTTTGACCTTCGGAATGGGGGCCTCCACACAGGCGCTCTTTGCCAGGGTAGGTGGAGGAATTTTCACCAAAGCAGCCGATGTAGGGGCAGACCTCGTGGGCAAAATAGAGGTTGGTATCCCTGAAGATGATCCCAGGAACCCTGCTACCATTGCCGACAATGTTGGCGACAATGTTGGCGATGTTGCCGGAATGGGGGCAGATTTGTATGAATCCTATTGCGGTGCTGTACTTTCAACCGCAGCATTGGGGGCAGCCGGATTCGCCGCATTGGGTGTCAACATGCAATTCAAAGCGGTGATTGCACCGATGCTGATAGCTGCCGTTGGGACCATCCTCTCCATCATGGGGATTTTTCTGGTGCGCACCAAAGAGGGGGCTTCCCAAAAACAGTTGCTACGGGCCTTGGGTATTGGCGTCAACAGTGCTGCGGCAGGCATTGCCATTCTCTCCTGGGTGATTTTGTACTGGCTGAAACTGCCCAATTATACGGGCATCTGGATGGCCATGATCGCCGGATTGCTTGCAGGGATTGGCATCGGTCAGGTCACTGAATATTATACCTCCTCCTCGTACAGTCCAACCCGAAAAATAGCTTCATCCTCTAAAACCGGCGCAGCAACCGTTATTATCTCGGGCATTGGAACAGGAATGATGTCGACAGCATTTCCTGTCCTCATCGTTGGCGCTGCCATCATCCTCTCCTTTGGCTTTGCTGCGGGCTGGCACATGAAAGATTTTAGCATGGGGCTCTATGGAATCGCCATTTCCGCGGTTGGAATGCTCTCCACCCTCGGCATAACTTTGGCTACCGATGCCTACGGCCCCATAGCAGACAATGCCGGAGGCAACGCCGAAATGAGCAAATTAGGCGCCGAGGTGCGCAAGCGTACCGATGCCCTCGACTCGCTGGGAAATACCACAGCTGCTACCGGTAAAGGATTTGCCATCGGTTCGGCTGCTTTGACAGCGCTGGCTTTGCTCGCCTCTTTTTTGGAAGAAGCACGGATCGGAATGGTCAATTTTCATCCGGACCATGCTTTGACTGCCAGACTCAAAGGAGGGAATTTGATCGATGTTTTAGCTGCCTTTGATGTAACTTTCATGAATCCATTGGTGCTGGTAGGCGCCTTTATTGGAGGAATGTCGGCCTTTCTTTTTTGCGGCATGACGATGAATGCAGTTGGACGTGCGGCTCAAAAAATGGTGGACGAAGTACGAAGGCAATTCCGCGAAATATTGGGAATCATGGAAGGTACCGCTGAGCCTGATTATGCCAAATGTGTAGAAATTTCCACCAAAGCCGCGCAAAAAGAGATGCTGGTTCCCGCCCTCCTGGCCATCTTCATACCGATCGCAGTGGGTGTTCTCTTTGGGATACCCGGGGTCATGGGACTGCTCCTCGGAAGTACGGTAACCGGATTCATCCTTGCGGTTTTCATGGCCAATGCGGGTGGGGCCTGGGACAATGCGAAAAAATATATCGAAGAGGGAAATCTGGGTGGAAAGAGAAGTCCTTGTCACAATGCAGCCGTTATTGGTGATACAGTTGGCGATCCGTTCAAGGATACCTCCGGTCCGAGTCTCAATATTCTGATTAAGCTGATGACCATGGTTTCCATTGTGATGGTGGGAGTTACCCTGTCGATGAACCTTTTGATCTATTTCTAATCAGTCCGGAAAATTTACTCCTGTTTTTCATAACAAAACAAAAGGCACCTTCGTATAAAATCAAAAAGGTTTCACAAAGAATTTCGTAAAGAATTTTAACTGAAAAAAGAAATTGTAAAATTTAAACAGTCACTGAGTATCCTATTGAAAAGAAACAACTTGCTTTGGTACTTTCCCGGTAGGTAAAAAAACCTCATCCTCTTTCGAAGGGGGTCGTGTGCGGCAAATAATAACAACTATTATACCTATAAAATTATGGCAGATCTTAGAACAACATTCATGGGGGTTGAGTTAAAAAATCCTATTATCCTTGGGGCTTCAAGCCTTGTGGAAGATCTCAACGCTATCAAAAAAATTGAACGGGCCGGAGTTGCCGCCATCGTTTACCGCTCACTTTTCGAAGAACAAATCAATCTGGAACAGATCCAACTCGACGATCAGGTTGGTGAATACAGTTACCGAAACGCGGAGATGGGCAATATCTTCCCGGAAATCAAGCACGCCGGTGCGGGCGAACACCTGTACAACCTCACGAAATTGATCAAATCAGTTAACATTCCTGTATTCGCGAGCCTCAATGCGATTTATGATCAATCCTGGCAAGATTACGCAGTTCAGTTGGGAAAGACGGGTATTGCAGGTCTTGAACTCAATTTTTACGATGTGCCCACCGATGCGTCAAATGACAGTTCCAAAATTGAGTCGCATCAGATTTCAATCCTGAAAAAATTGAAGAAGTTGGTGAAGATCCCGATCAGTATCAAGCTCTCTCCATTTTATGCGAATCCGCTTAACTTTATTGCCCAGGTTGATAAAGCAGGTGCCGAAGGAGTCGTAATTTTCAACCGCTTTTTCCAACCTGAAATCAACATTGAAAACGAAGAGTTTTACTTTCCGTTCGATCTTACCCATGAAAAGGATTACCAGATCACACTACGGTTTGCCGGACTGCTTTTTGGCAATATCAATGCCGATATCTGTGCCAGTCGAGGTATTTCGGATGGCACAGATGTAATCAAAATGGTGCTTGCCGGAGCAAGTTCAGTTCAGGTTGTCAGCACAGTTTACAAGAATAAGGCAGCCCATATTACCCAGATGATTGAGACCCTGGAGGAGTGGATGGATGCCAAAGGGTACAAAACCATCAACGATTTCAAGGGAAAATTATCCATGAATAAGAGCAAGGAACCTTACGCCTACCGAAGAGCGCACTACGTCGATATCCTGATGAAATCGACGGAGATATTCAAAAAATATCCAATGGTCTGAATGTATGAAAAACCGGTGATGCCAGTTTTCTTATGATCAAAGAGCCGCCCGGCCGGGCGGCTCTATTTCATTGGT
>JALOCD010000074.1 GCA_023228025.1 Prolixibacteraceae bacterium | reverse complement strand
TGAAGTTGCCGAAGCGTCTTTTAGCACCTGAATAGTGGCAATATCATTCGGGTTGATATTTGCTATGCCATCCCTGGCAATCCCATCAACAACGTATAAAGGATTGGTATTCCCATTGATTGTGTTGATCCCCCTAATTCTTATCTGGAGTTCAGCACCAGGCCTACCAGAAGTAGTCTGAGCCCTCACCCCTGCCAATTGTCCGGCAAAAGCTTCGCTCAAAGTTGGAATTGCCCTTAACTTTATTGCATCATCTGTAATTTTGGATATCGCGCTTGTTAAATTTTGCTTTTTAACTGTACCGTATCCAATCGCAACAACCTCATCCAAATTAATAGTTTCTTCTTCCAGAGCGACATTAATTGAAGTTTTGTTCCCAATTGTTACCATCTGGGGCTTCATTCCGACAAAAGAGAATATTAGGATAGAATTTGCCGGAATACCCGACAATGAATAATTTCCGTTGGAATCAGTTATTACCCCTGTTGAAGTTCCTTTAAGCACCACAGAAACGCCAGGGAGGGTTGCCCCGAAAGAGTCAGTGACTTTTCCAGTTACTTTTTTGCCTTCTTGCTGTGATTCTGATAAAAAGTTAGGGGCAAGAATGATCTTTCTATCAGAAATTGAGTACTCAACATCGGTCCCGGCAAAGAGGGTTTTAAGCACCTCATCAATTTTCTCCTCTTTTGCCTCGATGGACACTCTACGATTGGCATCAATCAATTTTTCGTTGTATAGAAAGAAAAACTCGCTCTCGTTCTCAATTTCATCGAGAACCTTTGCTAATTGTGTATTCGAGAAACTGATTGAAAGTTTAGTTTTCTGCGAATAGGCATCGTTTGCCCGGGTTTGCAGAAAACCAACCAGCAATAGTACAATAGCTATACGCATAATGAATAGTGTTTTTTTTAGGGAATGAAACAGCGATTCCCAGTCTGAATAATTTTTTTTCATACCTTTGTAATGTTTGTTATAAAAAATTCCTAAATGGATCATTTTTAAGGAAATCGTTGGCGCGATTTCCTTTTTTCACGTTTGTTAGTTTTGTCAATTTTTTGCCATAGTCTATTTATTTTGATTAATATTCATTTTATTATCCCTTTTATAAAGTGAAACAACCTCCTTTTCTATTGTTCCATCTGGTTTCATGACACTGGGTCTAATTGAAAATTCAATAGGGGAAGTTTTACCAAGTAATCTAAGAACCTCATTCAGTGAGTCGTCCTCAAAAGTTGCCCGGAAGGAGTATTTTTCCAGCTCCGGATCCGTAAGAATAACTTTTACATTATACCAGCGCTCAATTCGCCGGGCAACTTCGGCCATGTTGTCTCCCCTGAAAACCAGTTTGCCCTCAGTCCAAGCCTCGTATTTAGAAGGATCTGTGGTGGTCACCCTCACTTTTCCGTTGCTGCAAACCAATTTTTGTGCAGGCGCCAGGGTTACCTTCTCTGACTGGCTATCCTGATAAAATTCTACCTTTCCATGTTGAAGCACTACCTCAACATATTTAGATTCCTGGTAAGCGCTTACGTTAAAACTGGTCCCGAGGACTTTTACCTTTGAATCGCCGGCACTGATCTCGAACGGATGGCTTTCGTCGTGAGTGACATTGAACCAGGCTTCTCCGTTAAGTGCAATCTTTCTGTTTTTGTTAAAAGGTAAGGTATAGGTTAGATTTGATCCGCTGTTCAGCCAACCGCTAGTCCCGTCTGGAAGGTTAAAGGAGACCCTAGATCCCAGCGGTGCATGGATAACCGAATTGGCTGACTCCTCAAAATTGGAACTTGATGATTTTAACAAATATATGATTGTAAAACTACCTGCTAAGATTAAAGGGAGAAACAAAATTGCGGCAACCCGACTAAAAGCCCTGAGAAACCGGGGAACAAATAACTTTCTATTTTTATTTTCTTTGTTTCTGATTAAGTGGTGGACCCGATCCAGCATACTGTTCAGAACTTTATCTGATGGAATATCATGGTGATGGCCACTCTCCCACTCCAATTCCAGGTAATTTCGTAATTCAAGGTTCTTTGCACCATTAATAAAAAGGGATTCGACAAATGAGCTATCATTGGTATCAGCTGAACCGCCAATGTATCTTTCAATTCGTTCAATTTCGTTGTTATGCAGCATGTTTAATTGTTTGTGGCAGGATTGAAATTCTGTTTTCCTTCCCTTTTCTGTCTTACTATACAATCGACGGGATACAATCTCATATCAAAAAGGAAGATATTTTACCCCAAGGGCACAATGGCATAACACAAATATCACAAAGTACTACCAATCAGGCACATATTTGTGTCCTTTGTGCATACTTCGAGCCCTTTGTGGTTAAATCTTTTACGACAAAAAGAGGGAGAACAACAGAAGCAATGAAAAATTCTTGTCCTGAAGATTACTTCTGATAAATTTCAGGGATTCGGACATATAATTATCGACAGTTCCGGATGAGAGCCCAAGTTCAGTGGCAATTTCCTTGTTCGTTTTACCCTCCTGACGGCTTTTTAGGAAAATAGTACGTTGTCTCTCCGGGAGTTTGGCTATAATCTCGTATAATTGCTCCAGAATGGAATTATAATTGATCATCTCCTCGGTTTCACTTGAAGTTGGATGTTTTTCGATCAACTGATTGCCAATAAATTTCTGAAGATGAGCTCTTCGCTTGAAAAGATTACAAATTTCATTGTAGGCAATGGTAAATAAATAGGATTTGAAGGATGACTCTTTTCTGAGATTATTTTGATTCTCCCAAACTTTGAGAAATACAGATTGAACCAATTCTTCAGTTTCGGTTGCCGATTTCAGGTATTTGAAGGCAAAGCCATACAACTTACCGGCATATTTAGAATAAACCAGATCAAAAGCTTCCACATCACCTTTTTGAAGCTTTATAACCAATTCATTATCCTCCGGAATCACTTTCAATGTTTGTTTGTTATTGTTAGTTCTACACAAATATAGTTTTTTAAATATTAATTGCAGGAGGGCAGTAGTCCGTTTTCAAATTGGGGGAAAGGGAAAGGAAGAAACGGAGAAACGGAGAAACGGAGAAACGGGGAAACCCAGGAAAGTCAATTTGTATTAGGTTCATCAGTTTTGTATCCTATGATCTTACCATTGGTAAATAACGAACACCTCCCCAACTTGAGGTCACAAATTGTGACCTCAAGATAGAGAATTCATTTTCAGTCAATTCAAACATAAAATCATGAGGAAAGCGATCTGAATTTCTGCGGACTTGCTGTTTTAATACTTTCGTTTCGACGCCATACAAATCAGCTAAATCACTATCAAGCATTACTTTCTGATCTCTGAATAGATAAATTTTGCTCATAATTCGTTCATCTGGCACCAAAACATTTCTAAGGCTTAATCTTGATTACGTCGGTGGATGCAGCCGTTTATGAAACCATGAACGGGTCGCATTCATTCTTGCCAACTGGTTGGCCGGGACCTGCCGTTTGCAGGTGGAGCGCTCTTCGCTGCCAATTGGCGCACCCCATCGTATTTCGATTCCATCGTTCGGATTGTAGGCCATTTCGAAAGCTTCTCTCCTTTTCAAGATCTCACCCATGGTCAACTTCTGTTCCGTGCCATTGGTGCGCGTATAGGTAATAGAAAGCTCATTCAATTTCCTGTATAACAGCTCTTCCAGCTCCTTTTTAACAGTTTCGGAAGATTTCAGCATTGGAAATTTATAATCTTCAGGCGAACGAAATACCTTATCAGGAAAATCGAGAACAGCATCCATGGCAATTAATAATCTAAGATCGCGGTTGGGGGTTGAAAAGTCCTCCCACTGCCCTCCTGCCTGAAACACGCCGGCCGGACTTCCCGGCATGCCAATCACCTCACCGGGATGCGACTTCATGTAGGCTTCGCCATTGGCAACAGAGGTGATTCGCACAATCAATTGCTCGTTCAACGCCTGAATGAGGTCGAGCAGGGCCGCTTCAGGATCGAGTGGTTTTGGATTGATGATCCGCTCCATGGTATGGTAAAAATCTCCGCTCTCCATACTCTTTTGCTGGATGGAGAAGGATACCAGTCCCGGATTGGCAGAAATCCCTTCATTACTTATAAGACGGGGCTTACCCTCTTTCAATAAAATTGGCCTGAATGCTTTAAAACCGGGTTCACCAACCACTTCGCTGGTATTAAACAGAAAATTGCCCTTCCAGAACCGCTTGATGCCAACCGTACCATCTGGCTGGGCATCGACCGAAAGAAGTACCCCCGGTGTATCGGAAGTTTGGGAAACCCTGCGGACAAGAATCAGCGTGTGACCGTAAGGGTCGGCAAAAACCACTCCGGGACGTAGCGCACTTGCAGTAAGTGGAAGTGGATAATAATCAGAGTTTTCGTCGTTCAGTGCAGTGCGGGCAGTCCCAGAATGAACACCGTTCATCACCATTCGCACAAAAGTATTGAACTTCCGGGTCGGACTAGATCCGGAGAGTCCACTCTCATTGGTGACCCACCTGCCTGTTCTTGGAGCCTTTCCAAGATAACCACGGTCGCACTCATGGTAACCAAAAGGAAGTCCCAGCTTCCAGGCAAAATAGGCACGGAGGTAAAACGGATTATCAGCACAGTCGGGTTGCATCAGAACCCGATTTTTATCGACTGCATTGTCTTCATTAAGAGAGAGATGGTTGTAGAGAAAATTTCTGTCCCGGTTCTGGGTCACCTCGTCCAAGGCTTTCCAGGAGGCGCGTTCATCGGCATCGTAAAAAAGCGCATTGACCCAGGCCGAATAGAGCTCTTCGGACGCGGCATCCCATCCCTTCTCCGTTTTCCAGACTCCCTGGTCGGAGGACTGAACCGGTTGACTTTTGACCGCGAAATCAAGCTGAGCCTCCTCGCTACTGCCCTGCAGTACAATCCTGTATTTACCTTCCGGCACTCCTTTGAACTGTTCAATACGCCAGAAAGGCAACCCCTCCCCGCTCCTGCTTTTCAGGGATTCTGCGGCATCGGAGGAAATTTGAATTTTCGTTTTCAGGATGCTTTTCCCGCCAACTGTTAGCACACTGAAAGGTTCACCCGGTTTGGGATGTTTAGGCGACAGCAGTAGGGCGGTTACGGCCTTGAAATCATTATCATCTGCACTATTTTCGTGTAACCCGCTGGTTGATTTATCCTTAAACAACTCTTTTACCTTGTCAGAACGGGCCCCGCATGAGGTCATTGCAAGCAGAACCAGCGCCAGTGTTATCTTATGCAGCAATTTGTACATCTAATTTTAGTTTTGACAATTTGAGGTTCAAAGATATGGGAAACGAGAAGGATTCTCATTAAAGTAACAATAAAATTCACCACAATAGGCATGTCCATTTTCGGATCTCAGGTCACATTTCAACAATTCAATACACTGTGTGGTATGGTGAATCGACTTGAATTTCTGATCAAACTGCTGGATCATCGCATAAGAATGATTTTTCCGACTAACGTTATCCTGATACAGTTTCGAACTGTACAGTCCCATTACCATGAAGGCCCCGGTAACGGCACCGCATTTCTCCTGCAGCCTTCCCATACCTCCGCCAAACCCAACGGAGATTTCTGAAGCAAGATTCTCGTCAAAGCCAAGATCGTCTTTAAAGGCGAGCACAACCGACTGTGCGCAATTATACCCTGATTTAAAGTAATTGATAGCCAGAAATGCCTTTTGTTCCATATCTTTAGATTTTAAGCTTTTGCATAACCCCTTCAAGATAAGACGCTATTTTGGGGCAGATTTTTTTTCATTTCGTATCTCGACAACAAGATTTGAAATATTTCAATTCGCAACTATTCAAGACAATAAAATCTCAGCAGGTATATTAAATTCCCGATGAAAAAACTTAACAAGGTCAAGTGTTAATGGCTTACGTTTGTTTAGAAGCGCTGAAACATAACCCTTACTCCCTACTTTTCCAACCAGATCCTTGTTCTTTAAACCACTTTCTTCCATTTTCATTCTAATGGCATCAATTGGGTCAGGCATTGGAATAGGGTAGTTAATATCCTCATACTGTTTAAGCAACAAAAGGACCACCTGAAGCATTTCCCCTTCCGGTGTATCAGCCTTTATTTTTTTATTAAACATCGCATCTGCCCACTCGAGGTATTGTTCATATTGCTGTGTTGATTTTATAATCTTAAGTTCCATTTTTATTCTTTTTTATAACTACCCATAGAAGCATCAATCTTATCTTAATCCTTGTGGGTTCCAAACCATTTCACCTGAATAGCCTTAAATTCAAAGACTATACGTACTATGAGACGGTACTTGTTGCCCAAAATGTTAAAAACAATCCTGTCATCACCAACCAAACTCGCATTTCCATAAACGTCCTTCAATTCGTTAAAATTATTGAATTCACTATTAACGAGTTCCCGGTACAATTCAAAAAGTGCTGTTTCGGCAGCAGGGTAAATTTTGCAATACTCCAGCAATGTTCTGTGTGTGATAATATTGAACACTTCACAAAGGTATTAAATGTTTTCTATCAGAAAACTTATCTGTTAGAAAAATAAAAAATAAAAATTCCCTTAGCATTTCAAAAAGCTCATAAAGTGCTTCTCCTGGCATCATTTTCGCCAATATACATCTCATTGTACAAACCGGCGATGATTCCCGAGACAGTTGATCCGTTGTAACGCATCACATTCATGGCTTTCACCTCTCCACCTCCAATCCGTAAGGAATTTCCCTCTTTTGCAAGATTGTCTGTCCCAAAGTTAAAGATATTCACTTTGCCGGATTGAATGGTAATACCGGTTTGTGAACCATAGGCAAAATTATTGAGCAATTGCTCATCAGAAGAACCTTTGATCACAATAAGCTGCTCGCCTGGACGGGTAATCGGATCAATAATTTCTTTGAACACATGATTCTCACTGGCCCAGTCCGGAATATTGAATCCAACCCTGCAAACTTTGGCCCCATTGGTCAGGCAGCCTTCGATACGACCTTTTCCCGAACCAATAACGATTCCGTTATGGTAGATAGTACCAATTACTTTGCGGATTAAATGGTTGTTACATTGATTGGTAGCAAGATCAATCCCATTGAAAACTCCGATCATTCCAATGTTAACAATATACTGGCGATCGCCTTTCCCACGGATTGCGAACGGATAGGGCTTAATTTCTTTGGCGGGATTGTTTTCAGGATAAAAGAACCGCAAACCACTTATACCTGAACGATTTCCGTTTAACGTCACCAGTGCAACCGTTCCATCAGGATCGGGAGTATTGGCACCTTCGTAGCCCATCAGCACTGTTCCGTAACTCTGTTTTCCATCCAGGGAGGGAATGGAAGAGCAACCTCGCAATTCAACATTGGCCGGCACGGTCAGATGACTGCATATTTTATACCACCCGGCGGGCAGATAGACCACACCTCCCCCATCTGAACCGGCCCTGTCCAATATTTGCTGAATGGCTGACGTTGCATCCTCGGTTGGAATGGTCGAGCCGGGAATGGTGTGTGGAACATCCTCACAATTGTACAACACCAGACGCGAAACTTTTGGAAGAGCAGCTTCCTGGTAAGTTTTAACTGAACCATGTGTACTAACCCGTACATTTCCGAATATTTCACCCGAAAGTTTGCAATCTGTAACTTTCAGGTAACCAATACTTTTGTTATTGACAGCATAGTCGATGCCCTGAAGGGTACTCCGCAAAAATGCGGCGCCCCACCGTGGGTCCAGTTGATTGGCCTCGACTGCCGTTTTGCAACCATCAATTTGGGCGTTATAGAAGATGCCACAGAAAGAAATTCTGGAGCCCTTTACAAATTGTATTCCGATTTTGTAGCCTGAACATCCGATCTTATAAAACTGGTCCCACTCGAGGTCGCCAAAAGTAAAGGCGATGCCGTTTTGCAACGTGTAATCCCTAAGCTGAGAAAGGGTTGGGCAATTGTATTTCTTTCCCGCCTTTGCCCAGTATTTGCCGCTGAAATTAATATTTTCCCAGGTAGAGACATCACTTGCATTTCCGGCCACAACACCACGAAACAAAGCGGTTCCTTTGATATTTTTAAAGGTGCCTACTTCAATTGCATTTTTATAGTTTAAGGCATTGACCCCTAATCCCCGAAAGGAATTGATCATTGTGCAATTGATTACGGCCGGGCACATAACCCATCCTTCGATGTAAAATGTATAATTGTATGGGATTGGATGCACCGCATTCTGGTTGGGATAAAAAATCGTAAGCCCCATAACACCGGCACTGTAACCTATTTTGAGCAGAACGGGACCCTCTTCACCGGCCGGAAGTTGAGCTGAAAGTATGGTGCCGTAACTTCCTGAACCTATATCGGGATCTCTCCAGTCGCCGCGAAGTGTGACAAAGTTTCTGACCTCCAGGGTACGTGAGATTTTGTAGGTTCCTGCCGGCATCCAGACAGTACCTCCATTGTGGCTGTAACAGGAGTCGATAGCCGCCTGTATTGCAACCGTTGCATCTTTCATTCCTGTATTGTCGGCTCCAAACTCCACGGTAGTAACATCCCAATCGGCAACAACCACATCCTCGGTAGGATATAATGTTTTAACAATATGGGAGGGTCGGGCATTGAGTTGAAATGCACCAACAAGGATAAAAAAGGTGATCAAAATCTTAAGCATGATGTTTAAGTATTTGCCTGTTGTATTGTTCATAATAAGGCTTTATTTTGGCAAGTTTTTCACCTTTTGTCGTTTCATGGTACATCCCTCCAACATAAAAGCAGGTAAAACCTCCTGATACAACACCCCATGCCGATGCTTCAAGCAGATCAAGATCCTTGTTCTGTCGCTTCAATTGCTCAACGATCGAATAGAGTACTCCTCCTACAAAATTGTCACCACAGCCGGTGGTATCCCCTACTCTACTTATTTTTAAATCATTGTATATCTGTTGACTGATCGGAATTGTTCTTAATTCCAGTTTTGCAAATAGATTCCCATTGGACCAGACAAAAAGATCATTCGATCCATTGGTGATTACAAAAGCGGATAATCGACTTTGCATGAAGAAACTGCACGCATCTTTTGTATTCATTGTCCCGCTTAAACGAAGCGCCTCTTCATGATCGGCAATCAGTAAATCAATCTGTTGGTAGCTATCGGCAGTTTCGCCCAATGGCCATTTCAGATGCGGGTTCAATTTTTCATTTCTGAAATCGAAAACGGTATTCACCACCGTTTTAGCTCCATGTTCTTTGGCCTTTTTTAATAATTGACCGAGATGGTCATGGATGGATGGAACCAGCGCGGTTCCGCCGAAAACTACAATGTCTGAGCTAAAAAAATCATCTTTCAGGGAATCAGGACGGAACTCATTGGCAGCGCCGATCGTATTGATAAAGATCCGTTCTCCATGACCATTATCAAAGTTAGGATCAGAAAGAACAAAAGTAGATGGAGTATAACCGGTAACCAGTTGATAATCCTGCAGGATAACAGGCGAATCTTTCATTGCTGCCTGAAGATACAACCCATTTTCATCTGAACCACCTCTGCCATAAAATCTTACGGCACATTCCTCCCCATTTGTCAGCTGCGCCAGATGGATCAATGGGACGATGGAGGGTCCTCCGATATTGATTTTATCTGGAGATTGATCCATTGTAATCCGGCTAAGTATCTCCTCGAACGGAATTTGAGCATAACAGACAAAATCCTCCAGAAAAACCAGTTGCCCGGGTAAAAGTCCGCCATCACCCCGTTCTTTCGAAAGAAACGGCTGCATAGTCTCCGCTGCAAAATCTATGTTGTTGTAGAGCAGGTCTACAAGGCAGCAGCCTATTCCCGAAACTGTTATCATATATGAATCTTTAATTTTAGTTATTTAATGTGCTGATTTGAAAATGTGCTGATGTGTTGATTTTAAGAATGATACTATCATTATTTACTTTAAAAATCATATCTCATGTCTTATATCTCATATCTTCTGCTTCTATTGCCCAGCTTTTTCATTAACACATCAGCACATCAGCACATTAACACATTTTTTCTAATTATAAGAATTTCTCATAATCCCCCACCAACAAATGAATCGGTAGTTCGTCCTCTTCTATCACCGGAAAGCGGCCGATCTCTTCAAAAAAACAGTTGTCGGAAGCATCGTCATTGACTGCACTGACTTCGCCTACCAATACTTTTCCTTTTCCAGCCTCCCCGTAAAAACGATGGTACATGCCCTGCTCCAGGGTGATGCTTTCACCTGGTTTCAAAATAACTTTTCCGCCTGCCTCCACTTTTCGTTCCACACCATCCGTTTTGAAGCGAACCGGTGTGGAATCCAGGCTGTCATCCGCTTTGGAGTTGTACAGCTCGATGACCAGATTTCCGCCACCACGGTTGATGATATCTTCCATCTTTGACCAGTGAAAATGCATTGGAGTCTCCTGATTTTCTTCCAGTATCATGATTTTCTCGGCATAGGGTTTCAAGTCGGCACCCAATTTCCCATTGCGGATTGTAAAGAGAAACAGTCCCCTGGATTTAAAATCCCCGGATCCAAAATCAGTAATATCCCATCCCAGAAAGTTATTGCGGATTTCGACAGTTTCAGTAAGATGTTCTTTCCAATCAGCTACGGACCAAGCTGCCCATGGTGGCAGCAGAAAACATTTCCCTGCCATAAATTCTTTAGCATCAGTTATAATGCGGTTGATTTCACTTCTCTTCATATTTGTAATATTTGAAATTATAATCTTGTAACTCTGCGTAATATATTTTAATCATCCTCAAAATTCCAATTCAACAAATTTTACTTCAAACGGATTAAAATGAAGGGAAGCGCTGCTTCTTGCCACTTTTTTACCCATCGCATTGACAATAGAAATAAGTTTAATGGCTCTTCCAGCGACTAAACAGGACAGCTTGATGTCAGCATCTTTGCCCTCCAATTCCCTGAAATGAAGGATGACCGCATCTTTCCCGTTCAATGCCGGTCGACTATTAACCAATAAAACATTGGCCGAACCCTCAATTTTCAGACTTTCTGATAATACTTCCTTAAGTTCATTTTTAGCCGATACAGGGAAAGTACGTGTTGGGAAGCTATTTCTTTCACCCCATCCAAATTTGGTAGCAAATGTATTGGAGGTATCCCTGGTGGAGGTCAATTGGTAACTCCAGCTGAAACCACCTTCCTGGTAAGCCCTGAAATTTGTGAACCAGTAGTTGTTCATCACCCAAGAAAAAAGCCAGGGCCTGCCTTGCTTCGGATATCGTTCGAATTTGCCCATGTTGAAATCGCTGAATTGCCAGAGCGGAATCTCATCGCTGACCACAATTATCTGACCAGTTTTACCTCTAACCGAGACGAAATTCTGTGCGACGTTCCAATCGGAAGAAGATCCGGGCAGCTGTTCGCCTTGTGTAAGCGTGCCTCCAATGGTTTCAAATACGATCCTTGAATCGGGCAAAGCAAAAGGAAACGCCACATACAACGCTTCAGGGTCGATAACAATCAATTTATGCGCGGTATAATTCAATCCAATCTTCTTCACATTTTTATAAAGCCGAACCTCCATCTCAAGGCCTTTCGGGGCCTTGTCATCCCCTTTGTCCGCACCTGCCAAATCAGCCCTAATTCTAATACTCTCCCAAATTGCACCGTTTACCCCTTTTTCTACAACAACATTGGAAACAGTCGTGTGTGAAGGCTCATACTTATCGCGGGAGGACATTGTTTCGTGGATGGGCTGCCCAATCTGCCATGGACTTTTTTTATCAAACAATTCAATGCCCAACTCTTTATCATACAAACTACTGATTGCTCCTGTTGTCTTGTTAATGACCAAACTGTAATATTGATTCTCGAGTTTTTCGACATACACAGCATCCGCCTGAGGCTCGGGGGAGTGATCACCTACTTCTATCTTCAGGGTTTTAACGCCCAATGCAGGAATATCCTTCACCTCCAACTCCCAGTACGCCCCTTCGGCACGTTTGCCTGTCATCTGTGCCGGTACCTGCAAACCCGTTGCCATATCAATGATCCGAACCGTTGTGAGAATGGGAAGGACCTGAAAATCTATGAACAATTTCACAACGCCCGACCGTTTCCATCCCAATGAGTTGATGATGTGGATTACAGGAAAATCTGCTTTCTTCAGAAATGGCTGATACCTTGCCAGCGCCTCTTCGTGAAGCAATGTTTGCATTTTCAAGGCCTCCCAGGCATAGGCGCCCTTTTGAAGCCACTGATGTGCCGAATTTTCGCTAAACGGACGGTTAATACTTTCATCGGCGCCAAAAGTATGCTCGTCATAAAAAATGGCGTTTTCGGAAATATGGTCGCTTTCTGCCTGTAAATTAGGGTTCAACTCCCCACCTTTGAGGGCAACCATGGCGAAAAGTCCTTCATCAACCTGCTTGAGGTTCTGCATCTTCCGTACCTCAGCCGTTTCGCGGGATGCTGACCCGGCGCCATCGGTCCACCAGTCGAGCCAGGCTTTTTGGTAAACGGGCAATTTGTCTGCATAATTTTTTTCGACATACTCAAAGAATTCGCTGGCTACCGCAAGTTTAAGTTTGGGCATCTCATATTTTTCATTCCACTCTTTGACCAATTGGCAGGCAGCTGTCGAAGGAGGAGCATTGTCGGTAAAGTACCCTGAAAACTGTATGCCAATTTTGTCAAAAGGATAATTCTTAGCCTCCAGGTCGGCAAGGTGTTCCAACATATTGGGCGCCTTGATGGCCGGACTTTCCATTCCAAAAAAGTTGCCGGTCATGTAGTGATCAGCCCTGAAAGCCAACAGCTTCTCACCACTTGGCGCTTTCCACCAGAAGCAGGTGGGTTGATTAAATGGTAAAATGGACCTGGTTTCGTTGATCCCCATGTTCAGGAACTTCACCCCTGTATTCTTGAAATAATCGGGCATGCACCAGGCGATGCCGTTGACATCGTTCTGCATCACTGTTTTAACCGGAAACCCGGCTTCCTGAATGGTTTGCAACGGTCTTAAAAAATCGGTCATCAGGCTTTCGTCAGATGTTTCGGCCATGTTGCAGAACATTCCGGTAAGCTCGATACGCCCTTCGGCAACCCGCTTTTTGAGACGTTCGACTTGCGCTGCCGGACGGGTTTTCAGATATTCCTTCACCACCCATGCTGACTCGCAGGTCCAGCGAAATTTGGAATCATCCGGCAAATTATCAGTCTGATCACAATAATCGAGGGCATAATCGATGTAACGCTGGTGTTCGGCAAGAATCTCGGACTGTGGCCGGGTATAACCAATATCAGTGTGTGCATGTTGTACAAGGTAAAGTTCCCATTTGCGTGGCGGAGTTAGTACAAAAGCAGTTTTTATTGCATTTCCACCACTAATGCTGCTTGAAAAATTGATTTTTTTATTCTTCTGAACAGCCGGTACTGTAACCAGAAAACTATTGTTGCCCTTTTTCAGGTCTGCTTTCAAAATTTCTTTACCTCCTTCCCTTACCAGGATAGTTCCTGCTTGATCAGCCTTGCAACTGACAATCACCTGCTGAAAGGAGCGGTTATTTTGCTTAAAAAGCACTGGAGCATTCTTGAAAACTATTTGCTGTACAATATTCTGCTGTGCCTGAGACATGAACGCCATCACGACAAGGGAACAAACCAGAAACAGCTTGGCACCCGGATTTTTCATAATTAGTAGTTTTTAGTTGTACCAAATGTAGTGAGAGGAATGCTCAAATCAAAATTCACCCCAGATTATACAAATTAACCCCCTTCCAACCACAGATTACACAAATTGTCTGAATCAGGATTTTCAGGATGAAAGAATTAACAGAATTGGAATTGTGGTGGTAGCAAGATAACCCCTTCCAATCATGGGTTACAAAGTTTAAAAGATACAAGCTACAGACCTTAAGTCCCTTCGCCTTCTAGTCTTTCCTTCATTCCGTATTCCCCTCGATAGATTGTCCGATCAACACCCTTCGGCTTCACTCAGGGACCGTTGTCTTTTTCTCAAAGTTTGCCCCTTCGACTTCGCTCAGTGGAGTGCTTCATTTTCACATTTCCACATTTCCCAATTTTCACATTCTACTACCTGTCACCTATTTTTCAGGATTCCCCATCATTTCTATAACTAATCAATCGGGAAATATTATAAATTTGATCTATAACTTTACCTACAGACAATGAATGCAATGCCTTTCGTAATCGGTGCGCTTGCCTTTCTTGCCCTCGCATACCGGTTGTACTACAGTTTTATCGCCACCAAGGTATTGATGCTGAACGATGAGATCGAGACACCCGCCTTCCGTCTTTTCGACAAGCACAACTATTATCCCATGCCCAAATGGGTAGCTTTCGGTCATCATTTTGCAGCCATTGCCGGCGCTGGTCCCCTTGTTGGTCCCGTTCTGGCAGCGCAATTTGGTTTTATGCCGGGATTTGTCTGGATGCTGGTTGGGGCAGTTATGGCTGGTGCAGTGCACGATGTGGTTATCTTAACTGCTTCCGTGCGGCACGACGGAAAATCCCTGGCGGAAATTGCCAAGATCGAGATCAGCAGTTTCAGCGGAATCATCACCTCCATTGCGGTTTTAATCATCCTGGTTATTGCGCTGGCCGGCCTGGGGGTAGTTGTTGTCAATGCCCTGGCAGAAAGTTCATGGGGTACTTTTACCATTGCTGCCACCATTCCCATTGCCATTTTTATGGGATTATGGATGTTCAAATTTAGAAAGGGCAAAACGGTAGAAGCCACTGTGATTGGGGTTATTTTACTCTCCCTGGCGGTCATTTACGGGAAATACGTTCCTGGATCGCCCTTCGAAAGCTGGTTTACCTTTGACAAGAAAACGCTGACCATCATGCTTGCCGGATATGGCTTTTTTGCTTCAGTACTGCCTGTATGGCTGCTGCTTTCACCCAGAGATTACCTCAGCTCCATCATGAAACTGACAGTGATTGCACTTCTGGCTATAGGTATTATTCTGGTTGCACCGGAAATTAAAATGCCCAATTTCACCCCGTTTATCCATGGCGGAGGCCCGATTATACCCGGAACTCTCTTCCCTTATCTCTTTATTACCATAGCCTGCGGGGCCATTTCCGGATTTCACGCCCTGGTGAGTTCAGGAACCACGCCAAAAATGATTATGAAAGAGTCGCACAT
The DNA here is from genome assembly GCA_023228025.1 of Prolixibacteraceae bacterium. Lineage (GTDB taxonomy): Bacteria > Bacteroidota > Bacteroidia > Bacteroidales > Prolixibacteraceae > CAINVV01. Next base: position 5,945 of record JALOCD010000074.1, on the reverse strand, counting down.
CAAACCCATCGCAGTTGGTTCGATGCTGGCAGAAGCCATGGTTAGTATCCTGGCATTAATAGCTGCTACCAGCCTTTTTCCGCTCGACTATTTTCAGATCAATGTCTCGCCCGAAAAGTTCACACAGATTCTTCCGCAACTGCAATCACTTGGTTTTCATGAATCGAACCTGACACAATTATCGGCGGAAGTTGGGGAAAAAATTGCCGGACGTCCCGGAGGCGCAGTATCACTGGCCGTAGGGATGGCTCAGATCTTTTCTAGTTTGCCGGGATTAAACGGACTGATGTCATACTGGTACCATTTTGCCATCATGTTCGAAGCCCTGTTTATCCTCACTACCGTGGATGCGGGAACCAGGATTGCCCGGTTCATTACGCAAGAGGCCATGGGCAAAATTTATGCCCCTTTTGCTCGTACCAACTGGCTTGCGGGAAATTTGATAACCAGTTTTCTGGTTGTTTTCGCCTGGGGATATTTCATCTATACTGGTACTGTTTCGACCATTTGGCCCATGTTTGGGGTTGCCAATCAGTTGCTGGCCACTTTGGCCCTTGCCATTGGTACCTCCTACCTGATTAATCATGGTAAACGCAAATATATCTGGATCACGATTGTTCCAATGACTTTCGTCGGAGTTACAACAATAACCGGCGGTGTACTGAACCTCTCCAACATTTATGTTCCTCAAATTCTCAATCAATCCAGCAGAATTCAGGGAGTGGTCAATGCGACACTGACGGTAGTAATTTTAGCATGTGTCCTATTAATTTTGATTGAAGCTGTTTCAAAGTGGCTTAAAACCAAAGGCTAAATAATATGCTTGTATCATCCAAACATCTCTTTTTATTCACATTGATTTTCCATTTGTATGGCAATGCGATTGGGGCAACGGATCATGCCTTTGAGGCAAAAATGAAGACCATTTCGCCAATAAGTGATCTGGAACAACTAATCATTCAAAACATCAGGAAACAGACTATCGACCAGGCAGAAAGGTTGTTGTCTGAAACGCCGGTAACTGTCACCGCATCCTCTTGTAAACGGAGCACTGGCGGAACCAATGATTTCTATTCAGAGGGAGATTACTGGTGGCCGGATCCTGCCAAACCAGATGGTCCATACATCCAAAAAGACGGACAAACAAACCCGGAAAATTTCTCGGATCATCGGTATGCCATGATTCGTCTCAGCGAAATCACCGCCACCCTTACCTCGGCCTGGCTGCTTACCGGCGACAGAAAATATTCAAACAAAGCCTTGGAACATTTACACGCATGGTTTGTAGATTCGTTAATCAGGATGAAGCCAAATATGCTGTATGCCCAGGCCATTTGGGGACGTTTCACCGGTAGGGGTATTGGACTGATTGATGCTTATCATTTGGTGGAGGTAGCACAATCAGCAAAAATCTTGATCGATAACAAGGTAATTCCGAAAGATCAGGCTTTAAAAATCAAAGCGTGGTTTACCAGTTTTTTAAATTGGATGATGACCCACCAATATGGTATCGATGAGATGAATGCGAAAAATAACCATGGCACCTGTTGGGTGGTCACAGCTGCCTCCATGGCTGTACTGACCGGAAATGAGCAGGCCAAACAGATGTGCATCAATCGGTTCAAGACCATTTTACTTCCAAACCAGATGGCAGATGACGGTAGTTTTCCGTTGGAGATCAAAAGAACCAAACCATTTGGTTACTCGCTTTTTAACATCGATGCCATGTGCAATGCGGCGCAGCTGTTATCAACACCCGATGACAACCTGTTTGAATTCAAAACAGAAAAGGGCCAAACACTCAGAAAAGGGATGGAATTTATTTATCCGTTTATCGTCGACAAATCAAAATGGCCTTTCGACAAAGACATTTTTATCTGGGAAGAGTGGCCAGTGCGCCAATCCAGTCTGCTTTTCGCGGGTCTGGCTTATCAGAACAAACAATATATCTCGACCTTTCTGAGTTTACCGGCCAACCCGAAACATCCCGAAGTGATCCGGAATCTCCCTGTCAGACATCCCGTCATCTGGATGATGCGAACTCCTTCAAAAAAGTAGACTAAATAATGGGTTTACAATCTCCAAGACGAATTCTTTCAATCCGCAGAGGAATTTTTGATCTGGTGACGCAGTCTGAGAAGATGTTTTTTTAATCCAGAACTTCAATTTGCTTGAAAATCAGAAATTAAGTCTCATAATCGAATCAAATAGGCTCATATCGTATCATGGGCTTCAATAGAAAAGAGGAACGAAGAGAACTTTAACCCATTTATTAGTGTTTCTATCAAAAATAAGGAAAAACTGCCACTTCGGGATTTTAAAGTAAAATGTTGTATTTTTGTAAAAAAGATGATTATGACTACAATTGAGATGAAAAATCAGGTAATTGGGAAAATAAAACAATTGACTGATAACGAATTATTAATGGATGTTTATAAACTTCTTGATGATAGTATTATGGATTCAGAGATTTATATGCTGTCAGATAATCAAAAGATTGCAATAGATACAGCAATAAACCAAATAAACAATGGGGATTTCTTGACAAGTGAGCAAGCCAATAAAGAAATCAACGAATGGTTAAACAAATAATTTGGTCCAGACTTGCCCATTTAGATAGATATCAAATACTTGATTATTGGCTTAATCGAAACAAATCAATTGTTTATAGCAAAAAACTTAATCAAATATTTGAAGATACCGCAGATTTCCTTGGTAAGCACCCCAAGATTGGTAAGGAAACTGATGTTCAAAATGTTAGGATAAGAATTATAAAGGATTATTTTTTCACCTATCGCGAAACAGAAAATTCAATTGAGATACTTACAATTTGGGATAGCAGGCAAGATCCGTCAAATTTTGATAGAATTATTAAAAAAAACGGCAGCTTACATTGAAAAGCATCGCCTCAACTGGATTACTGATTCTCTCCATACCCGATTGATTTCAAAACCAAAATTCCCCAGGGAGCCATTTATTATTTCCAACTTCAGGTGAGATTTTCTGCTCAAGTTGCGGTGATTCTCCATTTCGGCAGTTTCTTTCCTCGGTAGCAGATGAAGAGGTTTATGCAGGCAGTGGAAATCCATTTGTCAAGTAAAAATAACTGAGAACTACATACATGCAGGTGAAAAAGGATCGCAAATATTTATGACCAATTTGACGATTTTTTTAATCAATATGTTTACTTTTGATAAGGCATGAATACCAAAAGATATGGATATACAGATCATTTTCAATGTGATAAATTACTTTCGGTAATGTTGAAATAAGTTATGGGCAAGGCTAAGTGAAATGAATTAAAGGATAGAAATGAAAAGTACACAGATATATTCAACTCATATTACCTCGTCTCAAAAAGAGACTCTGATTAATTCTTTCCCCTCTGTCTTCGATGAGGATAGTATTGATAAAAACAATTTCAAATTGATTTTTGAGAACAATGAAGCCCCGAATATTTTATATCATTATACATCCATCAAAACTCTTCAGTCAATTTTAGAACGTATTGAAGATGAAGAGAAAAGGAATTTAAAAACAAGTAACTCTAATTGCTTTGCTTTACGAGGAACACACATTGAATTCTTAAACGATATCACTGAATTTAAACTTACAGGAGAGTTATTAGCTGAGTTGATAAAGACCTATGAGAATTCTCTGAAAGCTATAGAAAATAAACATATTGCGGACAAGTTAAATCATGACTATTGGAAAGGATTTGTAACACTTTTTGGGTATATGACACCTCCTTTTATTACTTCTTTCTCTGAAAATCCAGATAGCCTTCCAATGTGGAATACATATGGTATTAATGGAAAGGGAGTCGCTATTGGCATTGAAAGAATGAAAATTGATGATTTGCATTATAAATCTAAATCAGGTAATCCAAGTTGGGTAAGGTGTGCATATGATTCAAAACTCTTGAAAGATATACTATCAAAGGCAGCTAAAGATATTTATTCTTTGTTTGAGCCAAGAGAAGGTCATTTGGTATTTAATGGATTTCCAAATATATCTGATCTTGCGGCTTACTTTAGTTTACTCAAAAATTTCGCATTCGAATATGAGCAAGAATGGCGTTTAATAAAAAATTATTCTGCTTCGGATTATGAAAAAGAAATTAAATTCCAAGAGAAAGACGGAATACTTAAACCATATGTCGAGCACTTACTTCCTAAAAAAATATTGAAAGAAATCATTATTGGACCAGGCTCTGAAATGGAGATGTTGCAAAAATCTTTGGACATGAGTCTAAAAAGAGCAGGGTATTCGGTAAATCAACTTGAAAGACATAAAGACAACTTTGTAGAAATTAAACTTTCTAGAGTACCTTACCGTCATATTTAATTGTTTAACGGAAAAAAAATTGAAATATAGATAAAACAAACAGAAATTGTATAAAGCACAGCCCATAATAACTAAGGCTTCATGTGATTGAGGAACAAGATCCGACATGATTGTCCTGGGGTAGTTGTTTCTGCAATCTGGAAATGAATTTAGCCCACATTATCATATGAAAAAGGAAGATTTAATAACGAGTATTTCAATATTACTCAATCAGCCAACATTAGATGAAAAAGATATACAATATTTCGATAAAAAGAATCACGATGAGTTGGTTGAAGAATTGAAGCAATACCTAATAAAGAACAGTGAATTTTTAGGAGAACCACAACTCGAATTTATGCAAGGAATGAATGACCACGGAGTTGACTTACTATTAAAGTCACATGACAATATTAAAGTAGGTTTTCAGATTAAAAGCCATTTTGATGTTTCACAAGATACTTTTGCTGGTAAATTGAAAAGCCAAATAACAGAAAGTAGTTTTCATAGCATTAATAAATTATACATTCTTTTCTGTTCACCATTTGAATCTGGGAAAGATAAATATAAAGCAAGAATATCGCACATTTTAAGCGAGTTAAGCGGGTTTAAAACTAATTACCATTGTGCTTATTCTCCTGTTAGTTGCATTGGCATATTTTTAAATAATAAAAAAGTAGACAATGAATATTTCTTTTCAACTTTTAAAAAGTATTCCATTGATAAGGTTGACAAAACTGAAATAATTAACGAAATAGCTCCAGAAGATTCTAAACCCTCGTTTCTTTCACGTTTAAAACAAGAAAATTCAACAGATTTCAGTTCTGCAAACAGTTTTGTTAAATTCGTAAAGGAGCAAGATTTCAAGCTTAATAAGACTAAGTTATTATCTGAACTTAAAATTTATTGCGAACAACTAAAAAAGATTCCCAAAAAATCAAGAGAATTTTTTGTTTCAGTTTTAAAATTTGCGGAACCATATGGAAAACTCGGGAATTGCATAAATTGCGTTAAATCTCCCTTTATGGATATTATTGATTCTTTAGGTATTAGTAAAAGTGAAATGCTTTCAAGAATTAAAAATCTGGAAAGATTGAATCTTTTATCATTTGATGAAAACGATCCATATGAACATGGTCAGATTGTGATAGGTATTACAGGAAGCAATTTAGACGATGACTTTAATCTGTCTTTTGAAATTAGAGAATACCTAAGAAATGATATTGACAGACTAAAACTATTTTTTATTGATTTGAAATATAATGAATTAGACTAAAAATACTATACACGCGGTATAGCCAATGGGATACAATCGCAGCTCCGTACTCCTCCAATGCTCATAGCAATGGCAGTTATGCCAATTTCGAATCGTAACCTGAAACAAATACTAAATATTAGAACTATGAAAAATCAAAAACTAAATGGATTTCTTGGAATTCCATTTGGATCAAATCAAGAATTAGTAATCAATGTCGTTTAGTTAAGAAAACCCTCTAAAGGTATTGATTTTATTGATATTTTGATCAAAATTGTTCTTTGAAATGTTTGTAGTTAACGGATAATTTTTTATCTTGTAGGATATAAGGGGGTAACCTCAATTATCAACCAAATAGGAGACT
>JALOCD010000073.1 GCA_023228025.1 Prolixibacteraceae bacterium | reverse complement strand
TAAAAATCAAAAAGGCTATCAGTAAAACCCCAGCACCCCAGAAAATATGTTTCTTCTGAATCCCTTTCTTCTTTTCAATAACCCTATCCATTCCCATGATGATCCTATTTACAATATATTAGATAATTTTCGATTTTGGAATTTCGATTTTGGATTGCGCCCTAATCTTAATTTCCTTTTCACCAATGGCTATTCAATATTTTTTATTCTTTATTCCTTTTTATTCCTTCACTCCTTCCGTCCGAATCGATCTGTACCGAATTTTTCAATTCGCTACCGCGGACGGTGTACTCCCGGCGTTTCCATACCCGGGGTTCCGCTTCGCTCCACCCGGGACTACAATATTGGCCGTCCCTGATTGGACTTCAAACCAGAAGTCGCTCTCGCCCCCTCTCCCCGTCCCCAAGTCTCCCCGTCTTTTCTCCCAGTTCACTTTCTCCGTTCCCCTATTTCTTTTTCAATAACTTGCCAAGTCTCCTACTCTCCCCCTCTTTTTCCTCCATGCGCTCTGCTCCATGCCCTCTGCTCTCCGCCCTCTGCTCCTATTCCCAGAATCTACTCCCTTTGTAAAACTCCAGTATTCGTTTCTTTACCGCATAAGTTAGTTTGGCATGCAGAACCTGAGCGGTTGTATTGGCAAGTCTGTTTTTGGTCGTATACAATTCAATGGCATTGATCATTCCCTGATTAAATTTTTTCTGGGCTGCCTGAAATGCAAGCTTATCGGCTTCCATCTGTTTTTCGGTTTGTTGAAGTTCTTTTCCCGATGCGGTTAGTTCGTTGTAATTTCCCTCCATTTCGTACAGAAGCGTTTGCCTGGCCATGGTAAGTCTAGTTTGGGCTTGTTCCGCTTCAATTTTGGCGCTTTGTACGTCAAACCTGACTGAATTTTTATTGAACAACGGAATGGTTAGGGCCGCCCCAAGAAACTGTCGTTGGTTATTGTTAATCTGATCCCTGAATGCTATAGTCTTGTCATTTGCATCTTTGTTGGTTTCATAGTAACCGGTGTTGTAACTGGCCTGTAGCCTGATGGAGGGAGAAAATCTGGCCCTGTTGATGCTCACATTTTTCTGACTGGCCTGCCATTCACCCTCGAAAGAACGGATGTATGGTGAGCGGAAGGTATGCTGCTCAAAGAGTTCCTGAATATTGGCACCTATCCCGGGAAAAACATCTTCCGTTTCAGGAAGAACGAGCACGATCTGCCTTTCGGGAGGAAGGTTCATTGATTTCATCAGGCTGATCCGGGAGGTTGCGATGTTATTCGCAGTCTGAATACAGAAGAGCTCTTCCTTTTCGTAGTTGGCCTTCATCTCCAGAAAATCAGCAGGTGATTTCAATCCGGTCGAGACTAAAATATCTATCTTCTTTACGTTCAGCTCAGAGATGGCTTTTTGCTCATTGGCGATCTTTAGCAGTTCTTCGAAATAAATGACATTAAAAAAGGCGTTCATTACCGAGAAAGCCAAATCATCTGCTGCACTAATCCGTCTGTTTTCAGTTGCCTCTTTTTTGAATTTACTATACCTGATTTGGTTTTCGTACATGAAACCACGGAACAGATCGACCGAAGTACCCAAATAGTAGGAGTTGTTGAAAAAGGAGGTATTGATTATCCCGTTGGTATTGGGATCCACAGATCTGCCGTAATTTTTTCCCGCATCCGATCCTGCTCCAATTGCAGGCAACCTGTTCCATTTCGATTGACGGTAACTCACCTCAGCCAACTGCTTGTCCATATCTGCGTTCAGTAACTGAAGGTTATTTTTCAGCGCATAGTTGATACAATCGTTCAATGTCCACTTTTCCTGCGCAGCTAACTGCAAACTGGAGGTCAATTGGATTAGGATCAATATAAAAAGTATTCGGTAATTCATGTCATAATCATTTATAAAAACTATTATGCCAAAATAGTGCCAAAAGTATAAATATGCTGATAATGTTTTATTTCTTATCCACCCAGATTGGAGTTGACCAGGCCATCTCCCTGTCCGTCTGTGTTATCCTGATATAGTACCATTCTCCCTGCCCGATTTCCCCTTTAACAGATAATGCTCCGCTTATATCATCGGCCGTACCATCCCAGGTTTTAATTACTTCATTATTTCTGAGAAGTTCGACTTTTTTAATGCGATTAGTGCCGATTGCGCGGAAAGAAATATTTCTTGGGTCTTTTGGACCCATCTTAACTTCACTTCCCATCGGAAACCCGTTTACGGTAAAGAATACAAGGATGCGAGCCCCACTGGTCGCATAACAATGGCGGTCATACATGGAGTTGAAGAGTGCCTTTCTTTCCAGTTCCGGACTGAGGATTGCTGCTAATCCCTCTTCTCCCTTCCCGATACCGGGGCGGCCGAAGTGTGTATCTGTCGAACCGATGAATCCCAGCCGATGGCCCATCGCCAATGCCGTCTGCACGCTTGATCCGAGATCCTTCCCGTAAATACGAAGTTCCGGATTCGGCCCGCCAGGTGCTTCAGATGATCCCCTGTGTTGCTCGATTTCAACGACTCTCTGATACTTGCTATTGATTTTAGACCAGTCCATGGGACCCCACACAGGTTTTCCATTTGCCTTGAGTCCCCCTTGCATATTGGGATGATGAGGAACAGTAAGAGCCCGGACATTATGCTCATCAAGAAATTTCCACCAAGGCGCTGTGTTGTCTCCACCACTATCAGGTTGCTCCGGCCCTTTGTCATCAGGATAATAAGCGTTCCGGTGCCCATAGCGTCCGGTACTCCATTCAAACCCGATAATGGTGGAAAAATGTTGAGGGGCATTGTGCCGGTTGCCGGCAGCTATAAGACGCTCGTATTTTTCCCCGCGTGGAGAGTGATCCGCTAATCCGGCGAAATCCAGACCACAGAAATTTCGCGCATGTTCATACGCATGATCCGGTGAACCCACGGCATCGCTTGAAATCTCACAGTGAACATGAATATCCCCGAAAAATGTCCCCGGCTCTGTCTTTTCACGGGGCAATACCGGATTGCTTATACTTTTTATTGAATTATACGATGCAGTAATCCGTGTGACGACACCCGGACGGAAGGCAACTTCGAAATGTTTGAACCCCTTGTCCGATTCTTTAAAAGTATAGGACGCGGGAAGGTCGGTTTGAGTACTCCCGTTGATTTGAACTGTCCCTGTAAAGTTTGTAACCGGGTTATTGTATTTATCTGTTACTGCAATGGTAACCCGTCCTTTCTGTCCTTCGACAGGACGCGCTTCAGCAGTACATAACAGTTTCTCCGGACTCCGGTTGCAAGCATAGAGACTGATTCGGTCCTTCAGCCGGACTTCTTTACCATCAGGAGTCAGTATAAAGGCATAAATCCCGCCTTCCAGATTATTCATCTCAGGAAATCGCATCGTAAATGTTATATTGACTTTCTCTCCCGCCAGGATTTCACCGTTATCAACTTTTAAAATAGAGAGAGGGGTATACCTGGGTTTGGGCCAGGTTGCGTCTACAAGAGTCTGAGCAATGCCACTCAGAAGAGCGCCATTTTGAGTTTTGGTAACAATTTCGGGCTTGGTTTCGAAGGAGGATGCGGTTCTCCAGTAATCCCATCGGAAACAGATCGATTCACCTGTTTTTACGCCTTCGCTTCCTGCAGTATATACAAAAGTGCAATGTGAGATTTCACCTGCAGGGTTTCCTATGTTATTAGGAAACTCAATGGTCCCGTATCTTTTATCAACATCCTCAGCTAACGAAGATGGGTCGTCCACAACTGCCGTCGGACGGACAACAGCTCCAATGAGTCCGGAATTTCTTGTAAAAGAGGCCGATCCGTAAAGTCCGATCTCCTTCGTGTCTATCGGATCAAATCCGATCTTTACAGCAGGCGATCCGGGTTTGAGACGGAAATCATGGTGCGTGGCATCCAGGAACATTGGATCAGCGATGAGCGAATTATTGTCCTGTCCCATCCCGTGCCACTGATCCAGTGACCAATCCTTGAAGCGTAACTCTTTGTCTTCAGATTTCCAGTAAATATTCTGGTCAAAGTGCATGGCATCTTCCTTGCTCCAGAATCGTGCCAGGATTTCGCCGCTCAAGCTAGCAACGATGTTGCGTTCGACAGTCATCAAATCCTTGCCCGCATCGGGATGCCTTTTTCTTCCGGCGCTGAACTGTCCACTCACGGTATCGGAGTAAAAGATATTGTTCTGGATGATGTTACCACTGCCGATATTTTGCATATATCCACCGTCTGTGCAGTCATAGACGATGTTGTGATCGAGAAGGATACCCTTGCTGCCCTGGTCGCAGTAAAGTCCCCAGCCGCCGTAGCGATAGCTACTCACGTCGTGAATAAGATTATGATGCAAGCGCGTTCCTGGTGAGACACCTTCCGTATAAATGCCGCCCATGTCGCTCATCATGCCTTGTCCGATATGATGGATATGATTCCAGCCCACCTCGTTGTGATGGGCATGGCTGTATTTGTGATCCAGTCGCCGTCCGACGGTAACACCGCTGTAGGGCATGTTGCAGATTTCATTGTGGGTAACTTTGTTATTGGGGCTATGGGCGACGAACACGCCGCCGATGACTCCAAGAAAGATCTGCCCATTGTCGTGAAGGAAGCAGTTGTCCACAACATTATAACGGGCTAGCAGGTCGTCCTGTACATCATCCGGCGGGATAGAATGCTGGAAAATATCGGAGGATGACCAGCGCGAACCAATAAGGATACCACCGCCACCCATGTCGTGAATCTCGCATTGCTGAACGCGGTTGAAAGCAGATCCGTCAATCAGATAGAGTGCGTAGCCACCGGAACGGCTGATTTCACAATTCTCGAAAACACAGTATCGAAGAGCTGTAGCGCTAATAGCGGCCTCAAGAAAATGGCAGCCTGAATATCCGTCGTTTTCCAGCGCATGGTCCAGCGGGCCCCAGTCGGCATGTTGAAATGACAGGCCGCGGAATACCAGGCCGTCTATAAATTTACCATCCGCTGCCTTGCCGTCGAAGCGCACCAGGGTTTGAAGAGCTGAAACAATTGTTTCGGCAGAGGTCATGTCTTCTCCGTTCACAGGATAATATGTCAGGAGACCGGTCTTGCGGTCCAGATACCATTCGCCCGGTGAATCAATCCCTTCCAGCAAGTTCTCGATATAATAAGGCATCTGGCGCTCATCGTTACCAGGAGAGCGGCTGGGGCCGGTGAAGAGCACAGAGTGATTCTTTCCACCAAGGCCGTCAATCCAATGTAACGCGCTGGTCCAGGCGTGCATCACATGCAGATTCACATCCTGTAGGTTTGCCCAGGGCTTGAGGTCGTCGCCCTGATAGCTTATTCCCATCCTGTTGACATTGTCTCCGGTGATCGGGCCACGTTTACCAAGCGTCCTGCCAGCAAGCCTTTGTAGTGTTTCTTTACTGAAGCGCGGCGGGCCGTTGGAGCGAAGAAACCCCTCGTTGGGTATTCGGGCTCGTGTGCATCGCCGTCCATTGACAAACAGCTGAGTTGAATACCATTTCCCTTCGCGGACTTCCGGGATAACTACTGTCCATGTATTGTCATCTGCCGACTTTTGCCAGCCGGTAATGCGCCGTCCGCCACTGAATACAGGTTTTTCACCCGGCCAGGCGGCATAAGTCGTTGGTGCGTTAGCGGTAGCTGAATCCTCCGGTTTGAAAACCAGTGTTTCACCAAGGGGATAAAACCCGCCCCTGATAATTACGGTATATGCACGAGGAGAGGCATCCCTGGCCCGCGCAGCCCGCACAGCATCTCGTGCACGATCTAAGGTTGCAAAAGGGCCGTCAGTGCCATCGGCCCGCATTGCGGTCAATGTCCCTGACCAGGAGTCTCTTCCGTTTTGCGCAATATAAAAATCGCCGTGCAAGTTCAAAGGGGTGATACTGGTCAGCTTTGGATCCAACTCCGGATATTGTGCCAAAACCGGAACATCCACGCTAGCCAGTGAAGCCACTGGTTGATCTTTGGTACCAGTATTCCGGCCATCACTCAGGGTAGAAATATAGACGCAATGTTTGGCAGTTAGGCCAAATATGTTAAATGCCAATATTATAAAAAGAAGGAATATTTTTTTCATATTTTTTTATTAAATTATAGTTTTCCTGTCAGAGGACTTGTGGATATGTAAATTTCACCGGCCATTGGAGAACCATTGGCGGCCTCGAGGGCTTCGAGGCGAACATACCGGGTTTTTTGTCCGGGCCAGACAGCAATCTTGGTAGAGCAAGTGGCAGGCCAGATTCCTTGAGCGGCCGGGACAAATTTCTTGCCGTCGCGACTAAGCCAAACCCGGTAGCTGGTGATATAACCTTTCTCATTATCTTTTACGATAGCGCCCCAAATCCGAGGCAATAACGGCTGGTAGACTAACCCGTGCACTGTTTCATTGCACCCCAGATCGAATGTGATGGACTGAGGCAAGGAGGCTTTGGGCTGCCATTCAGCGCCCCAGGCTGTTTCCGGTCGGTCATCGATGGCGTTGACGACTGCATAGTCATAACCGCCGATGTTGCCCGTGTGTTCACTTGTGGCCGTAGCCTTCATCTGTGCATGCGGCACAAAAGACGGCCACGGGCCGGTCTTGGTCAGCGAGATATTATCAAACCGGGCATTACGCCAAGGCATGACCTGCAGACCAACCTGGCCGGTATAGTTGCGATCGTCGAGAGATTTGCCAACGACCCGACCATCGAACAGAACTTCGATTTTCGAACTGAGGAAACGTAGGCCTAGGCGGTGCCATGTCCCAACGTTGAACCCGACTTTACCTGATGCCAGGTTTGTGTCTGGTTGATCCAGGTCCTGACTGTAAAGGGTCCATTGTCCATCACTGTTAATACGCAGATGATATCCGGCAACCTTGGCTCCACGCTGGGCCGATATGCGCCCCAACAATTCCACATAACCTTCCTGCTCTAGCAGTATATCGGTGCCGACCTCGTAATCACCCCATGCGCATGGATCACCCATAAGGGTCGTTGGAGGTATCTTGCCAGCCCCTGGTCCCCAGGGGATCGGTCCGTTCGTCAGTACTTGGCGGTAGCAAAGTCCGCTTCTACCGCCGGTGCAAGGGGCCGTTTCAAATGCCCCACCGAGATCAGTGAAATAACGGGCCAACCTGCCGACACCATAGGATTCAAAATCTTCCTTGTAAGGCAGCGGCATTTGTTCCTCAGGACCGGCTTTCGACTGTGCGGCGCCCTTGGATTGGCCGGTGGTGGTTGTGATGGTGTAGATATGGCGTGGTAGGAGAACAAGCGAAAAGCTGCCGGCCTTGGGACTGATTGGCTGCTGGTGGGCAAAGTAGTCATTTGAATCAGCTGAAGACAAATCGGTGAACCAGAGATGAACAAGGTTATCAGGGAGCCCACCGGTAATTTCAAACTCGACAAGCTGCGAACCAGGTGCATCCATCGTCTCGATTACGGTTGTAAAATCTCGGGAATCAGGACTTTTTAAACTCACATAGCTAACTCCATTGGGTAGATAACCGCAGGCGTTGTCGATGTATTGCCAGCCGATGTGAGTGAATTGAGTCGTATGTGCCTGAACCCAAATATTTTTTCCGACCCGGTAGCATCCGGACCATGGCCTGGTGGCCAGCATCAAGCCGGTGTCGGCGATTGGCAAATCCGCGTACCATGCAGAGACCAGGGAATAAGTGATGTTGGCAGTCATCCGGCCTTCGATGTACTGGCGATTGAGCGCACGAGCCAGCGGCACTGCCCCCACATCATGCCCTTGAGCGCTTAACTCGCTGTCCCAAATCTTTTTGTCTGACTGCAGCGCCGCAATCGGCACGGGGCAATGTTCATATCCGGTCCGTGCGCCATAAGGGTCATGAACCCCTATAATATCGATCGCAGTATAGAAGTCAGGATCTTTGCTCATTTCGTCCACCACAGTCCACCTCTCTTTATCAATGCCATCAGTACCGACAATCTTGATGTGCGGGTAATGCCGGGCCAAAGCCTTATGCCAAGCTATGAACCAGGATGTATCAGGTTTTCTCTCGTTCCAGCCACCCATGTAATCTATCTTGAGTCCCAGATCTTCGGCCAGTTTCAGCCACGCCAGCAGGTAACGGATGTTGTCTTGCGACCAGAACCCGCCTTTGAACCATGCAGGAGCGGACCATTGCAGACCCCAAAGCTTGATATCAGGATTGCGGTCCTTGGCCTGTTTCATTAGCCACCATTCGTAGCCCCGCTCACCGTTCAGGTCCATGGGCGTGCGCATGTGGCTGGGTTCACAGCCGGAAGTTCCGTTACTGTCGCCGCCGATCTCGACTTTAAGTATTTGCAGGTTCGCCCCATAACCAGGTTTAAAGAGATAATCCAGAATTTGGCTGCGCTCAGGTTCCGGATAATCGTAGAGCAGACGAGAGGAAGCTCCAGCGCTAAGAGCACCGAAGCCATCGAAGGTGCGACCATTATCCCTGCCATCAATGGTGATAGTGGGTGGTTTCATTGAGGTGACCAGGCGAAGTTGCCGCACCCGGTCGCGGGCTCCAGTCAGTGAAGCCAGTAGTTGTTCTTTGGTACCGGTATTCCGGCCATCACCCAGAGCAGAAATATACACGCAATGTTTGGCAGACAGGCCAAATATGTTAAAAGTCAATATTATAAAAAGAAGGAATATTTTTTTCATGATTAATAAAATCCTTGATTACGATGATCAAAATGAGGACGTTCTGTTCGTTTAAGTGGAATTGACATTCCCCCGGTCGACTCTAACCAATCATATAAATCGTGGTCCAACTGTTTAATGGTGTCTTGAAGTCTGGGTACATCAATCAGGTTATGCATCTCATTGGGATCTTCTTTTAAGTCATAAAACTCATTTGTATCCCAAATTCCATAGTATCGGATGTACTTGTATCTGTCAGTGCGGACTCCATGCATGGTAGGCGTTTGCGGAAATTCATGTTCCCAGTAATATTCATAGAAAATATGGTTACGCCATTTGATATCTTTTCCTTGCAACAGGGGAATAAATGAGCTACCGACCATTTTCTTTGCTTTGTCCAATCCTGCACATGCCAATATAGTAGGGGCAATATCCACGTTTTGTACCATTTTTTCCAATGCTTGTCCACCTTTAAATAATTCAGGACAACGTGCCAACATCGGAACCCTGACCGATTCTTCGTAAAATTGGCGTTTGTCTATCAATCCGTGTTCTCCCCATGCAAAGCCATTATCGCCCATATATATAACCAAAGTGTTATCATCAATACCGGCATCTATTAAGTAGTCAAGAACAGAACCGACGCTTTCATCCACTGACAACAATGTCTCACAATAATTAATTACCTGCACTTTCCATGGACGGCCATGGTATGAATAGTCAACACCGTGCCAACTTTCACGTTGATTTTTAACCCAGTTGGGAGACATGTTTTCTCCGTAATATTCCTTTCCATGTGCTGCTTTGCCTGTTTTTGGATCAATAGTTGGAAGTTGTTTTATTCCATAGTGAGGAGTGTTGAAATTCTCAGGGAGAACAACTTCTTTGTTTGCATAGTAACCTTTGTGTCGTTTAGCTGGCTGGAAATTATCATGTAATCCTTTTATGGATAGATAAACAAAGAAGTTTTTTTTTGCTTCTACTTGCTTTTTCATAAATTTAATGGCATGTTCAGTAAGCAGGTCAGTTGAATAAACACTGTCTTTATATTGATTCCATACCCCGTTTATATTTATTCGTGGATTGTAATATTCGCCTTGCCCTTTGAAACCTTCCCATTGGTCAAACCCGGGTTGTGGATCGCCGGAGTCGTTGCCCATATGCCACTTGCCAAAAAAACTGGTTTGATAACCAGCTTTTTGCAGGTATTGCGGGAAAAAGGTTAATCCTTCGGGAAGCGGAGCTGAATTATCAACTACCTTATGGGTATGTGAGTATAACCCGGTTAGAATAGAAGCACGGCTTGGGGAGCAAAGGGATGTAGTTACAAATGCATTCTTAATATATACACCTTCAGCAGCCATGCGGTCCAAATTCGGTGTTTTGAGCCATGGAACCTTTCCTACAAAACCCATATAATCATAACGATGGTCATCGGAAAGAATAAATACGACATTTCGAGGTTTATCACTGTTTGCTAATTTAGGTAAATGGAGAGAGGGTGATTTACCGTAAATACTGCCATAGCTTGCTAAGGTAAGCGTAGCCAGAATACAATTAAGATGTTTCATAATTTTACTATGGTAAATTAGAAATAAACAATTTTGTTTTGGGAGACTCAATTTCAAATCGGTTGACGGTAGTTATGGCGATTGTGTCAATCCGATTTTCTGAAAAACCTGAAATCATGTATGTCATAACAGGTGGGATAACAGGAACAGCATCATCCCCGTTGGTCTTGAAAGTCTGGAAATCCCCAGTGGAAGGATAGCGTGCAAAAAGCTGGTTATTTATGTAAATGTTGAAATGCCCGATCCCGGACTCAAGGTCTGCATCAGCGGTCCATGAGAGCGTTAGGGAATCTTTTCCTTTAACTATTTTTAAATTTTCCGGTGCCAATGGTGCAGTATTATCTTGCACTGATCCTGTTGTTATGTATTCTTTAAATTTTACCGCGCATGCGGAATCGGGAAGCCACGACATGGAATGTTTGTCCCCGGTAAATGATGATGCCTTATAAACCTGAACATTACCGTTAGTAGTTGTATCGCACAACCATGCTTTTTTCTGGTCCATATCATTTAGAACCTTTGAACCGTTTAGTTGAAGTCGTTGGGCAAGAACCGACTCGAAAAAAGGTATGGTTATATAACGTATATAACTCAGGTTATGGTTCTGACGCGAGGTATAGGCAATACTTACCGGACCGTCCATGTTTCGCAATATTGAAAACGTATGGAGGGCGGTTCCCCAGCAATTAGCCCTTACGCTATTAAAGTCACGTGAGCCTGCATGACGGATTATCACCGGTATTTTGGACGCTGCATCCGGATAGGGAAAATGAGGATCGAATGCGGGAGAATAGCAAACTGCTGCAATAATCCTATCGGGATATGCATTGATCATAGCAAGTACCCAGTACCCACCTCCCGAATGGCCCCAGAGAAGCCAGGGTGCAATTTTAAGTTCAGGATGGTTTGAAAGTTGCGCGATACTATCGAGCCCTGCTAGAAGTGCAGGGCCGGATCCTTCTTCCGGATTTCTCCAGTCCCAGCAATTGGAGTTGGTTTTCGGGTATAGATCAGGGCCTAATATTGCCAAATTCCACTTCCTTGCAAAAGCTTGGTACTGGATATCATACGCTGTTGAGGCTCCACGGCCTTCCATCGTACATCCGTGCTGGTGAATAAATATTCCTCTGATTTCCTGAATACTGTCAGGTATGAAAACCGAGTAATTTGCATGGTCAAATTTTAAGGTACTGTCACGGATTGTCGTATGATATACAGTTCCTCCAGGTATTTTATTTAATCCGGATTGACCATAAACAGGTGACAAGACTCCTGTTAATATTAAAAGGGCAAAAAAATGTCTCTTAAACATCCGGTTTTCTTTTTTATTTATTAATCCTATTTTGCTTCATTTATGAGAAGATGCACAATACGGCATGCATGGCCCGTACTTTTTTCATTCTTCATTTCTGAAATCCGGATTTTCAATTCATGTTTTGATGGAGATAGGGTATCTCCGAAAACAAGGTACTGGTTCAAATAGAGTCTACTGCTCCAATTTGTATTGAAAAGATCCCGCGACCGGAATTCCCCTCCGTCAATACTATATTCAATAATCCCTGCATCTGGCCCGGTAACGGTACAAATACCTGTTGCAGTCCCTTTAAACTTGTATGTAATTGTTGAACCGGGCTGTTCGGAAATCAACATTGGTACATCAACAAAACCTTTTCGCGTAGTTATTCCATCAGTCGGGGCCCATTTCTCGTTGATGACCCATCCATTTCTATCTTTGGTTTTATGAATATCTTCATATTTACCGCTGGTATAGGAATATTTATCAATTTGTGTTGGGATGGCATGTCGCACCCTTCCCTTGTGAACTTCTGCCTGCTTCCAGCCGCTTTCAAGCAGCGAACGGATTGACTTATAATAGAGCTCTTGTCCAAAGGGGGAAGGATGAAGGTTTTTAAAATCCTTACCCCAAGTAAATTCCCCTGCCTTGATTCGGTCAGTAACCTCTTTAGCCAGGTTAAGCGATGGAAGATTATAATGAATGGCAACTTTGTTATGGGATTCGATTACTAAAGGGGTTTTCCCGGTATTGTAATCCCGGATCTTACCCGGGTCAACAAAATACATGAGTACAATATCCATAAACGGGTTGGCTTTTAGAGCATGGTGAACAATGCCTTCCATGCCACGGATGTCTGCTTCTGCAGTCTGACCGTTATCATTGACTGCTGCTTCTTCAAATAGCAGGTCAATTTTCCCTTTCGCCAATACATCTGTAGCAAGACGGAAGGCTCCCGGAGTACTCCCGGTAGATGGAATACCTGCATGAATAAAGTCGAATTTTGTCTCTGGAAACCTTGTAGTGAGGTATTTGCATACTTTTTCGCGCCAACCGCTCATCGCTGTGATCGAACCTCCCAAAAAAGCAACCCTGCCGGTTTTTTTCCGCGAAAACTGTAAATAGCTATTTGTTAATCCTCCCCTGATTTCCTGGTATGAAGCAGGATCAATTGACGGTTTTGCTGAAATTGAATCAACAATCACCTGCCTAATTTGTGCGTTAACGTTATTAATCAACTTCATCCGGATAAAGTACCCACCACCGGGAGCCAATTGAAGATTGATTTTATCACTCCGCTTAACCATTTTTTCTTCGCGCACAAAAGCATTGATCGCATCGTTCCGGTCAGAAAGAATAGTTGCCAATGCGCTTGAATTCAAGAAGTTCAAGTCAAATGATATATTGTTTGTTTGCTCTCCGTTCATAATGCCCACCCACCATTCGTTACCTTTTCGTCTGGCGAAAGCCGCTACTTTGCCAATTTCGGTGCAGGGAAGGACTATGGTTTCATCCCAGGTTATAGGAAAGTCACGTAGGATGTCTTCTGCAGGATTGTTCAAATAACAATAATAGGCATCGGCAAAATGTGTCAGAGGAGAGAGAAATACGACGGCTTGCGCCAATTCGTGTGTCCATGTAAATCCGTTCAATTCCTTTTCGCTGAAGATTACAGGAGTAAAGTCAGCCGGGCCTGCAATGAAGCGGGTAAAAGGATTAAGCACGTCCTGACTTTTAGGCGCTACCCGATTGTATCGCGTCATTTGGTATTCGTTACCCCGAACACCTTCACGTGTTAACTCATGAGGCCAGGTCCTCCGTAATCCAGTCGGTTTAACGCAACCATGAAAATCGCATAGCAATTGAAGGTTGCAGGTTTCCTCCAAAGCTGTCTCATACCATTGCATTATTACAGGTGTGGCAGCTTTAATATAATCAATTTTTATACCGACAGCGCCGGCTTGCTTTACTTTTAGCAAATAAGTACGAATAGCATCGCGGGAAGGTATTTCCTTCGAATGTACCCATACAATACTCTTAACGCCTTTTGAATTACCATAATCGATTGCCTCTTTCAAACACTGCCACTGGTCTTTCCCCGGTTGACTCCATTTACTCCAGCCAGCATCGATCAAATAATACTCCCAGGTAAGACGGGCAGCAGCATCATACCATTTTTTTTGATCTTCAAATATAGGATCACCAACGCTCCACCACTGCCACATTACACGACCTGGTTTCACCCAACTGAAATCGAAAGTTGTATTTGGAGGTTCGCACAAATTCATTATCAAATCACTGTTTACCAATTGCGTAAGGCTATTGGCAATGATAGCTAAACGCCAGGGTGAAGTAATTATTCCGGCGTCAACTTCCCAACCTTTTGGTGTAGTGGTAAAATTTGCCTTCAAAAGGTTTCCTGTTTTTATCCAGCTTAAATCAGGAAAACGCCGGCAATCAGCTTCACTGAACGAAAGGTAAAAACTACCGGATTTGATGGTCAACGGAGCCATGAAAGTTTTATTATCTGGCATTTCGGCAAATGAAGAAATGTTGTGCAACCCTTCTCCACCGCCAAGGTTGTATGCCCAGTAACATTGTGCCGATGATGGTATGGGGAATGCGGTATTATCGCCTTCAATCTTCATTTTCTTATTGGCCTGGATAATATAACGTATAGCAACACCATCATCATAAGCCCTGATCAATAATCGATAGGCTATTCCTTTGCTATTCAATGGTATTGAGACTTCTTTGCAATTGTTTATTGCCTGGGTGTGGTTGCCAAATAAAGAATATTTTTCGTCTATTGTCTTCTTGGTTGCCGGTCCTGCCAGGATAACATTAACACCTGTATTATTACCGTCCATAATCAATCCCAAAGGAGAATCCCGTAAAACCAACTCGTTGTTCTTAGACACAGTAAGACGCACTACATTATTGGTCAGACTAATGGTAGCTTCCACATCCTTATTTGGACTTTCCACAATGATCGCGTTTTCTTTCTGACCAAAAGCATATTGTAAAATAAGAGAAAGCGTAATGGCTGCGAGTGTTTTTTTCATTCTATTTATTTACGTGATTTATCAGATTTATTTTGCCTGATCATCTTACCCACTTCATGCAGTGTCTTCACATCTATCTCCCTGATTTCACCTTTGTAATCCGGTCCAACGTCCAACGAAAAGATATTACCGTATTGAGCTGCACCCAGATAGTCCAGATAGATTTCTTCGGCAGGGGTGCACAAACCGTCATGTTTAGGAAGCGAATAAAACCAGTCGGCTCCGCCTTCATGTTTTGGAAGTATTGGGTAAGTAAATTCAGATACTAAAAAGTTGCCGTAATTTGCATGGATATGGTTTTTGAAGCCAACAGCGTTATTATCACCGATAGGACCAGGCTTTCCCCTCTCCCGGATGTTTAATCGTCCTGCTGTTTCGCCTGTATTAAACCCTACAAAACAATTGGGTTGAAACTGATGTATCCATTTATCTGTTTCAATGTGACTTAATCCACCATCACCAACAGCATTGTCCATCCAGAAAAATTCTATAGGCCCATATTGCGTAGTAAGCTCTTTAAGTTGTGCTTTTTTCATTTCAGGATTCAGACTTATTCCAACTCCCTTTCCTTTTCCATCCACAGCGCCCGGCCAGTTCCAGTCTCCTTCAGAAAAATAGAGCGCCAGCTTAATTCCATACTTATCGCATGATTTGCGAAGTTTCGCCAAAACATCTACTCCCAACGGGCTATTGGTTACTTTTTTGTCAGTGGTTTTGGTGTCCCACAGGCAGAACCCATCATGGTGCTTGGTGAGAAAAAGAATGTACTTCATTCCGGCGTCTTTCGCAACCTTGCACCATTGGTCGGTGTTACACCCGGTGGCCTTGAAAAAGGTAGCATCTTTATCTTTTGTTGGTGTCCACTCCCGTCCTGAAAATGTGCTGAAACTCCAACAGATAAACATACCGAATTTCATCTCTTTAATTTGCTCTGTTCGAACATTGTCGTCAATCTTTTTGGTGTAGTCTGATCCCGTTTTTTTAACAAAACCCATCAACAGGATTGAACAAGTAATCATAAGGGCCGTTTTCATTTTCATTTGTTTATATTTTGTTTTTTAATGGCCAAATGGAATACCCATTTAATCATTTTCGGTTGGTGTGAAAGTTTTCCCATGGGTATTTCATGATTTATCTTTTTATTCTTAACATTTTTTCATTCATTGGCAGTTGGCACTTCCAGAAACCATTACCAATATCCACAAAATCAAATCCATCCAGATAGGGCAATCCCCATTTGGACCAAATGACCAATGTGCCACCTTCCGCCAGGGTAACCTTCAATTCTGTTTGGCTCGTTTTAATATCGGTGACCGCAGAGGGAGAAAGGAACTTATCTGACCGGCCAACCACGGCCCATCCATCCTGTACAGGGCATACCAACAGTAATTTATCGGAAAAGCCGGTCAGGGAAAAGGCAAAATCTTGGTCAAAGCGCTGTCCCTTCCCTGCTGCCCAATCATAAACAACCAGTCCTTCGTCCGGAGATGCCCACTCTTTCGGGTAGGGCTGGATCATGGCCGGGGCGAAACGATAATCAGAGGGTGAGATTTTCCCTTCAAGTGTTGTGTCCCCCGGATAGTTCAGATTATATGCTACAATAGCCGCACAATGATTCGCAAGGGGGGCAATCACGTAGTAAAGATTAGGATCTGACAGAAAATCATCAAATATGGAATTTGGCAAGGGGACTGCCGGAGCCAGCGGACGAAGCAACTTCCCATCGGAATAACAAAGTGGATGGATATGCCCAGGGACAAAATTATCCGCAGCATCTGATAAGTAAACAGGGCCACCCGACATCGCTTTCGAAACAGCCATAATATGTCCTGCAACAGGATCATTGGAATGGAACATATCGTGATCAGGCCAAACACTTTGCCCCTGAAAAAGTGTAGTCATGTACGACTGGTGAATGTGAGACACGGCTTTTGCCTTATTCCCCAATTGATAGTCGAGGCTCACCCTGGAAACAGTACTGTATTTTTGGGCAAACATGTTCGCCGGACTTTGAGCCATACAATTAATCAGCTTGCCATTCAATTCTTTTTCACAATATTTTTCAAGGGCTTCCGAACTTTGAATGGAAGTCCGGACTGGATTGGCATGTCCTTGATATTCATTAACCATTGATGATTGTACATCGATTTTCACAAAGTCGAAACCCTGCTGTTTGACAGTCTCAATCATAGTTTTGTAGAACTTATCTATTGATGTTCCCTGATCTTTAACAATGAGGGAATTGCCATCTCTTGATGGCATCAGGTCATTTTCAAGCCCAACCAGCTTATTGTTGATGTTAATATTGTGCCAAAGCCCTTCAAAGCAGTGCCAAAGCCCAAACCATTTTATATTCCCCTCATTCCGTTTGGCCATTAAAGTTTGCCAACCAACTGGAAATTTTACCGGATCGGGGTTGAAGCTTACCAATTCCATTAAATCAGGCGAAGCTTCCTGATGCCCATCATCCACCAATACCCAACGGATTGGAATATCAGACCGGTTAATTTTATCGACCGTACCTAATAACAAATTGTCATCGATTTTCTTCTTGTACTGTTCCCAACTGCACCAGCCCAAATAAGTGAAAACTTCAGGGTAATTTTTATCATTCCTCCTATTGGTCAGTTTTTTTATTCGCTTGTTTTCAAATGCTTTTACCCATGCATTATTGATGGCCTGATAAATATCTTTTGACCGGCTCCAGGCCAATACTGGTATATCCCCATCTACAGGTGCAGTCCCGAAAGTTCCTGAATTGACGGAAAACGAACCATCATCTTCCAAATAAAGCCATGCCATAGAAAGCTCGGACGTGAGCGGCAATACGCACAAATATTCATTGCCCGGCAGCTCCAGTAAGAGCATGGTAGCCTCGCGTGCAACCCCCTTCATGCCCGGCATGATATTTTTTTTTGACACCAGTGGTAAAGCAGAATTGCCAAACACAGCCCCAAACATCCCATTTCCAGTTTGCGGCCATTTTCTGTTATCGCGGATCATGCAATTGCCCCGTTTGAAAGCAGGCAATTTAATTGATGCCGAATAAATAGTCCCTTGTTCCCCTTCCGGGCGGGCATGGAACCCGTGCAGGACAATGATCCCGTCATTTTTTGTAGTGATGTCTATCACGTTCCCTGCATGAACTATAAATGAACAGTAAAAAATACCGAACAACAAGAGAATATTTTTTAATATTAACATTTTATGTTAAATTATGATTTTCTAAAAAACTATTTTGAAATTGTTCCCACATAGAGATTATCCAAGAATATTGCTGATGATGCGCCCTTAACCGACCCGAGTAGGGATAGGTGTATCGGCATATCTTTAGAAATGTAATATGGCACGGATACTTGTTTCAGAACTAAACCTGAACTATCATATAAACTTACAAGCCATTGTTTCTTATCAGCTGAGTCACATTGCAATTTTAGGGTATGCCATACGTCCTTTTTAGTAAAAACCACAGGTCGATTATTGATCGAATATTGTCCTTCTTCTGAGATCTCCAATTTAAAAATTTCAGATATTTGTCCAAGTCTCCTGTTTTTTATCGTTAGATTGAATATGGCTTTCTCCTGAAGTTTGAAATCAAATTTTAAAACCATTTGCCCTACCGGAATTCCCGGTTCACAGTTGATTGTTTTTTGTCTTGGGTTAATATTCCATTCCAATATATGTCCCTCCCTATCTTTATCTGTAATGATTTTAAAATCTTCTATGGCTGTATTTCTAAGATACATGCCCTTTGGAAGAATCTGCTGGTCGGTTTTTTCAAAATCATCCCGGATAATAGTCGGCTGAACTTGGAGAAGTGGCCAAGCCGGGATATAAGGATCGTCCCTCCTGAATTTATAAAAAGGACGGTTAAGCAAGCCAGCCATTAAGAACTCATCCGAACCGCACCCGGCAGCCCTGGCCGGTGAATTATCCGGCAACCTGAAGTCAGGCCCCGGTCCTTTAGGCCCATACGGATCACACACTTTGGAACCTTCATCAAAACCCGCACGCTGCCATCTTTCTAAAGACAACCCTGATTCCCAGGCTACAGGGATTCGCCCTGTCATATTTTTTTTCGCCGGTCTTACAAAATCAAACAAGGGGCTGCCTGCTGTACTCCAATAAATATTATTTGCAAAGGTTACAGGACCCTGATCAAAACGACCAGGAGCGATCATATCCTTGCCGATCGACGAATAGAAAACGTTATGGTGGGTATGAAGCCACGATTTATCCCACGGAGCAGATGAAATTTTCCTTCCTATACTGATCAATCCCGGCTCTTGTAAGCTATTCGCAACAATATTATTTTGGAATACGAGCCGTAACCCATAGTTGCGAAATACTCCGGCAGAAGAAGTATTGAAAATCAGATTGTCCCTGAAGATAATATCTGCGCTCGCGGCATCAGCATAAAGCCCAAACCCTGAATACATTCTTGCTTTGATATCATGTATGACATTCCCATATACTTGCGTTCCAGGAGATTCTGTAAGTGTATAGATGCCTCCCATGTCGCTCATCAGCCCGTCACCAATATGATGAATGTAATTGTAACAGACAGTATTTGAATAAGTCCCTTGCAATCCTCCCCCCTGGCCCCATCCCCATCCAATAGAAATGCCCGTATAGGGTTGGTAGGCAATTTCGTTGTGTGCTATACTTAAATGATGGGCATAACTGACCCATATGCCGCTTGAGCCTCGAAATACCAATCCGTTCCGTTCAATCAGGTTGTTTTCGATAATGATTTCATGGCAAACTAATTTCTCATCTTCCGGCAAAATATCACTGCCAATACGGATCGCACCTGCTGCATTAAACCGGAAATCATTGCCACTAATACGAATATTCTCACATGCCCGATCCGCCCAAAGAGCGTATCCACCCATTCCTGTGAAAGAACACTTAGTGATGGCAACATCATGTACCCCAAATAAAAAAATTCCGGGAGATTCAATCGACCGGTGATTTTGACCATCCGCGCTGTTATCCCGCTCCAACAACCAATTCGTGCCACAGAACTGTAATCCGTTGATGGAAAAATGATGAAGCTTTGCTTTTGCACCGGGAGTACCATGAAGAGTAATAAGCCTGTCAATCACCGGTATCTCTGTAACAACACTCTTCATGTTTTCATCCGGATAAGGGTAATAAACGAGAATTCCTTCATCCTGATCAATCGCCCATTCTCCTGGTTTGGTGACAGCATTCACGTATCCTTCCAGCCAAAAGGCCATTTTATAATCCCATGTATTAAAAGGGAATTGACTCTTTGATGTCAGCTGAATTAATCCATTATCCGGATTAATATTCTTTATCCTGTGTCGGCTTACTGTCCATGAGTGCAACGCAACCAGGTAAGGGTCCTTTGCCCTGGAAAAAATTCCGGGGGCTGCATAAAATTGTGCTTTTGCTGTGTCATTGTCTTTTTTTGTGGGTTCAAACGATTCTTCAGCATAAAAATAGGTATCATCTGGCTCTCTTGCCATTGAACGAAATTGCCCATTTACAAAGAACTGATTGGGTAGCGGAATTTGACCAGGTAAACGGACAGACCACCGGTGATCATCGTACGGCTTCCAGCCGTTAATGCTTTTTAATCCTGTGATTATTGCATTCCGGGATTTTGGTCCACATATCACAACTGGTCCGTCTTTGGTCCCGGAAAAGGAGTCATCAAATACTAAGGTGCTATCGAGATGATATATCCCGCTACTTAACTGAAGAATTTTTTGCCTTCCGGGATATTGTTTGCATAAGCTGCGTAATTTTGAAATCGCTTCCTTAAAAGGGAGCGAGTTAATAGTAGGTGCGGTTTTATCGTCAGGATGTCCTGAAATAACTAAAACCTTCTGTGTCTGCGGTTCATCAAAAGTCGTTGCAGAAGCTACAAAGAACTTTACATTACCAGTTGTACATATACAAATCAATAATATAACCCTAATTGTTCCTGATATAATTTGACCACAGCTATTAAATGTTTTTTTTATAGAATTATGCTTTCCCTGTATTTTCATATTTTAAACTGTATATTTTAATTGTGAAAATCCTATTTGAAAATTATTTGCAAACAAAATCCACCACTGGAAGCCATAGGTAGGGTTAATACCTGCTCTTTTGGTACTGGTCCTATAAGTAAGTATCTCATAGGATTCCATATTTTTCTGATAATGGGAACCTTTTGTATCCTGATATCGGATTAATTCATATTCCTATCCTTCCAGAAAGTCTAATTTAAATCGACTTTTCTCGCCCTATTATTTTACTTTGTTAAGTTCTTTATAAATTATGCGGAATAAAAATGAATTACCACCCTTTATTCTGATATTCAACACCAACCTGTGCATATTTTAATTGTTCGGTATTTGGTATTGGCCACATCAGGTACTTTTCCCCGGTAACCGGACGGCGGCTAACCACCACGCGTTCGTAGGTAAAAGTATTGGGGGCAGACTGCATGATCTTCATCCCCGTAACAAGGCCTTCAACCTTATCCTGAACCTTCCAGCGACGGACATCATAATAACGTTGTTCCTCAAACGCAAACTCCACGCGGCGCTCATTTCGCAAGCGAAGTTCAAAGTCGGTCGAGGTAATACCTACCGGTAAAATGGGCATCCCGGCACGGGCACGAACCACGTTCACTGCGTTTATTGCATTGGTGGTGACGCCATTGGCGTAAAATTCGGCTTCTGCATAATTGAGGTACATCTCGGCCAGGCGGAAATAACGCCAGTAACCGTCTTTGTTGGCTGTTTTGGTTGAGGTATAATCCAT
>JALOCD010000185.1 GCA_023228025.1 Prolixibacteraceae bacterium | reverse complement strand
CGCTAACTACAAACATTTCAAAGAACAATTTTGATCAAAATATCAATAAAATCAATACCTTTAGAAGGTTTTCTTAACTAAACGACATTGATTTGTAATTTGTAATTTGTAATTTTAGCTCAACTTGTTCGTCTTATCATAAAGTTACCCATAGCTGCTTGGTCCCTTTGTTGGTTAACTATTAAAACTGCTAAAGATGGATGCACAAAATGTGGACATGTTTTTGATGGCCAATTCCAAGTATTTGGAAGGTCACCAGATGTTTCAAATCAGGGAACGGCTGTTGGCCATGGATGAGCCTAATTGGAGGATGCTGCAGTTTATGCAGTTTGATGATCCGGTTATCATTCTGATAGTCTCACTGGTAACCGGCCCATTGGCGGTCGATCGGTTTATGCTGGGTGATATTGGCTTGGGTGTTATCAAATTGATCACTTGCGGTGGGCTCGGTATCTGGGTTTTGGTCGACTGGGTCATGATCATGGGAATTACCCGCAGGAAGAATACTGAAAAACTGATGATGGCTATTTATTAATGCCGTTGACCCGCAATCGTCTAAATCTTTTTTTGTCACTGGCCTGCCTGGTCGGATATGGTTGGTTGGCTTTGGTAAGCCGGTTGAAACCGGAGGAGGTTGGCAGTAAATACGACGTTTGCCTGATCAGGCATTTTGCACACATTCCCTGTCCTTCCTGTGGTTCGACGCGATCGGTGATGTCACTGATGCATGGAGATCTGGCAGGTGGACTGTATTGGAATCCGCTAGGCTTTGTAATTTTTGCGGCACTGATTGTCACCCCCTTGTGGATCAGTTATGACCTTATTTTAAAAAAGGATAGCCTGTTTCGTTTTTTTGGACTTTTTGAAAACGTCTTGAGAAAAAAATGGGTCGCAATTCCAGCCATTGCATTGATACTATTCAATTGGATTTGGAACATATATAAAGGAGTGTAAAAAAAATCCCCGGATTAAAAACCCGGGGATTTTGATAGTTATTTTAACCACAAAATAATCAGATTGTTATAAAGAGTTCTTCGTTACTTCTTCTTACCTTAGCCAGGTGCTGGTAATCATCCCCTTCGGAGCGGCAGCCTACTGCCAGCAACACCACCGATTTAAGTCCTTTTGCTTTCAGTCCCAGAATCTCATCGAATTGGTCGGGATCGAAGCCTTCCATTGGACAAGAATCAATGTTTAGCTGTGCTGCAGCCACGAGTCCGAAACCCAACGCAATATATGGCTGTCGGGACAACCAATTATGTAATTGCTCTTTAGGCCTTTTTAGTGAGCCTTTCATCATATCAGAATAACCTGAGAGGGTACTTGCATCAACGTTACGGGTCTCGGAAATGTTTTGAATAAAACGATCTACACCTGTTTCGTCAAAGTTGGACTCATAGGCAAATACGAGTAATTGCGATGCATCTGTTATTTGAGCCTGATCCCAGGCAAATGCGCGCAATTGTTTGCGAATTGCCTCATTTTCGACTACAACTACTTTGTATGCCTGTAATCCATAAGAGGATGCTGATAAGCGAATCGCTTCCAGCAAAGTTGATAGATCTTTGGGCGATATTTTTTTGGATGCATCAAATTTCTTTGTTGCATATCTTTTGTTTAATTGTTCTAAAAGTACCATTTTCTCAGTTGTTTAATGATATTAATAGATCATACTAGATAGCTTCCTGCAAGGTTTCGGAAGAGCAGGGGATTTAACAATGAATTAATGTGCTGATTAGTGGATGTGCTGATTAGCTGATGGATGGTACACTACACATCAGCACATCTACTAATCAACACATCTACTAATCAACACATCAGCACATCAACAAATCAGCTAATCACTCCACCGGTCTGGCAATCATGATCCCGGTGGTCTTCTTGCTTTTGGTAAGGTACTGGGCAAAAGGTTCATTGCTTACTGCCACCTTCATAGCGGAAGAGGATGCATGAAGAAGATGGATGCGACCATCTTTCTTCAGTAAAATGCCAACATGCGAGACATCGATGCCTGGAATGGATGTGGTGAGTGTCACGATGTCGCCATCCTTCACCAATCCTTCGATGTTTTCGAATTGATTCACAGGAATATAGTAGAATTTCTGTGCGGAGACCTTCTCTTCAATCGTCTGAATTTGAGCGGTGGTTGCCGGGTCATTGATCAGCTGAGGATATTCTTTTGGATTCTTACTCATGATATAGAGGTTGAGGGAAAGTACTTTCCCACCCATCGATTCTGCCATTGATTGAACATGGTGCCGGTTTTCATTGTCGGTGATCCATTCGCTGAAATAGTGTAAACGGCTGGTATACCCGTCCAACTTACCGCCGCGGTAACGAATTCCTTCCAGTTCAGAGCAGAACTTTTCGACAGATGGCTTGCCGCCTTTTACCGTTCTGGCAAGCGCCAGACAATTTTCGGCAAAAGTTGTACAATCCAATTGATGGAGGTTGATGACAAGCTTCTCCTCCTTGGATTTGTCGAGGGTTTTTCCAACGTATGGGGTATTCAGAAAATCCAGTCCTATTTTCAGGACCAGATCGCCCATTGGAATAGCGCGTTCTTTGGAAAATTTATCCAGTTTATTCTTAATGATGGCCCTATCCATGGATGAAATTATCGGAACTGAAGCGAGTAGTCTTCCAGATAAGATAATGGTAATCAGTATTATGAAAGCAATTCTGGATTTCATCATATTGAATATTAAAATTTAAACACAAAGGACACAAAGGAACGCACAAAGGAACACAAATTTGAATTTGACCCTGAATAAACCCTTCAGCTCTCAACTTGGTTCGATGACCGATATTTATGCGTTCTAATTCTACCCTTCGATAGGTTCAGGGACCGATAGATGTGTGCGAGATTTCGGCACTTCGACCCTTCGACAAGCTCAGGGACCACAAGCTCAGTGAGCATCCTTTTGTCTCCCAGTCCCCTAGTCCCATAGTCCCCAAGTCTTTCCGTCTCTCCGTCATCCCAGTCTCTCCGTCATCCTAGTCGTCCCAGTCATCCCAGTCGTCTCCGTCGTCCCAGTCGTCTCCGTCGTCCCAGTCATCCCCTCATCACTTGTGCCTCTTCTTCAGCTCCGTCGCCAGGTCTGAAATCGAGTATCCCTTGTGCGAAAGCAGCACCATCAGGTGATAAAGCAGATCGGAGGCTTCGTAGATCAATCGTTCATCATTGTTGGCCATGGCTTCAATGACGGTTTCGACTGCTTCTTCTCCCACTTTCTGGGCAATTTTGGCCGTTCCTGAGTTGAAAAGCGAGGTGGTATAAGAGCCTGCCGGCATCTCTTCCTTGCGCTTTGCAATGAAATCTTGCAAGGTTTTCAAAAAGTAAAAATCATCGGCGGGATTGGATTCCTCCCAGCATGTATCAGACCCGGTGTGGCAAACCGGACCTACCGGGATCGCTTTGATCAACAGCGTATCCTGATCGCAATCGGCAGTGATAGAGACCACATTCAGAAAATTGCCCGACTCTTCCCCTTTGGTCCAAAGGCGTTTCCGGGTACGGCTGAAAAAGGTTGCCTTACCGGTTTGAACAGTTTTGTCATAGGCTTCCCTGTTCATGAACCCAAGCATCAAAACCTTGTTTGTATTTTGATCCTGGAGGATGGCCGGAATCAGGCCGGAGGATTCTTTGTTGAAATTAATATCCATTGTTGTGAATTACAAATTACGAATCAATGTCGTTTAGTTAACGTTTATTTATAATCGTTTGTAGTTCATCGAGTAAGGTCGTTTTGGTTTCATCTTTCTGGGTTCACTTCTTCCGGGTCTGATGATTTCCCTGGTCTTTTTCACAATA
>JALOCD010000072.1 GCA_023228025.1 Prolixibacteraceae bacterium | reverse complement strand
TGATTTTTTAAACATTTGATGCTCTTTTAATTATGAAAGCAAGATACATAAAACAATTGAAAAAAACAATTATATAACTGATTATTAATTAATTAAAAACAATTTCACTTTTCGGAGTGGATTCAATTCTTAAATTCTGAAAATTCTGCTCAATTCTGGTCAATTCTGCTTCAGACTATTATAAGTTACCCCGAAAAATCAAGAAAAACGAAGAATCCTGCATTTTTTTTAAGCTATTTCTCCTTGCAGTAAGATAAGAATTGACCCTCTGGCATCAAATTTGCACTTACCAACCGCCACACGCCTCTCATTTCTTAAACCATCTAATTCTGCTAATTCTTTAATTCTGGCCAATTCTGCTTCAGACAACATGAGCAGGATCAGGAGCACTGACACCAAACCCGAGCTGCTTGTGCGAAAGTTTCTGTTTAAAAACGGATTTCGTTACCGGTTGCATGTGAAACGAGCATGAACCTAACTCACAATAGGGTTGGAATATTTAATTGCGAGTTCCTTGAGTACTTTCTGATATTCAAGGATATAATAAATATAGTTACGAGAGAAAGACTTACCAGGAAAGCCGGATCATTCATTTTCAATTTGAAGTCCCATGATCCTTTGAAAATGGCTGATGTTTGTTGTCAGGATTGACAAATTATAGACCAGGCAAGTGGCTGCAATAAAGATGGATGTATCAACTACCACTCCTGAGCTTTCCATTGGTTGAGTTTTTGCTGATTCTGAATCATAAGGTCAATGTCTGAATCATTCCAGACCGAAACCTTTAATATTCTCTTCTTGTAGGAAGTTTTAATCGCTCTCTTTGATTTAATCTCTTTGGTCAGCAAAAAGTCCATAAAATCAAGCACTTCTTTCTTTCCGAATGGATCCAATAAGTTATATTTCAAAATTAAATCAGTCATAACCTCTGTTTTTCACAAATTTAATCAATCTGTTGACAAAATGTAATGCGGTGACAGATCCGCTGATTTAACGCCAACTTCGCTGGGGTTGTACCCTCGTTGGTGCGATTTTGCCAGAGATCTGCTAATCAATTTCGGTACCCTCAGCCTCCTGGACAAACTTGTCTTCCACCACAAATACCACTATCCACCCTCACCCCCCTAATTCTGCTAATTCTTTAATTCTGGTCAATTCTGCTTCAGACAATATGCATCAAACATTTCACTACCTTAGTGCTACACAAATCCCTGCCATGGCCGACGTACACGAACCCGAAGTAAGGAGCTACAACATGAGCAGGATCAGGAGTACTGATACCAAACCCGAGCTGCTTGTGCGAAAGTTTTTGTTTAAAAACGGATTCAGGTACAGGCTGCATGTGAAAGACTTACCAGGAAAGCCGGATATTGTACTTACCAGTTACAAATAAAATTATGATATTTAGTGAATTCTAAAAGCGCATCATGAAACGAAGACTTTGGACAAGAGAGGAACTAATTCTTGCATTAAATCTTTATTTGAAGCATCCTTTTGGTAAGCTTCATCATGGAACTCCAGAAATAATTCATTTGGCTCAAATCATTGACCGAACTCCTAATTCCGTTGCCATGCGGTTGAGCAATTTCGCAAGTGTTGATCCTTTTCATAAAGAGAGAGGAATTAAAGGATTGACAGGTGGTATTAGACAAGTTGAGCCAATTTGGATTGAATTCATCAACAATAAAGACGAACTCCTTTTCGAAAGCGAGAAAATACTGGCTGACCTGGAAAAACAAACTATTGAAACAAAATTTGCAGAAATCTTAACCGGAATAGAGTATTTAAAAGGTGAAACCAAAATCAGAGAAGTTAAAACCCGGGTAAACCAAAACGTGTTTAGGCAGATTGTTCTTGCCAATTACAACAGGAAATGCGCCATTACAGGAATTGATTTACCTGATTTATTGGTAGCCAGCCACATAGTCCCATGGTCACAAAATGAAACTGAACGGCTCAATCCAGAAAATGGGATTTGCCTTTCGGCATTATACGATCGGGCTTACGACAAGGGGTTAATTGGAATTTCTGAAAAGTACCAAATTATTCTTTCCTCAGAACTCAAGACAAGGGAAAAGAAAGCATTCTATCAATCAACTTTCGGAAATTTAAATGGACTGAGATTACAACTTCCCCAAAAATATCTACCAAAAAAAGAGTTTTTACAGTTCCATATGGATTCCATATTCCAAGGTTAAAAAAGAAACGAAAATGTGGCTTATAGTCCGTTGACAAGCATTCCTATTATTGCGTCCTTTGGTTTAAAAAATCATGTGCGAGGTAATTCGTTTTAATTATTTCTACCGCGATTCAGGAAACTACAAAAAGTTTGGAAGCAAAAGATTCGGAAATCCCGAACTACTACCCATTGAAGAAATAGAGCGCTTAATTATTGAAAATCTGATTGACCAAGAGTATTTCTATCCTGATAAAGTTGGTATTAAGAAATTCAGGTTTCACCGCAATTTGGATGAATATTCTTGGTACGAATATGAATCAATTGAAATACTTCACAATATAAATCCTCCCAGGAAAAAACTCGAATCAATAAGTAATCTACTACTGAATTTTTTTGGAATGAAATATCATAAATCATCTAATTGCTAATCCGCGCCCCGCAAACTGCAGATTTGCAATCTGCGTTTTCTCATTAACAGCGCTTTTGTACGCTAGCCCAAAGAGTCGATCAATAAATATTGTTTTTGTTTGGGTTGTATGGATTTCAAATCCATTATCTGCGGGGCGCGGATTGCAAATCCGCACCAGCAAGGATAAATTACAAATTCGCGCCAGTACGAATTAAACCAACTTTATTTCAGCAAACTCGCGGACAATTTTGTGCAGGGCTTCTTCAATTTTTAGTATCTGGCTCAATGAAATATATTGATTCGCCAGCAGGAGGTAGATTACAGAGGTAGGTCAGGATTGCGATCAATTTAGCTACCCACAGCTGGCGTAGCAGATATACATTATTGAACACTATAATGTATGTTAAGTTGCAATAATTATACTTAATCCAAATCCAGGTTCGATCCAGTTAGAGCACATGACTTCTAGGCTTTTATTGTCGGCTGAAAGCTCAGTCTTGAACATCCCAGAGTAGCCATAAGGAATTATATCTTTTACAGTTAGATTGTCTTCACATTCTAATGTCAAATTTAAGCAATGAATAGGCATATAAGCTCTATATGAGTAATGCTGCCAATGATCAGAACCAAATTCTGTTACGGATCGTTTAAGTATGAAAGAACTTAATTCTTCAATTTCATTTGGGACAATACATAACGCTACCTTTTTAATTGATTCTTCATTTGCAAGCTTTGATGAAACTCTTGGATCACTTTTTTCAACAAATTCATATTGAAGCTTTTGGGATGTCCCATCGGGCAAAAAAACTGTAGCATCGCCAATTGCAGCATCGTCTCCTTCAATTCCATATTGAAATACTACCTAGCTGATGCGGATTTGCAATCCGCGCCCCGCAAACTGCAGATTTGCAATCTGCTTTTTTATATTAACAGCGTTTTTGTACGCCGGCACAGATATAGATTGAAAAAAATTGTTTTTTGGTTGGCGTGTATGGATTTCAAATCCATTATCTGCGGGGCGCGGATTGCAAATCCGCACCAGTGAGTGGGGGGCCGTCTACTCGTTTGCCGGCATTTTTATTGATCTTATTTTATTGATTGCCAATATATAATTACGACAGATTAGTAATTAAAAACCAAAGTTTGTTTTAGATTTGGGTCTAAACTTAAAGCAACCGGGCACGTTTTTGCAGCATGTTCAATGAATTGCTTCTGCTTATCCGTATAATTGTTTTTTGGAAAATCAAACTTCACAATGATCTCACTAATTTTACGTGGATTACTGGACATAATCTTTGTAATTTTTAGTTGCGTACCAACTACATCAAAGTTGTGAGCATCAGAACTTTGTGCAATTATTGTCATCATACAACTCCCCAGTGCAGTTGCCACCAAATCAGTTGGCGAAAACTTTTCACCTTTACCTTTATTATCAATGGGTGCGTCAGTTATTAATTCAGTACCTGAGCCTACATGAATAGCTTTTGTCCTCAATTCGCCTAAATAAACTGTTTCAACTGTATTCATAATATTTTAGTTTATCAAATGATACAAACTGCAAATTTAATATTCTGCGATCGCCTATGAAATGAAAGATGGAAAAATGCAACCCCGCTCCCGCGCGATTGCATCGCGTGGTTGAATGAAAGTTAATGCTTACTTTTATATTCACAACTGCACTGCCTTTTATGACATAGAGAAAGTAATGTAGGAAGGTATTATTGTTATCAAGTAGAGTGGAATACCACGCGATGCAATCGCGCGGTAGCGAGGGAACCCCCGCACCCGCTCCTGCAGAGGGAATTAAGTGCCACAATAGGTTGCATATTCATTTTCAAAAACCGGATGCGGCTGAATAGTAAAATGGCTCAAATTTTCCTGGTAATGATATGGTTTGCTCAACACAATCAGCAATTGTTTTATTAAGTTAAGATTTCCATTTACTGCTGAGTCCAGTGCTTCTTCCACCAAATGATTCCGTGGAATAAATGCCGGATTATTTTCTTTCATCCTATTTTTTGCTTGTTCATATCCATTGGAGTTGTTGATGGTGTTTTTCCATTTATCCAGCCAGGGTTTAAATTCAGGACCAGCCATGATGCCTTCTCCGGTAACTTTATCATGGGTAAGAGCTAGAAAAGTATTGGTATAATCCAGTTTCAGATGAAGCATCAAAGCCAGCAGTTCATCCACTAACAAGTATAGCTCTGGTGCTTTTTTTTCAATGCCTAATTTTAAAAGCATCATTTCATAATATTTTTCAACCCATATGTTATCAAATTGATCTATGCAGGCTTGGGCTAATTGTAATGCAGTTGAAGGTTCAGGATGTATGACAGGCAACAAGGCTTCGGCCAATCTGGCAATATTCCATTTGATCATGTTGGGTTGGTTTCCAAAGGCATATCGCCCGGTTGTGTCTATTGAGCTATAAACGGTATCAGGGTGATAGACGTTCATGAAAGCACATGGGCCATAATCAAATGTTTCGCCGCTGATGGATACATTATCCGTATTCATTACGCCGTGAATAAAACCAACACGCATCCAATTCACTACCAAATCAATTTGAACGGTCATCACTTTTTTTAGTAAACTTAGTGCCGGACTCCCCTCATGTTTAATTTCAGGATACAAGCGATTGATGGTATAATCGTTGATTGCCCGTAAATCTTCGGTTGTTCCTGAATGCCTTGCATATTCAAAAGTTCCTATTCTGATATGACTCTTCATGACTCTTGCTAAAACGGCTCCATCATGTTCCTTTTCGCGTTGAACCAATTCTCCTGTTTTTACCACCAGCAAACTCCTGGAAGTAGGTATATTCAGGTGTTGCATTGCTTCACTTATCAGATACTCTCTTAGCATTGCTTTTAAAGTAGCCTTCCCATCTCCACCCCTTGAATAGAAAGTTCTTCCGCTTCCCTTGAGTTGAATGTCAAATCGTTTGTTTAAAGATGTGATATATTCACCCATCACAATGGCTCTTCCATCACCCAAATTTGTAAAATTTCCGAATTGGTGACCTGCATAAGCCTGGGCAAAAGAAGAAGTTTTGCAATCGGATTCATTTCCCAATAAAAAAGAAATAAGATCCTGTTGATTTGTAAATGGAATATTAAGTTCTTCCAACAATGCCTCATTAAGCAGCACTATTTCAGGTTTGCTGAATGGAGCAGGTTTTACAAGTTGATAGAACTTACCGGGAAGGGATAAGTAAGAATATTCCAGATTAAGCATTGGTCTTTTCTGCGTGAATGATAAGGTCATCTATATTAACGTAATCCAATGCGCTTTCATCGGTTGCCTCTAATACCACTTTTGGGGCAAAACCTGCTTCAAAAGCTTCTTTCCATCTTAATGCACACAAGCACCATTTATCACCGGGTTGTAATCCCGGAAAACTATATTCAGGCCGTGGTGTTGTTAAGTCGTTTCCTTTACTTTTTGAATATTGAAGAAATTCGGATGTAACAATGACACAGACGACATGTTTTCCATCATCTTCTTCATTTGTTCTGCAAAATCCGTCCCTGTAAAATCCGGTTATTGGTTTTGTGCAGCACGATTTTAATGGTTCTCCAAATATATTTTGCATTTTTTAATCTGTTATTGTGTAATTTGATGTTCCATCGGTGTTA
This sequence comes from Prolixibacteraceae bacterium, assembly GCA_023228025.1. GTDB lineage: Bacteria > Bacteroidota > Bacteroidia > Bacteroidales > Prolixibacteraceae > CAINVV01. The sequence goes on along the minus strand of JALOCD010000072.1, from coordinate 15,403 downwards.
TCAATGGTTGTGTCAGTGATTAATTCAGTACCTTAGCGTGCATGAATGGCTTTTGTTCTCAATTCGCCAAAATAGACTGTTTCAACCGTATACATTATCTTTTAATTTATTGAATGATACAAACTGGAAATTTAATATTCAGTCATTGCCTGTGAAATGAAAGATGGGAAAAAGCAACGAACTGATATTAAATAGCAAAATATTGGCAGCTTGCTTAAATGTTAAACGAATTTTTATTGCTCAGGATTCGTTTTTGGAAAAAAATGGGGTTTCCCTTGCTGGTGCGGATTTGTAATCCGCGCCCCGCAGGCAGCAGATTTGTAATCTGCTTTTTCTCATTAACAAAACCTTTTATTTACAGGCCCAGAGGATAGATCGGTAAATATTGTTTTTGGTTGGCGTGTATGGATTTCAAATCCATTATCTGCGGGGTGCGGATTGCAAATCCGCACCAGCGAATTTGTTAAAAAGTGAGCGACTTTAAAAGCTCCTGGGTTTCTTGAATACCTGAATTCCCTTATTTTTTAAACAAGACCGATCCCTATTTATTAAAAAGCATCAAATGTTTACTAACGCTCATGCGTAATTAAGTTTTTGGCCAAAAACTTAATTAAGAGGTATGGTTGGCTTCACCAAACGTAGGCCAACTCCAAAATCCCGCACCAGCACGGGAAAATAATTTCCAGTAAATACGAGAAAAGGAGGTTTATCGGAAAATATTTTCCACTAAAGTGAAAAATTATTCAAATATTTTCCAATAACTCAATCAGGTGATGCTATTACAAATCCAAACCAGCGTACTCCCTTAACGCCAAAACTTCTTCATCCAAATTTACCCGTTCTTTCAAGAATATCCGTAAACTCCTCCGGCGCTCTTCTTGGTTTTCCGGTTGCCGCGTCCATAAATGCAAGCGTGACCTCCCCTTCGTTGATCAATTCCATCTTCTCGTTATATATTTCAGAAATGATCCTGAATTTTACTTTGGGGATCTCTTTGATGATGGTCCTGATCGTAAGCAGTTCGTCGTAGTTGGCCGGTTGGTGGTAAACGGCATGGAGCAGCCTGACAGGGAGGATAATACCGCTCTCCTCTACTTCCCGGTAGGATCTCCAGATCGTTCTGATCATATCGGTTCTTCCAATCTCATACAACCGGGGATAATTCCCGTAATACATAATCCCCATGCGGTCGGTATCCGCATAACATACCCGGTAAGGTGTTTCGTAACTAATCATACTTTTCCGTTCAATTTCAAGATGCAATATTAAAAAGTTATATTCATTTCTGCTCCGGCCAGAAATATTCCATCAGATTTGTTCAATCATAAGAAGATTACAAATCTCCGGTTTGCAGGGCATAGAGAGCAAATTCAAGTCAGTAAAAAGGACAATGAATATTCACTTTATGGAATAGAAATTTGAGCCCGAGAGCTTATTTATCAATTACGTAATGGCTCCATGTTCAAAGTCCTGCGTAGTATTTGACCTTTGCAAACAGCTCATCTTTGCTGATAGGTTTGTTGATGTAATCAGTACATCCTGCATCTATTGCCTTCTCATTGTCGCCCACCATCGAATAGGCCGATTGGGCAATGATTACAACCTCTTTGTCCATAATACGGATCTGGCGGGTTGCTTCGTAACCATCCATGACCGGCATTTTTAGATCCATGAGTATTAAGTTGATATCCGGATTAGCTCGGAATATTTCCACTGCCTCCACACCGGTAATTGCCTTGTATATCTTACTGCTGAACTTGCCGGCGATTAGCTCCATGTAATTCATTGAAATATCATTGTCCTCTGCAATTAAAATTTTAATGACCGAAGGGGAGGCCATGCTTTTATCGGTTAGGATAGGGACCCGATCTTCAATTCTATCGGCCACCTCCCAATTGTCAGGCAAAGTGAAATAGAAGGTAGAACCTTTTCCTATCTCACTCTCCACCCAAATAGTCCCTCCCAAAACTTCTACATAGGCCTTGGAGATTGACAAGCCTAAACCGGCCCCTTCATATGACCTGCTTAGTGATTCGCTTGCCTGTCTGAAGCGGTCGAAAATGAGCTCCTGATGGGCCTTATCTATGCCGACTCCGCTGTCCCTGACAAAAAACTGAAAAGATTGATTCAGTTTTTTGCATCCAAATTCGATGGTCCCTTTTGGGGTAAACTTGATGGCATTCTTGACTAAATTGATCAGGATGGCCTCCAATTTTGGAACATCTGTCTGGATGAGGCAATCATTGGATGACAATGATTGGTTGATGAGTAAGGTTAAACCTTTTTGTTTTGCATCATTGCTGAAAAAATCAAAGATATATTCAAACTTTTTCCTCACATCACAAGAGGTTGTCCTGATTTTTATTTCCCCTGACTCAATGATGGAAATATCAATAATATCGTTCATCAGGTTCAGCATTCTGGCCCCACTCTCTTCTATAACCCGGATATAGAACTGCTGGTCATTCCCGGTGAGGTTTGGTTCTTTCAGTAACTCGGTAAATCCAAGTATCCCGTTCATTGGTGTGCGGATTTCATGGCTCATGTTCGCAAGAAAAGCAGATTTTAACCGGTCACTTTCTTCTGCTTTTTCTTTGGCATTAATCAGGTCGTCGAGCAACTGCTTCTGTTCGGTGATATCCCTGGTTACGCCATGAATTTCAATTTGGCCAGTCTGCTCATTAACCAGGAAATAGGAGACTACCTCAGATATAATGGTTGTACCATTCTTGCATGGTTGTTCGACTTCATCCGTAAAATAGGTGTCGCCGGTAATTTCTCCTTGTATAAAGTTCGATAAACGTTTCTTAAACAGGGCAAGTATTTCTACTTTAAGTTCATTTTTAATTGTCTCAAAAAGAGGCGCTGCCATTACCTCTTCAACGGCAAAGCCACATTGTTTTACTACAGATGGGCTGACGTACAGGAACTTCATGGTTTCAGGATCAACGATCCAAACCACATCTTTCATGTTTTCGGTCAGTTTTCTATATTTTTGTTCGTTTTCGGCCAGCGCTGTAACAGCTTTCTGGTGCAATTTTTCCATCTCATTGGTTTCGAGGGCAAAACTGATGTCGTTGGCCACCTTTGCAAGCAACCCTATTTCCTCCTGATCGAAGAAATCAGGAGTGGAAGCGTAGAGGGTAAAAGCGCCAATAATCTCACCAAACGTTTGGATTGGTAAAGAAATAGATGATCGGTAACCCCGTCTTAAGGCCTCGTCTTTCCAGATTGTCACATTGGGATCATTTTCAAAATCGGTACAGGTGAAATATCTCCCTTCCCGGATTGCTTTTCCTGTAGGGCCGAATCCTTCAGGAGCATTGTTCAATGTAATCTGTCTTATTGCAGAAAGATATCCATCTTCAAATCCGGCAAAAACAAACGGCTTAATTACCAAGTCATTTTTATCGATCAATCCGATCCATGCCATGCGAAATTTTCCTGCCTCAACTGCGATGCGACAAACCTCGTACAGAAGCTTGTCCTTATCTTTCAGATGGACGATTGTTTGATTGACCAAACTGATTACATTGAATAACCTGTAGGTTTTCTCTAGCCTGACATCAATCTTTTTACGGTCGGTAATATCGAAGTTGGTGGTAATTGCATAGGTCTTATCTCCAATATTGAAAGTCTCAAGGCTTAATAAACCAATCCGGGTTTCCCCATATTTTGTCTGGTAGGAGTGTTCAAAACGGCTCAATTTTCCATCTTTCGCAACCCTCCTGAATACTTCTGCACGCTCTTCGGGAAAGGTAAATAAAACGATCTCCGAAGGTTTTGATTCGATGACTTCATTTGCCATGTAGCCTGTCTGTTCGGAAAAAGCATTGTTACAATCAATAAACCGGTTATTTTCCGTCGTCAGTTCGTTGATGCTGATTGCTACTGGTGCAAGGGAAAAAATTTTGGAAAACATATCATTGGAAAACAACAAGTCGGCTTCCATCTTTTTCCTCACAGAAATATCACGAATGGTTCCAACTATTTTTTGTGGCTTTCCCTGTGAATCCATTTGAACCTTGGATGAAATTGAAGTATGGATTGCCTCTCCATCCTTGTTGACAAATGGGATTTCGTAATCGGTAACATTTCCGGATTTATACAATTTTTCCAACAATGCGGTCCTGTCGTCCCGTTGCAAATAAAACTCATCAATATTCTTGCCAATCAGGTCTGTTCGCCGGTAAAGGCCCTTTGACAAGATTTCGATTGAAGGGCTCAATTCCAGGATGTTGCCTGCAATATCAATTTCGTAATACACATCTTGTACATTTTCAAAAATGGAGCGGTATTTCTCTTCATTTCTGAGAAGTTGTTCTTTGGCTCTGTGATTTTCGGAAATGTCTTCAAAAATACCCAACACACCAGATATGTTATTCGTTTCGTCGCAATACGGGACTTTGGTGACATGTACCCATCTCTCTTGTCCATTCACCAAATAGGGCTCATCAATGATTTTACATTGGCCCGTACGAATTACCTCCTCATCATCATTTCTATATTTGACCGCCAATTCAGCGGAATGAAAATCAAAGTCGCTCTTCCCGGCAATTTCTTCAGGCGCAATCCCCAAATCTTTGGCATAGTTTTCATTGCACAAGATGTACACCGAGTTAAGATCTTTGAGGAAAATGCGCTGGGGAATATACTCAATCAGGTTCTGGATGATATTTCTATTCTGTTTTAGTGCAAGGTTGATCGGCATTTTTTTGCCAACATCCGCCTTCACCATGTTGGCTGATATTCTGAGTGACCGATTCCCCATCCTTAACTTTATCATGGACTTAAGAATGCTCCCAATCACTATTTCGTCGGGAGGGTAGGTTAGCAAGGCATCAGCTCCCGCATCCAAAGCATTGAGGCGGGTTTCTTTTGTGTCTTGGTTGTTGGTCAAAAAAATAACCGGTATATCCCGTAGCCGGGCATCCGCTTTTATTTGAATGCAAAACTGAACCCGACCGGTGAAATCTTCTAATTCACATAAAATAATTGCATCAGGGTCAAGTTGAATGGCTTGCCGTTTGGAGGTTTGCGGCTCCGATACAATGTTCACCCTCACATTGGGTAAGCTGGATCGGATACTTTCGGTCAAGAAGTTAATCCGGTCAGCATCTTTGTCAACGATCAGAATTCCAGCCATAAGTTCAATTTTAATTAATTGATTGGATGTCGAAATGATTGCCAGGTTAAACCGGGCTATTACATCATACAATATTAAAAAGTTATAATCATTTCGGTACCGGCCAGATTTTTACTTACTATTTCAGCTGTTTCAATATCAGATCAATTGCCTTGTCGAGTTGAGGGTCTCTCTTGTTGATCTTGTCTTCGAAATTGTTGATGATCAGGATATCGGGTTTGACGCCCGTTTTTTCGAGGTCTTTGCCGTCGAGGGTGTAGCAGCCCCAAGCTGGCATGCGTACGAAGGAGCCGTCAACCAATCCAACCCCACTAGTAAAGATGATCCAGTGGTAGGTCTCATTTCCGACAATCTTTCCCAGTTTCAGTGCCTTAAATCCCTGGGCGGTCATTTCAGCATCGCTCAGAGACTGCTCGTTCACCAGCAGGACAATGGGCTTGTCGGCCGGTGCAAAATTGGGTTGCGGACTCAATCCTCCTTCCCGATACTGCCAGTTCAAGTAGTGCTTCTGGGAGAGGAAGTTCAACACTTCGTTGTGCACATTGCCACCCGTATTGTAACGGAGGTCGAAGATCAGGGCATCCTTTTTGTTCAGCTCCTGCGTCATATCGATGATAAATTTCTCCAACTCGCCCTGTCCCATGTTTTTCATGTAGCCATAGGCAATTCGTCCCTTGCTTTTTTCATCCACCCGTTTCCGGTTGTTGTCGATCCATTCGTCGTACAGGTTGGATCCCACACTGGATTGGGGATGGAGTTTCGTGGTAACAAGCTTCCCATCCCTTCTGACAGTAAGTTTCAACTCCTTGTCGATGGAGGGTGAGGTAAAGTAATAGTTCCTGTCGACCGCAGCATTCACCGTTTTGTCATTTACCTTCACCAGTACATCTCCGGGCTTCAGGTCGACCGACTTTTTATCGGTAGCGCTACGGCTAAGCAGGTATTTGATCCTGAGCGGATCGTGGTTTTCAAAAACAATTCCTGTCTCCATGGTTTGGTTGGTCAGGGCAATGTTTTCATCATCCCCAAAAGTGCTGAAACCCTGGTGCGAGGAGTTCAGTTCGCCCAGCATGTCGTTCAGCAGGATCCGGAAGTCGGCACGGTTTGTACAAAAGGGGACATAATGTTGGTACTGGGATTTTGTTTTGGCCCAGTCGGCGCCATGAAATCTGGAGTCGTAATAGTTTTCGTTCATCTGTGCCCAGGCTTCCTGAAACATCTGTGCGAACTCATTGGACAGATTTCTCCTGAAGGTGCTGCTGAGACTGATTGCCTCGACCTTGTTCCCCTCAAGGTTCAGTTTGAAGATGTTGCCACCGAAGAGTACGAACATCTTGTCGCCCGCTTCAACCATGTCAAAACCGTATGAACCATCAGTTCCGGCAATCTTCTCTGTCTTGTTGGTTTCGAAGGGTTCAATCACGGTTTTCCACAAGGCGTTTTTCCCCTCGGCATGGTCGCTGATGTAAAGGACAGTCTTCTTATCTTTTTTCCCGGTTACGAATTGAAGGGATTGGGTGCCAAAATTAGGGCTAATCTGCCCAACCCTTTCCATGATCCGGTCCATGTCGATTGTGATGGGTTTGATATCTGCCAGCTCCTTTTTCTTTACCGTGTCTTTCTTTGCACTGTCTTTCTTCTCCTCCGCGAACAGTTCATTGAACTTGTCAATCCTGAAAGGGTCGTCAATTTTCTCGAGGGGAATGGCATACACTTTTGAATTGGACATCCCGAAAGGGTAGGAGGGCTTCAGTCGTTGGGAGGTGAAAAAGATATACTTGCCATCGGGCGACCATATCGGATCCGATTCGGTGATATCCGTATTGGTGATATTCGTAGTGGTACTGTCCTTGATGTTGTAAACGTAGATATCTTCTTCAAAATTTCTTTTGCCGGTAAAAACGATGTATTGGTCATTGGGGGAAAACCCGGGCGCACTGTTTTGAAATCCCCATAACTCTTGCCTGGCAATGGTTTTTACCTTCAGCGATTTTGTATCGAGCAATTTCACCTCATCCCTACCGCTTAGAAACACCGCTTTTGTCCTGCTCTTGTTCAGCGCAATTCCCCTGCAGTTCCGATCCTCGTTGGTTATTTGTTTGGGTGCGGTGTCCTTGTCGGCAGCGATCATGAACAGATTGCTGTATCCTTTTGTCGTCTGGCTGTATAGCAAAGTCCGGTTATCCGCCATCCACCTGACCTCCTTCACCCGCTCGGTATTGGCTTCATTGAGGTGCCTGATGAATTTTCCTTCCACATCACATACGAACAATTCTCCCCGGCTTACGAAACTCATTTTCTTGCCGTCGGGCGATACATCGAAGGCGGTTATCTTCCCTTTGACGTCAAAATCCTTGTCTTTTGTTAGGGTATTGTTCCGGAAGATGTTGATATTTACTTTTTCAGCCTTGTTGCTAAGTACATCGTAGAACCAGATCTGGTATTCCTTTTCAAAAACTACCTTCCCCCCTTCGGCATTGACAAATGGGGTTTTGATAGAGGTAGGAAACTGGGTAAGTGCGGTTTTCTTTCCATTCGCAAGCGTGTAAAGGTTGTATTCATCATTCCCCTCATCTGAAATAAAATAGATGTTCCCGTTCTTGTCGATCGTTGCCCCGAAATCTTTTCCTTTCCAGACGGTGTGTTTGATATACTTTTTGGTAACAGGATTGTAGGATTGTATGTCGGGGTTATAAGGTCCCTTGTACCGCTTGCGCTGAACCTGGTTGCTGCTTTCCCAGGTATCATTGAAAAATATTTCGCGCGTAACCGGATGTTCCACCAGGTTGTGATCGTTCTGGAAGAAATTATCTCCAAATATACGGGTAGGTGTGCCACCCTCGGTACCTACTTTGTACCCGGATACCTGTCCGGCCCTGTTGCTTGAGAAGTAGATGTATTTGCTGTCCCAACTCCAACTGCTCACCTCGTCAGAACCGCTGTGGAAAGTAAGTTGCCTTACCTCACCACCCTCTGCGGGCATGATGTAAACATCGCTGTTGTTGTATTGCCTGCCGGTGAAGGCAATCCATTTCCCATCGGGCGATACCTTTGCACCATTTTCGTAACCTTGCATGGCCGTTAACCTGGTGGCAACACCATCTTTGACAGACGCTTTCCAGATATCCCCTTCAAAACTGAAAATTAGTGTCTTCCCGTCCGGTGTAAGAGAAGGGCTCGACAGAAAATAGGGTTCAACGCTTTGTGCCTGAACACTTTTTAGCACAAGCAGGAAAACAAGAACAATCAGATATCTCATGGGAGTGTATTTTAAAGATAATAGTTATACCAAAATTGAAACAAGATGGTTTCCCTCTCACCTTCTCCGTTTCGCCATTTCTCCTCTCCACTTTCAACTTTCAGATTTCCACTCTCCACTCTCAACTTTCCACTTCTTACGCGAACTGGTCCAGCAGCTCAATCCTTTTCTGGATCGGTGGGTGGGTGGAGAAGAGGTTGCTGAAGGAGAATTTCTTCTCTTCCGGTTGAGGGTTTTCGATGAAGAGCTGGGCGACATCGCGGTTTTCAACCGCTTCGATCAGAGGATCACTGCTGATTTTCCGCAAGGCGCTGGCCAGCGCGTAGGGTTTCCTGGTCATTTCGGCGGCTCCGGCATCGGCCATGTACTCGCGCGATCTGGATACGCCGAAACGGAGCAGCAGGGCGATCAGGTAGCAGATGGCGGAGACAACAATGACAACCAGAATTACTATGCCCGAATCTTTTTTGCCTCTCGACAAGGCCCCGAAACGGATGCTCCTGAAGGCCATTTCGGCTACGAAGGCAAAAATTCCGACAAAGATGATCGAGACGATCATCAGCCTGACATCCCGGTTACGGATATGGGAAAGTTCGTGCGCGATCACCCCTTCGAGTTCGTCATCCTCCAGTTTGTCGATGATCCCGCGCGAAAGGGTGACGGAAAAGGTGCGCTCGCTGATGCCGCTGGCAAAGGCGTTGAGGGATTCGTCCTCGATGATGAAGATATGCGGAACTCTCATCCCTTTCGAGATACAAAGATTCTCGACCAGGTTGTAAACCCGTTTGTTTTCAATACGTTCCAGCGGTTTGGCTCCGGTGGCCATCCTGATCAACGCGTTGTGCGAGGCCCAGGCAATCAGGAACCAAATGGTGGTGGCAATGATGACAAAAGGCACGACATTGACAAATGTCTCATTGATAAGCTGTGGATCACTCTTCTGCCGGGCAAAGAAGATGATCGCATACACCATCCCGAGTAAGACGATTGGGAAAGCAATAATCAGGAGAACACTGTTGAAGTTGTTTCTCCTGATTTGTGTCTGTATTCCGACGTAAGTCATTAATTGAAGCTGATCTTGGGTGCTTCCTCAAAGGATGCCCGCTCCTGTCCAAGATCGAAAAGTGTCTCGCGATGGAATCCGAAACTGTTGGCGATCAGGTTGGACGGGAAGGTTTCTATTCCAGTGTTGTATTCGGTAGTAGCCGCGTTGAAATACCTTCGGGCTGCTGCCAGTTTGTTTTCGATGTCGCTTAGCTCTTCCTGAAGTTGCAGGAAGTTTTGGTTGGCTTTCAGGTCGGGATATGCTTCGACCGAAATTTTCAGCCCTTGTAACGCAGCCGAAAGTTGGGTTTCAGTTTTGATTTTTTCATCGATGGTGGTGGCACCCATGGCGGCAGTACGGGCCTCTGTGATCCGGGTCAGCAACTCCCTTTCGTGTGTGGCGTAACCTTTTACAGTTTCAACGAGTTGTGGGACAAGGTCGTGCCGTTGTTTCAGTTGCACATCGATATCTGCAAAAGCGTTTTGCCTCGTGTTGCGAAGCCGTACCAGACTGTTGTAAATACCAATCAGCCAAAAGATAATCAATACGATAACTACAGGAATAATCCAAATCATGGCAGAGGTTTTTTAAGGTTTTATACTTCAAATATACTTAACAATTTGTCTAATCAGGGATCATTTCATTACATGTTCCACAATATTGGCTGTGCATTTTTAATACAGTCACCAAGCTGGTGCGGATTTGTAATCCGCGCCCCGCAAGCTGCAGATTTGTAATCTGCTTTTTCTCATTAACAATACCTTCTGTATACCATCACCGAGGATAGTTTGGTAAATATTGTTTTTGTTTGGCGTGTATGGATTTCAAATCCATTATCTGTGGGGCGCGGATTGCAAATCCGCACCAGCGCAGCCAGCGCAGTAACACAAAAGCGACTCATCAAAGAATCTCCCCTCTCAACCCGATCACATCTGCCGCCTTTTGCATGCCAAGAATGGTTTCATCCACGAGTTCTTCGACGGTTTTTCCCAGCATTTCGGCGCCTTTGGCTATCACTTCGCGGTTGGCGCCTGCAGCAAAAGCCCGTGTATTCCATTTCTTCATGACCGATTTTGTGGTGAGGTCGAGGATGCTTTTTGAGGGCCGCACGTAGACGCAGGCGATGATTAATCCGGTGAGTTCATCGGTTGCGAAAAGAACCTTCTCCATCTCCTCGATGGGTTCGACGTCGGAACAGAGTCCCCACCCATGACTGACGATGGCATGGTTATAATTATCAGGCCACCCTTTTTCTTCAAGGATTTTTCGGGTCATGGTGCAGTGCTGATCGGGATATTTTTCGTAATCGAGGTCGTGGCACAATCCAATGACACCCCATTTCTCGATATCCTCACCGGCCTTTTCGGCGAAATGGCGCATGACTGCCTCCACGGCCAATCCATGACGGATCAGGCTATCCTGTTTGTTGTATTCGCACAAGAGGGCAAATGCCTCTGCCCTGGTGGGTTGATTATCCATAAATATGATTGAAATTTGGTTGGTCTAAGTTATAAAAAACCTGCGATGTTCCTTATTATTTCAGCAAGACTATTAGCATACTTCGATAAAATCCAACGATTTGTCTATAAAATAGTTTAACCCGTCTATTGTATTTGTGACATCAGGGAGCCCATATTACATTTGAGTATGAATTTTACTATAAACAATTTTAAATTATAAGATTATGAAATACCCATCAGGAAATTTTCACAAAAGCGGGAAATGATCCGCCAGCTGGCGGATGGGTATTCCATCTGACAATTAAAAACCAAAATTAAAACAGATGAAAGCAAAGAATTTTTTCAAAGGGTTGTCACTTTTCGTTATTGGGATGGTCGTCATGTTAGGGATTGAAGCAAATGCAAGACATCAACACTTCAACCACCACGCTGGAGTAAGAAAAAGCACTACGATTGAAGTAGGGGCTCCGCTTACTGTCAGGCAGTTGAATGAACTTGGGTTAAATTAAGCAGGCATGAAATTGTGCAAAAAAGGAGGTGATTGCCTCCTTTTTTATGCATTTATTTTGCCTTTTCAGGCCGCTGCTAAAACGGCGCTTCCGCATCCTCCCAAAACCAACCACATGGTTCCGATAAATTCTGCAACTAGTTTTTTATAAATTTTTCTTTTGTGATAAATATTTGAATTTCAGAACAATTAGATGCATGTAAATGATTCTATCGATTCCTGTCAGCCTAAATATCAAGAATATCCTAAAGATCAGATTAAGTTTCGAGTCACTCGTATTGTTAAATGTCGGATTTTCTTTTCGAATAATCAAAACCCGGGATTTATGATGGGAACATATTTGTTGTGTATAATTGATTACAGAATAAATTTATCCTATTCATAGACAGGGTGTGAATTATATAAGTTTTTGTGAAAATTATATAACTTTTTCACAAATGTTGTTTGTAACTTTTGATTGTTTTTTAATTGAAAGAAAATGAACATTTTAATGGTTTATCCGAAGTATCCGGATTCGTTCTGGAGCTTCAAGCATGCTATGCGCTTTATTTCCAAAAAAGCGACAGTTCCCCCTCTGGGATTGATAACCATAGCCGCCATGCTTCCAAAAGAGTGGCATAAAAAAGTGGTCGACCTGAATATTACCACACTCAAGTCAGGAGATGTTGTTTGGGCCGATTATGTTTTTATCAGCGCGATGTCCATTCAAAAGGAATCGGTGAATGACGTTATTCGGGAGTGCCTGAAGTACAAAACCAAAATGGTGGCCGGCGGGCCTCTTTTTACGCAGGATTATGATAATTATCCTCAAATAGATCATTTTATCCTGAACGAAGCTGAGATTACGCTGCCTCCGTTTCTGAGGGATTTAGCATCCGGAAACTCCCCTGAAAGAATTTACAGGACTGATGAATTTGCAGATTTATCCGCTACTCCTGTTCCCGATTACAGTTTGCTTTCCAGGAAAGACTACGTTGTGATGAACATTCAGGTTACCAGGGGATGTCCTTTTTCCTGCGATTTTTGTGAGATAACCACATTGTTGGGTCATAAAGTGCGGATGAAAAAAACGAATCAGATTCTGGCAGAGCTGGAATCGCTGTATAACCTCAACTGGCGTGGTCCGGTCCTGGTGGTGGATGATAATTTTATCGGGAACAAGCATGAAATCAAATCAAGCCTTCTTCCGGCAATGTTGGAATGGATGAAGGCCCACCATTTCCCTTTCACCTTTGAGACACAAACCTCCATCAACCTGGCCGATGATGACGAACTGTTGTCGATGATGGTCGCCACTGGTTTTACCTCCACTTTCATTGGCATTGAAACTCCCGATGAAGTATCCCTTCAGGATTGCAACAAGGGACAGAATAAAAACAGGGATTTGCTTCAGTGCGTGAAAAAAATTCAAAAAGCAGGAATGTCGGTTTCCGGCGGATTTATTGTTGGTTTCGATACGGATACCTCCACCGTTTTTCAAAAGCAACTTGATTTTATTCAGCAAAGTGGAATTGTTTCGGCTATGGTTGGCATTTTGCATGCACCCAAAAATACCACACTGTACAAACGCATGGTGGGAGAGGACCGGATCATCAAAGAATCGAGCGGCAACAATACGGATGCCTCCATCAATTTCATCCCTAAAATGAACCCCAAAGATCTTTTGGACGGATACAACTTGCTTATTCGAAACATCTATTCGATAAAACCCTATTACAAAAGGGTTCGGCAGTTCCTGCAAAATTATCAGCAATTATATGCAATTAAAAGGAGGGTAAGGTTTTCATTGTTCAAAAGCTTATTTAAAACTGTCTACATTATTGGCATTGTCAACAAGGGAAGAGGCGAATTCTGGAAGTTGATGGTGTGGACCCTATTTAAGAAACCATTATTGATAAAGGATGCCATACAGTTTGCTGTTTACGGTTATCACTTTAGAATCGTTTATGGCATAAGGTAATATGCGAAAAATAGATATTCTCTCCATATTGTTCGCATTTATGCTGGCGCATTTTTTTACCGGATTGGAGGCAAGTGAAATAGTGCCTCCAGCGTATCCCCTTCTTTCGGTGAAAAAGGAGTTCTTAAATCCACCCAACAGCGCCCGCCCCTGGGTATATTGGTTCTGGATAAATAATAATGTTACTCAAAAAGGAATCACTGCCGACCTGGAAGCCATGAAACGGGTGGGAATTGGTGGTGTCCTGATCATGGACATCGATCTTAAAGTCATTGGCGATGGTACCCCGGAAGGACCTGTGAAATTTATGGATGAGCAATGGAAGGAGCTTTTCCTGTTTTCCGTTAGTGAAGCCAAAAGGTTGGGATTGGAAATTAATATGGCCAACGATGCTGGCTGGACAGGTAGTGGCGGCCCCTGGATTACCCCAGAATATGCCATGCAAACAGTGGTCAGTAGCGAAACTACCGTGATTGGAGGCAGAATGGTAGAACTATCTTTGTCGCAACCACCCTCAAAGGGAGATTTTTACCGCGACATTGCCACGCTGGCAGTTCAGGACCAGGTGAACAGCTCCGGTTATAAAATCGAAAATCTCGCCATGAAAGCCGTTTTTGCAAAAAGCGGCATCTTCCACCAGTTTGCAAGGCCGGATGTTCCAACACCAGACAATGTTGCTATACCACTGGATAAAGTAATCGACATATCTAAATTTACAGACCATTCCGGCCACTTAAAATGGGAAGCCCCGGGAGGCAAATGGACCATCTTGCGGTTCGGCCATACTTATACAGGAGCTGTCAACAAACCAGGCGCCTCGGGAGGTGAGGGCCCTGAATGCGACAAGCTGAGCAAAGAGGGCATTCGCCGGAATTTTGCAGGGATGATGGAAAAATTGGTGAAATTGTCGGGGAAGAATGTTGGCAAGACCCTGGTAGCCTCGCACATTGATAGTTGGGAGGTTGGGGCACAAAACTGGACCGCCAACATGCGAGATGAATTCAAAAAAAGAAGGGGATACGATTTACTTCCATACCTGCCTGTTCTCAGGGACAGGGTCCTGGACAATTTGCAGATAACAGAGCGTTTTTTGTGGGACCTGCGCAAAACCATCTCTGAACTGATGGTGGAGAATTATGTAGCAGAGATGCAAAGACTTTGTCACGAACATGGGCTTCTGTTTTCGATGGAACCTTACAACACCATTGGAAGTGACCTGGACGCAGCCAATTATGCTGACGAACCGATGAGCGAATTCTGGGCGCGAAACAATGGGGACTGGTATTCAGACAAAGTGAAAGGAGTATCATCGGCAGTCCACCTCAACAACCGGCCAATTGCCGGAGCAGAGAGCTTCACCTGTGCCGAAGAGGAGAAATGGTTGTTGCATCCAGCTAATATCAAGGCCATTGGCGATCGGTTTTTCTGCGATGGGGTAAACAAATTCGTTTTCCACCGGTATGCCATGCAACCCTGGATGGAGCGAAAACCGGGCATGTCGATGGGCCCTTTCGGACTGCATTACGAACGTACCCAAACCTGGTGGGATTATTCGCTGCCCTGGCATACCTATCTCTCCCGCTGCCAGTACCTGTTACGGCAGGGAACCTTCGTGTCAGATGTACTGAACCTTCAACCGGAAGAACCCATTTACCGGTTTAAAACTTTAAAGCTTACCGGTTACGATTATGATGCCTGCAGTCCCGACGCCTTTAAAAAAGTAAAAGTGGAAGATGGTCAATTGGTTGATGGTGCTGGGAACAAACACTCCCTGCTCGTGTTGACGCATACCGGAACTATGACCGTAGTTCAATTAAGCCGGATAAGGGATATGGTACTTCAGGGAGCTTCAGTACTGGGTGAACCACCGTTAGCAACTCCCGGTCTGGCCGATTATCCCAATGCTGATGCGAATTTGAGAACAATAGTTGACCAATTATGGGGTTCTTTAGCCGACTCAGTTCCGGAGCGCCACGTTGGGGAAGGCAGAATTTTTAGAAATATTTCAGTGGAAGAAGCGCTGAA
>JALOCD010000071.1 GCA_023228025.1 Prolixibacteraceae bacterium | reverse complement strand
TTCGGCGTGGAGAAAAGATAACCTGGTTTTGAATGTGGCGATTGGATATCCGTTCTAAAACAATAATAAAATGAACCCCAGGAATGCTGTCCCGATAAAGAGTTCACCGGTAATGAAGGTGGCCGCGCTAATTATCATTTTTGCAGGGGCATATATTGCAAGGTCGATCATTACCCCTGTTTTACTCGCACTTTTTATAAGCATCATTTGTGTTCAACCTATTACCTGGCTTGAGAAAAAGCGAATACCAAGGTGGCTAGCGCTGATTGTTGTCGCCATGGGATTGGTTTTAGTGTTCTTCGGATTTACCATCCTGATTGGGGGAACCTTGTCATTTTTTTTAAGCAGTGTTACAAAATATGAATCATTGCTTGTCGGTATTTTCAACTCCATTATTCAGTTTTTAAATGATCACGGTTTAAATATTCCAAAGGAAAAGCTATCTGAAATTATTCAGTCGGCAAAGATATTCGAGTTCACCTCTGGGGCATTGAAGGAACTACTAAAATTGATAGGAAATGCCTTACTGATATTTCTTGTCATTTTATTCATGCTCATGGAATTCAGCAGTTTTACTGTCAAAGCTAAAGCTGTCCTGGGTTTATCAAATCAATCAATTTCTTATCTATCAACCATTACAAGAAATACACGCCACTATCTTGTCATAAAAACACTGGTATGTTTAACCAATGGCGTTCTTATTTACATTGCATTGCTGATCATTGGTGTTGACTACCCTCTCCTATGGGCAACTGTGGCTGGATTGATGAATTATATCCCAAACATTGGATCCATTTTCGCGACCATTCCGGCGGTTCTCTTTGCCTTGATCCAACTTGGAGTAGGTGGAGCAGCCTGGACATTGGGTTCATTTGTGATTATCCACAATGTACTGGGCAACTTTATTGAGCCCAAATTATTGGGAAGAGGCATGGGGCTTTCAGCATTGGTTGTATTGCTTTCTCTACTTTTTTGGGGATACATTTTAGGTCCGGTAGGTATGTTTCTTTCGGTTCCCTTTACCATGACCATTAAGATTATTATGGAACAAAGCGAGAAAACACGATGGATAGCCATATTACTCGGAACTCCAGATGAAGCTAAGATCTATCTTCAACACAAAAAACGTTGGAAAAATTAGAATCTCATAAAACAATAAATATTGTACCCTGAGTTCTGTTCATGTAAATACTATTTAATTTTTTCGATATCTTGTTTATTGTTGAAAAAATATACCAAGTAAATTATTTGTCCGGTTACTTCATAGAAAATTGTTGTCTGCTTACTTAAAACAGCTTTCCGTAATCTGGAATTATATTGAGAAATTGGGAAAAGACCAGGGCTCTGTTGAATTAGACCAATTTGCTTAGATAATCGTCGTTTAAAATTATCTATCTCACGTTGAGTCCACCTATTGTTTAAATAATCTAAGGTATCTTCAAGATTATTTATTGCTTCATCAGTCCAAAAAATCTTGTAATCAGAGGCCATACCTCAGTTTTACATTGTCATGCGGTGTAACCCTACCGGCATCAATATCTTTTAATCCACGTTCAATTCCGGACTTTTGTTCACCTGTCAAATCCTGCCACCAATCATCATGTGAAGCGTTCGAATCTTTTACAATTTTAAGGTAGTCTATTGTTTCACCATCTTCAAGCTTTGTAAGCCATTCGATTAGTTCCAATTTTATAGCTTCGTGACCCATTTTGATTTTTTATTCAAATTTACAATTATTGTGGCACAATTTCAAATCAAAGCAGACCTTCCTTGTTCAAATATTTCAGCTATTAACATTCAATTGTCCCTTTTGCTTGTATCTTTGCATAACATACATTTGTAATTAATGGAAAGATGAAAGTATTTTCAATAACCATACAAGACGATAAAGAAAACATCTTCATCGAATTAATGAATAGTGTTTCATTCGTCAAAAAAATTGAAGCTGTTTCTGATGACAACGAAATTCTTCTATGGCACAAAGCTATTCTCGATCAAAGAATTGAAGATAAAGCCGGAGATTACCTTAAATGGGATGCCGTACAAAAAGAAATCGATGTAAAATATGGCTTATAAGATAATTATCAATCCTTCTGCAAGACTTGATATTATTGAGGCAATCGAATGGTACAATAAACATCAGTCGAATTTGGGATTTCGTTTTTACATCTCCGTGCAAACAACACTTAATAATATAATAGGGAATCCTTCGGGATTTGCCGTTCGGTATAAAACAATTCGTACGGCAATTATAAAGAAATTTCCTTACATGGTCCACTACATTGTGGATCAACAGACCAAAATCATCAGTGTTCTGGCTGTACTTTGTATGTATCGCAATCCCGAATCGTGGGTTGAAATATGAAACTTATAAAACTTCACCTCCGCGCTTAACCTGCTAAACACGTGTAGTTTGGACTGAAACAGCCGCCAGACAAAGAACTGCATTCTGGGATAATCGACAAGACCCTAAAACCCTTTTGGAGATAATAAGAAAAGATTAAAACCCAATCAATTCCACCATTTCTTTCCTTCAATTATTCCCTTTTTAAATACTTCTTTTTTTCGCTAAAGCTTTTCTCAGGAGTAGACTGTCCTGAAATTGGAAAAAACTATTACGCATTTCGAACTGAATATGTGAAAGATGTAACTATTTCCCAAAATTGTGTAACCATTGCCTTTGGGTGTCCTCCTACCTTTATAAGATTAAAATATCTACGGATAGCCCGTAAGTAAATCTTATGATCATGTTATTAAATATCAAGAAATTAGCAATAGTTATCACACTGATAATTGTCGCATTAGCCAATCCGAAACAGATTTTCGCCCAACAGGAGAATGTAAGTTTTCAGGTTTTCTATGATGCCTTAAGTCCATACGGACAATGGGTTGACTATCGAGATTATGGTTATGTCTGGATACCGGATGTCGGACCCGACTTTGCCCCCTATTCAACAGATGGATATTGGACACTTACCGACTATGGCTGGACCTGGGTATCGGATTACGAATGGGGATGGGCACCTTTCCATTATGGCCGCTGGAGTTATGACAACTATTATGGATGGCTGTGGGTACCCGAAAATGAATGGGGTCCCTCCTGGGTGAACTGGCGAAGAGCAGATGGTTATTATGGCTGGTCGCCAATGGAGCCTGGCATTAGCATCTATCTTAGTTTTGGCAGGCCATACAACAGATACAACGACCATTGGATGTTTGTCAGGGATAGGGATTTTGAAAGACGCGATATTCATAATTATTCTGTAGACCGGTCAGAGCACGCCATGATTATTAGAAACTCCACGGTGATCAATACAACATATATTGATAACAGCAGACATACTACTTACGTTACAGGACCTGCAAGAGAGGATGTACAGAGAGTTACTGGTAGAAGGATTAATCCGGTTGCAATTCAGGAAAACAATAGACCGGGTAGGGACCAGAACGATGGTCAGTTAAGAATGTACAGACCGGAAATAGTGAAAAACATTAGGGCTGACCGGAACCCTGCTCCAAGAAGAATTGAAAATCTGGAAAATGTAAAACGCCCCTCCGAAAGAAATATCCAATCTCAACAGCAGAATAATGCCAGGCAACAGAATATAAACAGGAACCAACCAACTCAACAGCCACAGCAGACAGCCCCGGCAGACATCAGGGAGAGGCAACAAAAGCAGCAACAACAGAATGATACAAGGCAGCAGAATATCAATCAGGAGAGGCAGTTGCAACAACAGCAGAAGCAACAGAATGATACGAGGCAGCAGAATATCAACAAGGAGAGACAGCAGCAGCAACTGCAGAATGATACGAGGCAGCAGAATATCAACAAAGAGAGACAGCAACAGCAGCAACAACAAAATGATATGAAGCAACAGAATATCAATAAGGAGAGGCAGCAACAACAGCAGCAGCAACAGAATGATACGAGGCAGCAAAATATCAACAGGGAGAGGCAGCAACAGCAACAACAGCAGCAACAACAACAAAATAATACAAGACAGCAGAACATCAATAAAGGACAACCAGCACAACAGCCCCAGAAAGCTGTCCCAACTGGTAACATCCAAAGGAAACAACAGAATACAGTAAAACCTCAGAATCAAAAACCGAAAGAGCAACCCAAAGAACGCCGGTCCGAAGAGGATAAAAAGCAGAATGATTAATATTTAAATTCTATCCATATGTCTTACTTTGCCGGAAAAATTATTACCGTCATCAAATCGTGTTTACTTACCTTCCTTATAGTTATTTGTCTTGTATTCAATAGTTTTTCACAACAAACTGTTATACCCGAAGAGAGCATCGTTCAAAATTTCTATCTCCAAAACCATCAGCAGTTGTTTTGGTTTTCAAATGTGGAAAGCCAAAAAAAAGCTACCGAGTGGCTCCTGATGATTGAAGCAGCGGGTCATTGGGGTATCACAACCAATAAAACGCAATCCAATATGATTAGAGTTGCCCTGCTAAGCAATAAGTCATTGGATAGTATTAACAAAGAGCAACGTGACAGGCAAATATCAGGTCTTGTATTAAATTTTATCAAAGTACTGCAGGAAGGCAATATCAAATTCGATTACGACGGTGTAAGTATAACCAGGGACTCTATCTATATCAATCAGTTGCGAAATTCAAAGACCTATGAGTCTGCCACTGAAATGGTTGCAAGACTCGATTGCAAGGATCATGATTATCTGGTTTTGAAGAATTTTTTGAATGATTCAATCAAGACAAAGGATTCACTTCAATTCAAAAAGATAGCGCTTGCCATGAATTACAGGAGATATTTCTCTGTTAATCATCCACCCGAACGCATCGTAGTGAATATTCCTGAAACGGAAGTTACCTATTATCAGAATAATTTTTTGAAACTCAAAATGCGGGCTGTGGTAGGAAAGAAAATGACCCCTACCCCAACGATTGCATCCTATGTGACGGATGTGGTAACCTTTCCTCGCTGGAATGTACCTCATTCTATTGCAGTAACAGAAATTTTACCCAAAGTTCAACTTAAGGAAAATTATCTGGAACAGAATAATTATGAGGTAGTTGACGCAAAAGGTCATGTAGTAGATGAATCCATACTAAAATGGAAATCCTATGATGAAAAGAGCTTTCCCTATTTTTTCAGGCAAGGGACCGGAAGCAGGAACGCGCTTGGAATTATAAAATTCGATTTGGCGAACCCATTCAGTATATTTCTGCATGCCACAAGCTGGCAGGGCGCTTTTGCAAAAGACTATAGGTTCCTGAGCCATGGCTGCGTTCGACTTGAAAAACCTTTTGTTCTTGCAGATCGTTTACTGAGCGGAGAGATTGACATAAAAAAATTGAAGAACAGTAAAAAAAATACCGTAACCAAAACGATCACTCTTCCCCATAAGGTGCCCGTTTTTATTGTTTACTCTCCTGCTAAGGTAGTAGGTAAAAGAGTGGTCTTTTTCCCGGATACTTATGGGTTAATTAAGTAGAGAGGAGTTGCCAAGATAATGGTTGTCGGGATTGTAAATGAACAAGCATGTTCCGTCTTTGATGGTTTCAATAATTGGCTTGTTCAAATCGGGCGGAAGAGCCGGACAGCCCAGGCTACGGCCAAGTCTCCCGTTTTTCCTGATAAAATTTTCGGTGACATAATCTGCCCCATGAATAATAATGGCACGTTTGCAGGCATGGTCATTAATTCCTTTCTCTACCCCATCAATCATGAGGGAAAATCCAGTATGTGATCCAGTTATGGGATGAGCAGTTATGTAAAATCCCAGGCTGCTTTTCAGAGAACCTTCCTCATTCGAAAAACTTTTAGCAAACTCCGTTCCTGTATTTCTGCCATGGGCAACGTAGGTATTGAACAACATCCTTTTGTTTTTCAAATCAATCACATACAGCCTTTTCTTGTTGCAGGATTGAGAAAAGTCAACAATAGTAACAATGGTTGAATTCAATAACTTCCCGCTAGAGACAAGTTTATTTAAACCTTTAATAGCCAATTCAAAAATTGTCTTGTCTAATCCCAACTCAGACAAATTCACAGCTTTATATAATTCCAAATTGATTACACCGGCAGAATTAATTGTATTCAGCCCTACCACCCGTGCATCGTTCACCAAAGGAATTAATAAAAATATCAGGTAAAAAATAAATTTTCTCATTTGGTAAAGGTATCATTTTATAAATGAGAAAAAGAATAGTCAACCAATGTGTGAATGATGTAACACTTACCCCAAATTGTGTAACTCTCTCAAAATAACCTGACTTACATTTACTCCCATAAATTCCATCATTTAAATTAGAAAAATGAAAATTAAAGTACTATTTATGACCCTTGCATTAATATTGGCTGTATTAATTAGCGGGTGCAAAAAAAATGATTACCAGGCAACTGTAGGCGTATGTCCTATTGTGGTATCAACAATACCGGTTAACGGAGCTGTTGGTGTGCCTCTCAACCAGGTCGTATCTGCGACTTTCAATGAAAAAATGAGTGCTGCCACCATTACCAGTACAACATTTACGGTTATTGATGCAACCAAAAGTCCGGCAGTAGTCATCACCGGAACTATTTTATTCTCTGGAATGACTGCATTTTTAACTCCTGCCAGCCCTTTGCTGCCAAATACTACCTACACAGGCAGAGTGACCACATCGGCAAAGGATTTAATGGGTAATGCCCTTCAAAAGGATTATGTCTGGACTTTTACAACGGACATACTTCCATTGGTAAGCAGTGATCCTGCAAATAATGCCACTGGTGTGCTCCTGAACAAAGTGATTGTCGCGACTTTTAGTGTACCTATGGACTCATTAACGCTAAAATCGCCAGCAACCAACTTTACCATCAAACAAGGTTCCACCACAGTACCTGGAAAATTCTCTTATACCAGCAATACTGCATCATTTACTCCTACCAGTAATCTTGCTCCATTCACCGTTTATACCGGTACAATTTCTGCAGGAGTAAAAAATACCTTAGGCACCCCAATGGCAGCTGATTATGTATGGAGTTTTACTACAATTCCGCAATTAACATTGTCATCCAATCCATTACTTGGCGGCATAACCACTGGTGCAGGCGTATTTGCGCAGGGCTCTAATGTAACGGCTGTTGCAACTGCAAATACAGGTTTCAACTTCATTAACTGGACAGATGGCGCAATAGTAGTATCCACTGCAGCAAGCTATCAGTTTGCAATGGCGGGCAACAAAACACTGGTTGCCAACTTTATACCTAAATATTTGGTAACTACAGTATCCAACCCGTTATTAGGCGGAACAACGAGCGGGGGCGGCACATTTAATTCAGGTTTATCAGTAACCGTAACCGCAGTTCCAAATACCGGATTTACATTCACAAACTGGACAGAAGGTACAACTGTTGCATCAACAAGTGCAAACTATTTGTTTACGATCGCCGGAAACAGGACGTTGACAGCAAACTTTACAGCAGTAGGCTTCACATTAAATGTAACAGCAATCAATGGATCAGTTGTGAAAAACCCGAATCTGACAACTTACGCAAGTGGAGCTACAGTACAGCTAACAGCTACGCCAAATTCAGGTTATACCTTTACATCATGGAGCGTAGATGCTACTGGTTCGACGAACCCATTGACGGTTACCATGAATGCGAATAAAAATATCACCGCAAACTTTACGGCAGGCATAATACCTCCATCTGGTCCGTTAGCAATTGATCTTGGTTGCGCTGCACCGTTTGCTATTCTTGCCGGCTCAACCATTACCAGCACTGGTCCTTCAATAGTTACTGGGGATGTCGGATTGAGTCCTGGATCAGCATTGATTGGTTTCCCTCCAGGGATAATTAATGGAGCGAAGGAAATTACCACTCCGGTTGCTGCTGCTGCAAAACTCTGCTTAACATCAGCTTATATAGATGGTCAAAGCAGATCATTAAATGCTATTTCGTTGCCCGGACAACTCGGTGGTCTAACCCTTGCTCCAGGTTTGTATTCTAATTCGTCCACGAGTGGAATATCAGGAACTGGAGCTAATGGAATTTTAACCCTGGATGCGCAAGGTAACGCAAATGCAGTCTGGATATTCCAAATTGGGTCTACACTTACCACAGATCCTGCAACTAGTATTGTTTTGGCAGGTGGCGCACAAGCGAATAACATCTTTTGGATTGTTGGCACTTCAGCAACACTTGGAACAACCTCTGTTTTCTACGGGAACATTCTGTCTGATCAGGCAATCACGCTCAATACCGGTGCTGTGCTTAACGGGAGAGCATTGACCAGAATTGCTGCGGTTACGTTAGATGCAAGTACTGTTACAAAGCCTTAATAAATTAAAGTTTATCAACCCTTGCGGGGAGATTTACCTGTAAAAAATAATAAATTATTATAAATATATGAAAACAATAAATTATAAAAAGGAATCACGCCTAGCGTGGTTCCCTTATAGGCTGACAGTTAAGAGTCTTATTATAAGCGTCTTGATTCTGACAGGTGTTCAAGCCTCCGTTCAGGCACAGGATACCAAGTTCACCAAACCCTCCTGGTATTTTGGTGTGGCGGGAGGAGCAAATGTAAACTTCTACCGCGGTACAACGCAGATGTTGAATTCAACCCTGACTGCTCCATCCGCTTTCTACAATGGCAATGGTGTTGGACTCTTCGTTGCGCCACTTATTGAATACCATCGTCCTGATACAAGATTAGGTTTGATGCTTCAATTCGGTTATGATGGCCGTAAAGGTAAATTTGACCAGGTTTTGTCGCCTTGTAACTGCCCTGAAGACCTTAAGACCGACCTTGCATATTTTACCATAGAACCCAGCTTGCGCTTCGCCCCTTTCAAATCAGATTTTTATCTGTATGCGGGCCCACGATTTGCATTCAATACGTCAAAATCGTTCACTTATCAACAGGGAACAAATCCTGCGTATCCACTGCAAGTTGCCGATCCTGCGGTGAAAGGGGAATTTAGCGATGTCAGGAACAGTCTTGTCTCACTGCAAATTGGGGCCGGATACGATATTCCAATCTCTTCGCAAAAAAAACGCACACAATTTGTAATCTCTCCGTTTGTCTCTTTTCAACCCTATTTTGGGCAAGACCCAAGAACAGTTGAATCATGGAACCTGACTACGTTAAGGGCCGGCATAGCACTGAAACTCGGACGTGGTCGCGTTATCGAAGAGCCTTTGGAAGTTTTGGCACCTCCTATTGTTGTCGTTGAACCGGAAGTGCAATTTACGCTGAATGCTCCAAAAAATATTGTAGTCGAGCGTAGGGTAAGGGAAACTTTCCCGGTTCGCAACTATGTATTTTTCAACGGGAAATCCACACAGATTCCTGATCGTTATGTTTTGCTGAGAAAAGATCAGGTTAAAGATTTTAAAGAAGATCAACTGGAAGTCTTTACACCCAAGGAATTGTCGGGTCGTGCTCAACGACAAATGACGGTATATTACAATGTGTTAAACATCCTTGGCGATCGTATGTCTAAAAATCCATCTACCGTTGTTATGCTTACCGGATCATCCATGGAAGGACCAAAAGTCGGAAAACAGATGGCTGAGTCAGTGAAAATTTACCTGGTGGACGTTTTTGGAATTGACGGATCGAGAATCTCTGTCGAAGGCAGGATCAAACCTAAAATTCCATCTGAACAACCTTGGGGAACAAAAGAACTGGCGTTGCTGCGTGAAGGAGATAATAGGGTTTCCATTATGAGTGAATCCCCGGCTTTAATGATGGAGTTCCAAAGTGGTCCGGATGCACCAATGAGGCCTGTTGAAATCGTCTCTTTACAGGAAGCGCCTCTGGATAGTTACGTTACTTTCAATGTAGATGGGGCAGAAAAAGCGTTTACATCCTGGTCTTTGGTTGTGGTTGATGAACAAGGGAAGATGCAATATTTTGGACCTTATACCAAGGAGAAAGCTAGTCTTCCCGGCAAATCTATCCTGGGTGCCAGATCAGAAGGCGATTACAAAGTCACCATGATCGGTCAGACCAAGAGCGGAAAAGTTATCAAAAAAGAGGCCAGCGCCCACATGGTACTTTGGTCTCCCCCTAAAACAGAGGAGATGATGAGATTTAGCATCATCTATGAATTCAACAATGCGAAAGCCATTGGTATCTATGACAAATACCTGACAGAGGTAGTAATTCCTAAGATTCCCAATAATGCTAAAGTGATTATTCACGGTCATACTGACATTATCGGAGAAAAGGATTACAACCAGAAATTGTCGGTCGAGAGAGCCAACGATGTCAAGACTATTCTTGAAAAAGGATTGGCAAAAGCCGGAAGAAGCGATGTTAAATTTGAGGTGTTTGGATTTGGAGAAGATCTCAACATGGATCCGTTTGACAACAAATATCCTGAAGAACGTTTTTACAACAGAACTGTTGTCATTGATATAGTTCCTGCCAATTAATTCTTCAAACATTGTATCATTCGAATAAGAAAAAGCCCTTCAGCAAAAGCCAATAGCCAATAACTAAAAGCTTACTACCTGAAGGCCCCAAAAGAGGCTGTCTGATTAGATTCAGGCAGCCTCTTAATGTGTGAATGATGTAATTTTTAACAGGAATTGTGTAAGCAATAATTGCGTTTTGAGGGTCACCTTTACAGTGTGAAAATTTTCACGATAATAACTAGGTACCATGAATAAGATAGAAGCAAAAGGAAACTGGAACGAACAAAAAGGCAAACTCAAACAGAAATTTGCCATTCTCACAGACAACGATCTGATGTTTGTTGAAGGGAAAAAAGAAGAGATGATTGGAAAACTTCAAATTACCCTCGGCAAAACAAAAGAGGAATTGTATAAAATTATCGGATCATTCTGATTGCCAGGTTAATCTGAAAAGGCATCGTTTATTGGTATTCCAGGAATGATGCCTTTTTAAATTGGTTTTATAATTTATTGGATCAAAAGCGGTGACATGAAAAAAATAACCAAAGTCTCAAAGTTGATTCCCAACCTTCGAAAAGCAAAGGAACTTAGCATCAAGATCAGCAATTCTACTATTTCAAAAAAGGCAGAAGTAAGTAATTTTCTAACCGATTTCGCCGACGTTCTGCTGTTCATCAACAACACGATCAAAGAGACCTTTTCCCGCAATTTCGAATTCAGGGAATTTTTGCACCAATGTTATCAAATAGGAAATAAAACTTTGCCCCTCATCTCCATCACAGGAATTATCATGGGGCTGGTGCTGACCATCCAGGCACGACCTTCTCTTGCTAAATTCGGGGCAGACGCTATGCTTCCGGGAATGGTGGCTGTCTCACTGATCCGGGAAATGGGACCGGTGATAACCGCTTTGATCTGTGCCGGAAAGATTGGTTCAGGCATGGGGGCGGAATTAGGATCCATGAAAGTAACAGAACAAATTGAGGCAATGGAAGTATCAGCCACCAATCCAATGCGATTTTTGGTGGTTACAAGAGTACTTGCAGCCACACTGATGATCCCTATACTGATTTTATATGCTGACGCCCTGGGTATTTTTGGTAGCTGGGCCGGTGCAAATATCAAGGGTGATGTGACATTTACCCTGTTTTTCTCACAGGCATTTAGCCACATCGAATTTATTGATTTCTTGCCGGCCTTTGTAAAATCAATTTTTTTCGGAGCAGTCATTGGACTGGTAGGTTGTTACAAGGGATACAATGCAGGACGCGGTACAGAAAGCGTAGGTAAAGCTGCCAATTCGGCTGTTGTGTTAGGATCTCTTCTTGTGTTGGTGGTCGATGTAATTGCAGTACAAATTACCGATATGCTTTAATAACTTAATATTATGAGTGTTACGCAAATGGTCTCTCCTGCCCCATCCAAAACAAACAGCAAGCAACAGGTCATTGGAATAAGTAATCTGATGAAAAGCTTTGGCGATCAGGAGGTTTTAAAAAATGTTTCTTTACAACTATTTAATGGCGAAAATCTTGTTGTCCTTGGAAAATCGGGTTCAGGAAAATCGGTCCTGATCAAATGCATCGTCGGATTATTAAATCCCGGAGGTGGGACAATCGATGTGCTCGGACAAAATGTTGGCGCTTTGAATAATGAAGAACTAAGCGAATTGAGAAAGAAGATCGGTTTTCTTTTTCAGAGTGGCGCGTTGTATGATTCCATGACTGTTAAACAGAACCTGGAATTTCCTTTGAGAAGGGTAAAAAGAGACCTTACTCAAAGAGAAATAGACGAAAAGGTAAAAGAGGTATTGGAGAATGTCGGATTGGCTGGAGCCATTGATAAAATGCCTTCACAACTGTCGGGAGGAATGCGCAAACGAATCAGTTTGGCACGAACCATTGTGGTCGACCCACTGATAATGCTTTATGACGAACCCACCACAGGACTCGATCCTGTTACATCCGACGAAATAAGTACACTCATCGACAGTATTCAAAAAAAATATAAAACCTCTTCCATCATCATCACCCATGATATTGAATGTGCCCGAATGACGGCCAATCGCGTTATCATGCTTCTGGATGGAGAGGTGTATAAGGAGGGCAAATTGGCCGAATTTGAAAACTCAGGTGACGCGATCATCAAATCATTCTTTAAATAGTCGTGTGATAAATTTTACTTAACAATCAAAAATATGAAAACGCATTCGGATCAATTTAAAATAAGGTTAGGACTGTTTGTAGCAGGCGGATTAATACTCTTTGTCCTTGCAATATTCATTATTGGCAAACAAAAAAACTTGTTTAATCCGGTATATACGCTTAGTTCAACCTTTTCAAATGTAAGTGGATTACAAGTTGGCAATAACATTCGTTTCTCCGGGATAAACATCGGTACGGTAGATAATATCGCTATTATCAATGATTCAATGGTAAGGGTAACAATGTCGATAAAAAGAGAGGTGAAACAATTTATCAAAAGCGACAGTGAAGTTTCGATCGGATCGGAAGGATTGATTGGCGACAGGCTACTAATAATTAGCCAGGGAAGCAGCACGAACCAACTTGCCCAGGATGGCCAACAGCTCTCATCCAAAGAGCCTGTAGAAATGGATGCCATCATATCAAGTCTCCAGGTAACCGCAGGAAATGCTGAAGTAATATCCTATCAACTGGCGGATATTATGACCAAAATCAATGGCGGTGAGGGAACGCTTGGCCGCTTAATCCAGGATACGACCATAGCGGAAAATTTGAATCAGACCATTGTCAATCTTAAGAAAAGCTCCAAAGGCTTGGATGAAAACATGAATGCGGCCAAGCACAATTTCCTCTTCAGAGGTTATTTCAAAAAGAAAGAAAAAGCTGCGGAAGCTAAGGCGGAAGAGAAAAAAAATTCGCAAGAGAAAAAATAATAGAGGTATAAATGGCAATATCAGATGTGTTTTAAATATATATTCCTCCTTTCTATTGCTATTTGCTTTGCCAGTGATTATGCATTTTCGCAACAAAATGTTGCAAAAAAAGATACAACCCAACTGTACAAAAAAATTGAAACCTATTCGAAACAGCGGAAGTTTACGAAATTAATGTACTCTTTTGTTTTTAAGCCAGTTGCAACCAGCACTTCAAAGAAAAAACTTTACGGAAAACTAATCGTAAAACCTTACAGTGCATTTGAAGGTAAAATTATCCGTCGTATCGATATAGTAACCCTTGATCCATTTGGCTATTCAATCGCCGACACGATTGTAGCCCCCGAAAGCTTTCTTGCGAAAACAGGCAACAACCTGCACATAAAATCTCTTTCAATCACCATACGCAACCTACTGTTAATCAGAAAAAATCAACTATTCGATTCCTTGCTTGTGAAGGAATCAGAGCGATTGGTTAGAAGCAGGGAATACATACGGGATGTCTCATTTTTCGTTAAATCGGCATCTAAAAACTCAGACTCCGTTGATATTTTTATTCGTGCTTTGGATATCTGGAGCATTGTTCCAAATGGATCTGCTTCTGCTTCAAGCATAACGGTAGGTCTGACCGACCAAAACTTTTTGGGCTTTGGCCATACTTTTCAAAATGTCTATGGAAGGGATTACACGAAGGGACTTAATTCCTTTGCCACTACTTACGCAATCCCCAATTTTAGAAATAGTTACGTTGGTGCAATACTGCATTACGACATGCTGGAGCACGAAAATTTCAACAGACAAATAGCCATTGACCGTCCATTTTTTTCACCCTTTGCAAAGTGGGCTGCCGGTATAAGTATAACCCAACAATACCGCCTCGATTCAATCAGGACTAGCAGCCTTGTTTACCTCCCGCAGCGAATACAATTCAACGTTCAGGATTACTGGGCCGGGAATGCCATTCAGCTTTACAAAGGCAATTCGGAATATGTGCGTACAACCAATTTTATTTCTGCAGTACGCTTTTTACGCCTGCGTTATCTTGAAAAACCAACCGCATTACTTGATCCATTGAACCAGTATTTCGACGAAAATTTATACCTGGGCAGCATCGGAATCTCTACCCGAAAATATGTTCAGGACAAGTACATTTTCAAATTTGGAATTACAGAAGATGTTCCGATTGGAAAGGCCCTAAGTCTGACCGGAGGATTCCAGACAAAAAACAACAGGAGCAGGCCCTACCTGGGAGCCAGGGTTTCATTCGGAAATTACAAGTCATGGGGCTATCTGTCCTCCAATATCGAATACGGCACCTATTTTGAAGCATCTCATCCAAAACAGGGGATTTTATCTGCAGGTCTAATCTACTTCACCGGATTAATGGAGGTTGGTAAATGGAAATTCAGGCAATTTGTAAAACCTCAAATTGCAATTGGAATGAACCTCTCTTCCTATGATACACTTACCATGAATGTTGGTCATGGATTGGATGGGTTTAATGCAGCGGGCCTATCAGGGACGGGACGTTTATTGCTTACCCTCCAAACTCAGGCGTACGCACCCTGGAGTTTTATTGGATTCCGTTTTGGTCCGTTTCTCAACATCACCCTACTTGACATGCTAGGTGATTCCTCCTCAGGGACTGGAATCAACAAACTTTACTCCCAGATTGGGATAGGTTTGTTGATTAAGAATGAGAACCTGGTTTTGAATGCATTCCAGATTTCCATTGCCTTCTATCCCTCAATTCCAGGTAAGGACCACAATGTTTTAAAAACCAACTCATTTAGAACAAACGATTTGGGTTTTAGGGACTTCGAGATCGGAAAACCAGGCATTGTGACCTTTCAATAAATATCAAAGGTGTGAATCATGTAATTATATTCAAGAGTTGTGTAACACTTTCCCTCCCAAAGAGCGTCAACTTTGATACATAATTTTCACTTAATAAAACGACAATGAAAAAACCATTTCATCATCTCATCTTCCTATCATTTATTATCAGCATTTCATTCGCTTCATGCGTATCCAGCCAAAAATATAA
This sequence comes from Prolixibacteraceae bacterium, assembly GCA_023228025.1. Classification (GTDB taxonomy): domain Bacteria; phylum Bacteroidota; class Bacteroidia; order Bacteroidales; family Prolixibacteraceae; genus CAINVV01. The sequence continues at coordinate 6,382 of JALOCD010000071.1, read as the reverse complement.
GGCTTCGGAAGCCCGGGCCAATCAATTGCAAAATGATAAAGCAACTGTTCAAAGCCGACTTAATGATTGTAATACACAGGTCAATGATCTGAACAATCAGAAAACTGCATTGATGAACGAAAACTCGTTGGTGCTTGGTGATTTGAAAACATTATCTGCCGAATCGAAAATGACCATTGCCGATCAGGCAAAGCGGTTGAAAAGACTTCAGGATATGATTCAGGCTCAAAAAAATGTGATGACAAAGCTTAAAAATTCAATCGCAGATGCCATGATGAGTTACAAAACCGATGAACTGAATGTCTACATCAAAGATGGAAATGTTTATGTTTCCCTGGCAGAAAAACTGTTATTCAAATCAGGCAGTGATGTAGTCGATCCCAAAGGCAAAGAGGCACTTAAATCACTTGCACTGGTCATCAACAACACAAACGATATCTCAGTGATGATTGAAGGACATACCGACAATGTTCCAATTAAAACCAAGGTATTCAAGGATAATTGGGATCTGAGCACGGCGAGGGCTACAGCTATCGTCCGAATTTTAACCGTTGATAATGGTTTTGACTCAAATCGCATCACCGCCTCGGGAAGAAGCCAATTCCACCCTATTATGCCCAATGAAGCCATTGAGGGTCGTGCAGCTAACCGCAGAACTGAGATAATTCTTTCTCCTGATTTGAAAGAAATATACAAACTTTTGGAATAATCAGGAAGGACAGATCTTTTTGACGAAAAATGTCAACTAAGATCAATAAATCATTTACAAACAATAAATATAACATTAGTCTAATACTCAAAATGAAAACTTTAAGATTATTCCTTTTTGGTCTGGTTCTGTTTCTTGCAGGTTCGGCACAGGCCCAAATTTCTGTACGTTTTAACCTTGGTTCCCCACCGCAATGGGCTCCGGTTGAACATTATGATGCGCGCTACTACTATCTTCCGGATGTGCAAGCCTATTATGATGTTCAATCATCGATGTTCATCTATTATGAAGGAAGAAACTGGGTCCACAGATCCTATCTCCCTAATCGTTACAGGGATTACAATTTGTATAGTGGTTATAAGGTTCCCATGAACAATTATCGTGGAAGTACTCCTTACTTCAATTTTAATGAATACAAATCCAAATATTCAAGAGGTCGTAACAGGGAATACCAACAAACAATTGGGCAGCGTCCCCAAAGAGGAAACGAAAGTTCAAGATACTATCGTGAAAGCAACCAGGCAAACCGGGGACGATATGAGAAGAAGGACTATCGTAATGACAATGAAAATAAAAACAAAGGTCGTGGGAATGATAGACACAACGACTAATCACAAACATTCATAAAACTTTTAAACATGAGAACAACTGTTATTTCAATGCTGCTCCTGCTACTGCTAATCGGGAGTAATTTATCAGCACAAGAATCGAGGTATTCCGAGAGATACGGAAATACACTAAACCTGGGTTTAGGAATCGGTGGGTATTCCGGATATTACGGATACATTGGACATTCCGTGCCTGTACTTAGCATCAATTACGAATTTGGCGTGGCCAACAATTTTACCCTGGCACCCTTTGCTACTTTTTATTCCTATCATTATAATAATTACAAGGAAACCGTTATCCCAATTGGTGGCAAAGGAACTTACTATTTTGATCAAATTCTGGGGGCAGGTCAGGACTGGGATTTTTATCTTGCGGGATCACTGGGTTTTGCCATCGTCAACACAAAATGGGACAGTGGTTATTATCAAGACAACAATTACCATTCGGTAAATCCTCTTTTTCTTGATCTGCATATCGGCGCCGAATACCACCTCAGTCAAAAGGTTGGCTTATTCCTTGATCTTTCAACGGGTGTATCGACCATTGGACTGGCATTTCACTAAATAAAAACGACAGCTTCCCAAAACTCTCAGGAAGCTGTCGTTCAAAAACGCTTTACTAAAACCCTAGTTTACATATTCACTTAAACACCGGCTTAATTTTTTTCTTGTGAAGAATATCCTGCTCTTCACTGTTCCCAGCGGAAGATCAAGTTTTTCAGCTATTTCCTTGTATTTGTACCCATTTAGAAATAGCTGGAACGGCTCTCTGAACTCCTCTTCCAATAGCGCTATCTTCATGTAAATCTCCTTTTCCGCGTGGATTGAGTCCACCGAAGGATAGAAGTCATCTTTGGTGAATGAGATGTGCAACCTGTTGGATTGACTCTCAAGGGTGGTTTTTGCCTTTATATTGCGTCTGTATTCATTGATAAAGGTGTTTTTCATGATGGTATACACCCAGGCCATCAGATTGGTATCAGATGAAAACTTGCTTTGGTAGGTAAGCGCCCTTAAAAAGGTTTCCTGAACGAGGTCGTGCGCCTTGTCTGAGTTGCTGGTTAAACTTAAAGCGAAATAGAACATTTTGTTCTCCAGACCCGTCAATGAATTCTGAAATTGAATCGTTGTCATGGTACAAATCTAGGTTTCAATGATTAATTTATCAATCTCGCTTATCAAACAGTACTTCAAAGATATCAAACGATCTGAAATATACAAGTTAGATTTACATATTGTCGCATAATTTATTTATTCATTCTAAATAAAAACAAACATAATGCACAGAAACATAATAATATATATCAAAATAATATGTTAATTATAAATTAAGATAATTTTATTTTCCCCCTGCAAATGTTTATTTACAATTATCAAACAGTTGTTTTAAACTATCAAACTAATGAATTGGTAAAAATAATTATGAAAAAAAAGCCCGGAATCAAATTCCGGGCTTATCATATTTTTCTGCTATTAATCTAGCTCCAAATCGATGTCAGTTAACTCGTACCAGGGAAGTCCATGCATGTTTAGTTCCCTCATGAAAGGATCCGGATCAAACTCCTCCACATTGAACACTCCGGGCTTTTTCCATTTTCCCTGGAGGAACAACATGGCGCCAATCATGGCAGGAACGCCGGTCGTATAGCTGATGGCCTGGGTTCCTGTTTCTGCATAAGCTGCTTCATGCGAGCAGTTATTGTATACATAGTAGGTTTTCTCTTTTCCGTCCTTGATCCCTTTGATCCTGCATCCGATAGAGGTTTCGCCGGTATAATTGACACCCAATTCTTCTGGTTTGGGTAAGACAGCTTTCAGAAACTGAATGGGAACAATCTCCTTTCCTTCGTAATTAATTGGCTGTATACCAGCCATTCCAATATTCTGAATAACCCTCAAATGGGTCAAATATTCCTGACCAAAAGTCATCCAGAAACGCGCCCTGCGAATGGTTGGAAAGTTTATGACCAATGATTCGAGCTCTTCATGAAAAATCAGATAGGACTCTTTCTCGCCAATTCGCGGATAGGTAAGCGGTTGATGTATTTCGTGTGGTTCAGTCATTACCCATTGGCCATTTTCCCAATATTTCCCCTTTTGGGTTACCTCCCTGATATTGATCTCAGGATTGAAATTGGTTGCGAATGCTTTACCATGGTTGCCTGCGTTACAGTCAACAATGTCAAGATATTGAATTTCATCGAAGTGATGCTTTGCCGCATAGGCGGTATAAATGCCTGAGACTCCGGGATCGAAACCGCAACCGAGAATAGCTGTCAATCCGGCCTTTTCAAACCTTTCCCGGTAGGCCCACTGCCATTTGTATTCAAATTTGGCCTCATCCAGTGGCTCATAATTGGCCGTATCAAGATAGGAAACACCTGTCTCCAGACAAGCATCCATGATGGTCAGGTCCTGGTAAGGCAAGGCAACATTGACCACTAAATCAGGTTTAAATGATCTGATTAACTGAACAAGTTCAGGTACATTGTCGGCATTTACCCGAGCAGTTTTCAGGTTGCTGCTGCCAGTTCTGGCAGCAATGGCATCACATTTTTCTTTGGTTCTGCTGGCAAGCAAAATTTCAGAAAAAACTTCAGGCAGCTCGGCCATTTTGTGGGCTACAACTGTACCTACGCCTCCGGCACCAATAAGCAATACTTTTCCCATTTCTAAGAATATTAACTAATTTCCAGAACCACTATCTTTATCTAAATCATTGATTAAGAGACGGTCTGCAACCAAATGATTCATCAATCCAATCTTGACGAATCAACCAATACGATAATATTGTTGTTCTGGATTTCAACTACACCCCCGGTAATTTCAAAATAAATGACATTCCCATTTGGCTCCTTTACTTTGATTTTCCCTTCTGCAAGTGTGGAGATTGCAGGAGCATGGTTCATCAATACTTCAAAGGAACCTAAAGTTCCAGGGAGTTTAACCAGCTCTGTTTCTCCTGAAAAGAGTTTTTTTTCCGGCGTAATGATTTCCAAATACATAGATCAACTATTATGAAATAGAACAAAGAAATTATTTGGATTGGGCCAGGAGCCTCTCCCCTTTTTCAATGGCATCCTCAATGGTTCCCACCATGTTGAAGGCTGTTTCGGGATATTGGTCTACTGCGCCATCCATGATGGAATTAAACCCTTTGATGGTATCTTCAATGGAGACCCAAACACCTTTCATTCCGGTAAAAGCTTCTGCAACATGGAATGGCTGGGAGAGAAACCGTTGTACCCTTCTCGCCCTGTGAACGATCAGTTTATCAGATTCGGATAATTCATCCATGCCTAAAATGGCAATAATATCCTGTAACTCTTTGTATCTCTGAAGTAATTCCTTGACCCTCAGTGCGGTATTGTAATGCAAGTCTCCGATAACGACGGGCGACAGTATTCGTGAAGTTGAAGCCAATGGATCAACCGCGGGATAGATGCCCATCTCGGATACTTTTCTGTTCAAAACCGTGGTAGCGTCAAGGTGTGAGAAAGTTGTCGCCGGGGCAGGGTCGGTCAAGTCATCTGCAGGCACGTACACGGCCTGCACAGAAGTAATTGATCCATATTTGGTTGAAGTAATCCGCTCCTGCATCAAGCCCATTTCTGTTGCCAGAGTAGGTTGGTAGCCTACTGCTGATGGCATCCGTCCCAAAAGCGCTGAAACCTCGGATCCAGCCTGGGTAAAACGGAAAATATTGTCAACAAAGAAGAGAATATCATTTCCTTTGCCTTTTTTATCACCATCCCTGAAATATTCGGCGACACTCAATCCTGATAAGGCAACCCTGGCACGTGCGCCCGGTGGTTCGTTCATCTGGCCAAAAACCAATGTAGCCTTCGATTTCGCGAGCTCTTTCATATCAACCAGCGACAAATCCCAGCCACCGTTCGCCATGTCTTCTTTAAACGCTTCGCCATAAGTGATGACATCAGACTCAATCATCTCCCTCAAAAGGTCGTTTCCTTCGCGGGTCCTCTCCCCAACACCGGCAAAAACGGATTGTCCATCATATTTTTTGGCCACATTGTTGATAAGTTCCATGATCAAAACCGTCTTGCCCACACCAGCTCCTCCGAAAAGTCCGATCTTTCCACCTTTTGAATAAGGCTCAAGCAAATCAATTACCTTGATCCCGGTATAAAGAATCTCTTGCTCTGTGGATAAATCTTTGTATTTAGGAGGCTGATTATGAATTTCATAAGTTTGATCTTTGGGTATAAATCCAATACCGTCGATACCCTCTCCAATAACGTTGAGAAGCCGACCTTTGATTTGATCCCCAACCGGCATAGAAATGGCCTTTCCGGTTGCAACAACCTTCATACCCCTTGAAAGTCCGTCGGTAGAGTCCATGGCAACAGTCCGTACCGTATGTTCACCGATGTGTTGCTCACATTCGAGAATCAAAACCTGTCCGTTGTTCCTGGTTACCTCCAGGGCATCATAGATCTTGGGTAATTTGGCATTATCCTCTTCGAAACTCACATCAACAACTGGTCCGATGACCTGTATGATTTTTCCTGTGGATTGAGACATATTATTTACTATTTGAAATATTTTCTAATTTTTTAACCAAATGGTTATTAACTTCCTTAATCTATGAACCCTTCAAGGCATTGGCCCCACTGACAATTTCCAGGATCTCACCTGTGATTGCCGATTGTCGTGCCTTGTTGTACTGGAGATTTAATTCGCGAACCAATTCGGAAGCGTTGTCAGTGGCTTTGTGCATAGCCGTCATTCTGGCGCCATGTTCCGATGCCACTGAATCCAATATCGCTTTGTAAAATTGAATTTTAAGCGACTTAGGAATGACCGTTCCCATTATTTCCTGAACATTTGGTTCAAAGATATAATTGCTGAAATAGTGGTGAACGTCTGCAGTATTGGATGGCACCTCCTTAATCTCAACAGGCAAAAATTGTTCAACCATCAATTTCTGGACGGCAGCATTTTTGAATTGATTGTATACCAAATCGATACGATCGTACTCACCACTCGAAAAGGAATTCATCAAATCCTGGGCAACCACTTCTGCACTTGTATACTGAAGTCC
>JALOCD010000070.1 GCA_023228025.1 Prolixibacteraceae bacterium | reverse complement strand
GGACAATCGCTCAACCTCCGCGATAACGGATTCAATGTCATCATCGGACAAAGAAAATCATCCAAAACCTGGGACAAGGCCATCGCCGATGGTTGGGTACCCGGAAAAAATCTTTTTGAAATTGAAGAGGCTTGCCAAAGAGGAACAATCCTTCAGTTTCTGCTTTCAGACGCTGGTCAGATCACTTTGTGGCCAACCGTCAAAAAACACCTGACTGCCGGGAAAGCCCTCTATTTTTCACACGGTTTCGGCATCACCTACAAAGAGCGCACAGGTATTATTCCTCCGACTGATGTAGATGTTATTCTCGTTGCCCCCAAGGGATCCGGAACCAGCCTTCGCAGAATGTTTCTGCAAGGTCGCGGACTAAACTCCAGCTATGCTATTTTCCAGGATGCAACCGGCAAAGCATGGGAGCGGGTTGTTGCACTGGGTATTGGCGTAGGATCAGGCTACTTGTTCGAAACTACTTTTAAGAAAGAGGTCTATTCGGATTTGACCGGCGAACGCGGTACGTTGATGGGCGCCATCCAGGGAATTTTCGCCGCGCAATACGAAGTTCTGCGCAAGAATGGTCATTCCCCATCTGAGGCTTTCAATGAGACTGTTGAAGAATTGACACAAAGTTTGATGCCGTTGGTTGCTGAGAATGGCATGGATTGGATGTATGCCAACTGCTCAACGACTGCCCAACGCGGCGCGCTTGACTGGTGGAAAAAATTCAGGGATGCCTCTTTGCCAGTTTTCACAGAACTTTACAAGGAAGTCGCCGCCGGTAACGAAGCACAGCGCTCCATCGACTCCAACAGCAAAGATGACTACCGCGTCAAACTGGAAGAAGAGCTCAAAGAACTCCGCGAATCAGAGATGTGGAGGGCAGGCGCTGCCGTAAGGAAATTGAGACCGGAGAACAACTAGACGACGGAGAGACGGAAGGACTAGGACGACTTGGACGAGTGGAGGAGCGGAAGACTTGAAGACTGGGGGACTAAGGGACTGTGAGAAGTACCGGTCCCTTATCTAAGCCAAATGGTCCTTACAGACCTAAAAGTCCTGAGAAGGTCTAAAGTCTATAATAACAGATCATTAATTAGTAACAAATGGACAACAGAGTATATATTTTTGACACCACCCTGCGCGATGGAGAACAGGTGCCGGGATGCCAGCTGAACACGATCGAGAAGATTGAGGTGGCCAAGGTGTTGGAGCAACTGGGGGTGGATGTGATTGAAGCCGGATTCCCGATTTCGAGTCCTGGCGACTTCAAATCAGTAGTCGAAATCTCCAAGGCTGTCACCTGGCCCACCATCTGTGCCTTAACGCGTGCCGTGGAGAAAGACATCGAAGTGGCTGCCGAGTCGTTGAAATACGCCAAGCGTGGCCGTATTCACACTGGCATTGGCACATCTCCTTACCACATAGTCTCCAAACTCAATTCCAATCCGGAGGAGATTTTGGAGAGAGCGGTCAAAGCTGTTAAATATGCCAAGAGATTTGTTGAGGATGTCGAATTTTATGCGGAAGATGCAGGCCGTTCAGACAATGTATATCTGGCAAGGGTGGTAGAAGCCGTGATCAAAGCAGGAGCCACTGTGGTGAACATTCCGGATACGACAGGCTATTGCCTTCCCTACGAATTTGGTGAAAAGATCAAATTTTTGATGGAGAATGTTCCGAACATTCACAAAGCCATCATCTCGACCCACTGTCACAACGACCTTGGAATGGCCACGGCCAACACCATCGCCGGAGTGATGAACGGGGCGCGCCAAGTAGAGGTGACCATCAACGGAATTGGCGAACGGGCCGGAAATACCTCCCTCGAAGAGGTGGTGATGATCCTTCGCTCGCACAAGGAGCTGGATCTGCACACCAACATCAATACCAAAAACATCTACAAGACCAGCAAGCTCGTCTCTAACCTGATGAACATGCCGGTTCAGCCCAACAAGGCCATCGTTGGCCGCAACGCTTTTGCCCATTCGAGCGGCATCCACCAGGACGGGGTTTTGAAAAACCGCGAAAACTACGAGATCATCGATCCGGTTGAAGTTGGCATCAATGAATCTTCGATTGTACTGACCGCCCGAAGCGGACGTGCAGCCTTGAAGCACCATCTCGATATGCTGGGCATCAAGCTTGGAAAAGGAAAACTCGACGAAGTTTACCAGGACTTTCTGGTGATGGCCGACAAGAAAAAAGACATCAAGGAGGATGACCTTTTGGTATTGGTTGGCGAACTTGGCCATGGCGAACGCCGTATCAAACTCGACTTTTTGCAGGTGGTAACCGGGAAAAACCTGGTTCCCATGGCAACCCTGCGTTTGGATATCGCCGGCGAGAAATTTACGGCAACCGAATCCGGGAATGGTCCTGTCGATGCAGCCATCAAAGCCGTCAAGGCCATTATCCACCGCAAGGTGACCCTTCAGGAATTCCTGATCCAGGCCATCAACAAGGGAAGCGACGACATTGGCAAGGTGCACATGCAGGTCGAACATGAAGGAACTGTATTCAATGGCTTTGGCGCCAATACTGACATCATCACCGCTTCAGTTGAGGCATTCCTGGATGCCATCAACAAGATTGGCAACAGTGAAATAGCTTCCGACGTAAAAAAAGTTGAGAGTTGAGAACTGAGAACTGAGAGTTGAAAGTGGAGAGCTTAGAATGTGTGAGGAGAGAGAACTCTCAACTCTCAGTTCTCCACTCTCAACTTATCGATTAAATATACAAACGATCATAATAGATAAATGGAACCAACAACATTATTTGACAAGATCTGGGATGCCCATGTGGTGAACAAAATCGAAGGGGGACCATCAGTTTTGTACATCGACAGGCACTTCATCCACGAGGTTACCAGTCCTGTAGCATTTTCGGGATTGGAAAGCCGCGGATTGACGGTCTTTCGTCCGCAAAATACTGTGGCAACACCCGACCACAATGTACCCACCATCGAACAACACCTGCCAATCCGCGAGGAGCTCTCACGCAAGCAGGTTGAGACCCTCACTACCAATTGTGAGCGACACAAAATCCCCATGTACGGCCTGAGCCACAAATGGCATGGTATCGTGCACATCATCGGACCTGAGCTTGGCATCACCCAGCCTGGCATGACCATCGTCTGCGGCGACAGCCACACCTCTACCCACGGAGCCTTTGGTGCCATCGCTTTCGGTATTGGCACGAGTGAAGTTGAGATGGTCTTTGCCAGTCAGTGCATTCTCCAGCCGAAGCCAAAAAAGATGAGGATCAATGTAGAAGGGAAATTGGGCAAAAATGTCACTTCGAAAGACATCGCGCTCTATGTAATCGCAAAAATTACCACGTCAGGCGGTACCGGCCATTTTGTCGAATTTGCGGGATCAGCCATCCGCTCCCTCTCCATGGAAGCCCGGATGACACTCTGCAACATGAGCATCGAATGTGGCGCACGTGGCGGGATGATTGCCCCAGATGAGACTACTTTTGCCTATTTGAAGGGTCGCGAAGAGGCTCCGAAGGGAGCCGCATGGGATCAAAAAGTGGCAGAGTGGAAAAAACTCAAGACAGACGAAAATGCTGTTTTCGATACCGAGTACACTTTCGATGCAGCCGATATCTCCCCAATGATTACCTATGGCACCAATCCAGGAATGGGTGTCGGCGTCGAAGGTTCTATCCCTACCGGGGATGACCTGACAGGCAGCGACCGTGCAACCTTCCTTAAATCACTCGATTACATGGGTTTCAAACCCGGAGAGAAGCTGAAAGGAAAGAAAATCGACTACGTCTTCATCGGCAGTTGTACCAACGGACGAATTGAAGATTTTAGGTTGTTTGCCAACTACATCAAGGGCAAGAAAAAAGCCTCCTGGGTTACGGCCTGGATCGTTCCCGGCTCAAAACAGGTTGAACAACAAATCCGCGAAGAGGGACTGGTTGAGATCATGGAGTCGGCAGGCTTCGCCCTCCGCCAACCCGGATGCTCGGCTTGCCTGGCCATGAACGACGACAAAATCCCGGAAGGGAAATATGCAGTCTCTACTTCAAACAGAAACTTCGAAGGTCGCCAGGGACCCGGTGCCAGAACCATGCTGGCAAGTCCGCTGATGGCCGCTGCGGCAGCGGTGAGTGGAATGATTTCTGACCCGAGAGAATAAATTAATTACAAATTACAGATTAAAGATTACAAATTAAAGAACCACATAATCAGCTTTTTATGTATTATTTGTTTTGCAATATTATCTGTAATTCGCCTGCTTTGGCAATTTTTAATCTGTAATTTTTAATTTTTAATTAAAAAATGGCAATGGATAAATTTCACAAAATATTAAGTTCCGCGATCCCCCTTCCCATCGAGAATGTGGACACGGACCAGATCATTCCGGCCAGGTTTTTGAAGGCGGTTGAGCGCAAAGGATTTGGCGATAACCTGTTCCGCGACTGGCGTTACCGCAAGGATAGCACACCCAACCCCGATTTCGTTTTGAACAATCCGAAATATTCGGGAACCATTTTGGTCGCCGGAAAGAATTTCGGCAGTGGCTCAAGCCGCGAACATGCCGCATGGGCGGTATATGACTTTGGTTTCAGGGTCGTCGTGTCAAGCTTCTTTGCTGATATCTTCAAGGGCAATGTCCTCAACAACGGGCTGTTGCCAATCCAGGTACCTGAAGATTTCCTGACAGGAATGTTCGGAACCATCGAAAAAAATCCTTCAGCCACTTTTGAGGTGGATTTGGAAACTCAGACCATCCGGAACAACAGCTTAGGGACGGAATTCAAATTCGATATCAACCCTTATAAAAAAGAGTGCCTCTTGAAAGGGTACGATGACATTGATTATCTGCTCAGTCTCAAGAAAGAGATTGAAGCGTTTGAAATGAAATAATTAAAAATTACAAATTACAGATTAAAAATTAGGAGAGATTTTTTGTGATTATTCAATTATAACAATTTGTTTTACTTGCAATTAAACATTTATCTCCAATGCGATTTCATTTTTAATTTGTAATCTGTAATTTTTAATTCATTAACTAACTATTTCGATGAAGAACAAAGTTTACATCATGGATACCACCCTGAGGGATGGGGAACAGACCTCCGGGGTATCCTTTTCGGATGCTGAGAAGCTGAACATCGCGAAGATTCTGTTGGAAGAGGTCAGGGTTGATTACCTAGAGATCGCATCTGCCAGGGTATCCGACGGTGAGATGCTTGGCGCCAGAAAGGTAATGGATTGGGCCCGGGGGACTGAGTATCACGACAAAATTGAGATTCTTGGTTTCGTGGATGGAACCACCTCCCTCGACTGGATCGCCAAAGCGGGTGGAAAAGTGATCAACCTTCTTGGTAAAGGATCGCTGCGCCATGTGACGCAACAGTTGAAGAAGAGTCCTGAGCAACACCTGGCAGATCTCAAAAAAGCGATCGCCCTTGCTCAGGAGATGAATATTTCGGTCAACCTCTACCTGGAAGACTGGTCGAACGGTATGCGCAATTCGCCGGAATATGTTCATTTCATGCTTGAGGGGCTGAAAAAAGAGCCCATTAAAAGGTTGATGCTTCCGGATACGCTTGGAATCCTCAACCCTACCGAGACTTTTGAGTTCTGCTCGACCATGATGCGCGACTTTCCAATGCTCCACTTTGATTTTCATGCCCACAACGACTACGACCTGGCCGTGGCCAATGTCGATGCAGCGCTGCGTGCAGGCATAAGAACCATCCACACTACCATCAACGGACTTGGCGAAAGGGCCGGAAATGCGCCACTCTCAAGCGTTGTGGCATTAATGAACGACCACCTGAAGTTGTCCAATTCGATCAATGAACGGAAGCTAAACATGGTGAGCCGTCTGGTAGAGACCTTCTCCGGTATCCATATCTCCGGCAACAAGCCCATCATCGGAGAGAATGTTTTCACCCAATGCAGTGGCATACACGCCGATGGCGACAACAAAGACAACCTATATTACAATGACCTGCTGCCCGAGCGATTCGGCCGTACCCGGAAATATGCCCTTGGCAAAACCTCCGGCAAAGCAAACATTGCCAAAAACCTGGAAGATATGGGTATCCGACTTGATGCGGAGAACCTCAAAAAGGTTACCGACAAGGTGATTGAACTAGCCGACAAGAAAGAGACGGTTACTTCGGAGGATCTTCCCTACATTCTTTCAGATGTTTTGAAAAGTGAATCAATTTTCGAACGGATAACACTGAAAAATTATGCCATCTCGCATGCGCTTGGATTGAGGCCGATGGCCACAGTGTGTATTGAGATGAATGGAGAACTATACGAAGAGGCAGGATCGGGAGATGGTCAATACGACGCTTTTATGAATGCGCTTCATAAGATCTATCACAAGCTGCACAAGCAATTGCCGGTCCTTGTCAACTATACCGTCACCATTCCTCCCGGAGGAAGAACGGACGCATTGGTTGAGACCCTGATCACATGGAACCTGAACCGTGAATTCAAAACACGCGGACTGGATCCCGATCAGACTGCTGCCGCTATCAAGGCCACCATTAAGATGCTGAACATTATTGAGAGCAATGGGCAAATTTATTAATAAAGATCGATTCAAAGCGCCGGTCCCTGAGCGGGGTGGTCCCTGAGCTTGTCGAAGGGGGTAATGTGAAAATTGGAAAATGTGGAAATGTGAAAATTAAGAGTTGTAGCAGAGAAAATTTTGATTATATAAAACCTTATTTTCTTTGGTAATCTTAGTAGAAAGCATAAACCCAGTGAACCCAATCTTATTACCTTATTAAATTTGCATGAAGAATAAATATTGAATCTATCTGAAATATTCTAATAAGATAATAAGATTTAAATTTGATCCGTAGAACTTTTCTACTAAGATTGCAATAGAAAATAAGATTTCATATAATCAAGACAGATTGATTCCTACATAATGAAATTCAATTACTTACCTTTCGACCCTTCGACTTCGCTCAGGGGTCGGTAACTTTTCAAACATTTCAAACATTTTAAACAAATAATAGATTACATGAAATTAAACATCGCTGTTCTGTCCGGAGATGGAATCGGGCCTGAGATTGTAGCACAAGGACTGAGAGTAACCGAAGCCATCGCGAAGAAATTCGGACACAAACTGCACACCGAAGAGGCATTGGTAGGAGCCGTTGCCATCGATGCAACCGGGAATCCTTACCCTGATGAAACCCACGAACTCTGCATGAAATCGGATGCCGTTCTGTTTGGCGCCATTGGTCATCCGCGTTTCGACAACGATCCGTCTGCCAAAGTTCGTCCCGAGCAGGGACTTTTGGCCATGCGCAAAAAACTGGGACTCTATGCCAACATCCGTCCGCTGATCACTTTCCCATCACTGTTGGAAAAATCCCCCCTCAAAACAGAACGCATCGAAGGCGCTGATTTTGTAGTTATCCGCGAATTGACCGGAGGGCTATATTTCGGTCAGCCGCAGGGTCGCAGCGAAAACGGTGATACTGCTTATGACACTTGCGTTTATACCCGCATGGAGGTAGAACGGATACTAAAACTCTCGTTCGAATTTGCCATGAAACGTCAAAAGCGTCTCACGGTAGTCGATAAAGCCAATGTGTTGGCCACCTCACGCTTGTGGCGACAGGTTTCCAAAGAGATGGAATCCCAGTACCCTGAAGTTGAAGTGGAATATATGTTCGTCGACAATGCCGCCATGCAGCTGATCCAATGGCCGAAGCGATTCGATGTGATGGTGACTGAAAATATGTTCGGGGATATCCTTACCGACGAAGCCAGTGTGATAGCTGGTTCAATGGGAATGTTACCTTCGGCTTCCATCGGGGTACATACCTCGGTTTTTGAACCCATCCATGGTTCTTACCCGCAGGCAACCGGCAAAAATATCGCCAACCCATGCGCGACCATCCTTTCGGTAGCCATGCTGTTCGAATATGCCTATTCGCTCAACAAGGAGGCAGCCCTTATCAGGAAAGCTGTCGAGGCATCACTGGTAGCAGGAGCTGTTACAGAAGATCTTACCGACGACAAGTCCAAAGCGCTTTCAACTTCAGCAGTGGGAGACTGGATTGTGGCATATATTGAAAAATAGTTATGAGAAATAGTTATGAGTTATGAGTTATGAGTTATTATGAATTTGTGGTTTTTAAACTACAATAATGCTGCTATTTGCGCTTAATAACTCATAACTTATAACTCATATCTCAAAGGTATGGTTGAATCACCCTCATCCATGCCTTGTACCCTTCTCCAAGCAGGTGTAATCCATCATTGGTGTACATCGGGTTCAGCAGATCATCGTTGGGATTTTTCAGCTCGCTGAACAGATCCACGTAGGTGGCGCCCAGTCTGGGACAAATGGTCCTGAGCCGTTCGTTGAGATCTTTCACCTGGGGAGTCCGGCTTGTATGATTTGCGAAGGTTTTGAAAGTATTGTTCACTGGCAAAATACTCTGTACATAAACCTTCGTCTTCGGCGATTTTGTGCGAATGGTTGAGACGATTTTGCAAATATTGACGTAAACCGTATCCGGAGAGATGTTCTTTGCGAGATCGTTGATCCCGATCAGCAAAAAGACTTTGGCAGGCTGCACACGGGTCACCTGGTACAACCGAAAGAGTACTCCTTCGCTGGTGTCGCCGCTGATACCCCTGTTTTTGGCACGCGGATTTCCAAGCAACTCACACCATTCAGAACCATCGGTAATGCTGTTTCCCAAAAAAATGATCTCATTTTTCGTATCCGGAAGGATTTCGAAAAGGGATTTTCGCTGATCGTAATAGGTTCCGAATTTGGAAGGCTGAGCAAGTGAACAAAGGGAAATAGATAGAAACAGAATTGAAATAAGGTAACGCATGGTAAGGAAGTTTAAATTGTTTGATGTGTTTGTAAACTAATTTCCATGCCCGTATTTAAAATTTCACAAGCTAACGGATTTTCAGGAGTAAAATCCTCAGAACTCATTGGGTGTGGTTCAATTCTTGTATCTATATAACTTGCCAATGATAACATTTGAACTTGTAAATCAAAGTAATCGATTTGTTTATTCTCATCAAATATGAAAGCTAAATCTATATCACTATGGGCTGATTGCTTATTTTTAGCATAGGAGCCAAAAAGATAAACTTTTTTAAATTGTAAATTCTCCTTTTGTAAACAGAGAATATATGAATTAATTATTTGATTAATTCCTTTATCCATAGCCTGTATGCTTTTATTTTTTCAACCCATTTGTTAGTAAACTCGCTTGTACACTTATTATAGAAGTTCTGCTTAAAATCATCGTATCGTGCAGATATGTTGAATGTAGTAATCATTGCAAAATCATTCCTTTGCTCATTAGTCAGCTCTAAATGAGAAAGCTCAGCGACTCTAATCAAATTGTGCAGGTTTTGAGAATGCTTATGATTGACTTTGATGTAATAAGCTTTTAACAGCTTTTCCAAACATAAATGGCCAATAAAAAGGGCCCAATTGTTTCTATTTATCTTAAAAAAATCCAACATTTCGTCATAATTATCGTCTGACGACTTAATCCATGCATTTATGGCTTTATCAATATTTTCAATATTCGCTTGTTCCATATTTTCTTAATCCTGAAACAAATGTAACAAAATTATGCCAAAATCTGCCCTTCCCCCATATTTGCCTCGCTTGCTCGGATTTGTAATCCAGTGCCTTTCTGTTAAAATAGTTACCCATCTTTGACCGGAAAAAGTTACAAATTAGGGCACCGGGGATTTTGTCCACAGCACCGCAGCGGTTGGTTGGCTACTCCAGTAAGTCGCCAACGAAGGTTCATTCCCTTTCAGAAACCCCTTCATCTTTATACAGCATGTAAATGAACGCTCTTTATTGCTGAATTCGTCCGGTTACTTCGGGACACACTCTGCGCCAGCGGGGGGTTATTGTTTGCAAATTCACTAAACTTTTGAAAGTTTTATTTCTATTTTCACTGCAAATGCAACTAATAATAGTTACATTTGCAGTGTAAATTAGGTATGAATGGGAACTTTAAAATACAAAGGCTATACAGGAACGGTTGAGTACAGCGAAGAAGACAACTGTCTTTTTGGCAAGATAATCGGTATGAACAAAAATGTCATTACTTACGAAGGCAAAACAGTTGAGGAGTTGAAAGCTGATTTTGAGGCCGGTATTGACTTATACCTCGAAAGTTGCAAAGAGCGGGGGATAAAACCTCAAAAACCTTACAGCGGATCGCTGAACATCCGGATTCCATCTGAGATACATAGTCAATTGGCGCTAAAAGCACAAATGACCGGACGTTCGATCAATGCGATTATCAAAGATCTGCTCACAAATCAGCAAAATCTGTTAAACGCATAACGTATTAGCGTTTTATTTTAGGTTTCCCGCTGGTGTGGTTTGTTGCCTACTCCTGTTGGTTACTGTGCTTGCCGAAGCAAAGTCGCCAACGAAGGATCATTCCTTTCCAGAAACCCCTTCATCTTTTATTCAGCATGTAAATGAACGCTCTTTATTGCTCAATTCGTCCGTTTACTTCAGGACATACTTTGCGCCAGCGGGGGTTTGCAATAATGGCTACTTAATAAGTAAATCATCAGGGTTCTGTCTACAATCCCAAATTGAGTGCGACTATATTATCTTGCGCTTAGCCATCCCGAAACTTTTTTATCCAGGCGTTCATGCTCAATGAAAAGACCTTGCTCAATCTCTTTCCTGGACGCAATGATTTCGTTTCTTTGCTCAACTGTCAAAGAGATAACTTCTGTATCAGTTTTTGATTCCAGAATAGTCTTTAGCGCCTTGAGAAATGAAATGTCATTTATCTCGGTAATCCTATGAATTAAGACTTTCTTTAGTTCAATCGTTGTCATGGTTATTCTCCCTATTTCTTACAAAGATACAAATATTTCTGTATCGAAGTCCGCAGCATCGCAAGGCGGTTTGTTGGCTACTCCTGTTGATTACTGAGCTTTCCGAAGCAAAGTTGCCAACGAAGGATCATTCCCTTTCAGAAATCCTTCATCTTTTATACGGCATATAAAAGAACGTTCTTTATTATTAAATTCGTCCCTTCACCTCAGGACACACTCCGCGCAAGAGGGGGAATCCCGCACCTAAAACAGGCCCTGATCCTATCCGAAAATTACCCCTGAAAACTGAAACTCCATAATACGCAGATGTAAAATTAGCGTCCTCGAGGGGATTTCGTGCAACAGGGCTTCATGTTGGGTCTCGTGCCTCAACCACACGAAGCCTTAGTTATTATAGCCAGTTAATATTCTTTTATTAATTCTTCAATATCTCGACCTGTAAATTCATTCATTATTCTCAATAGTTTAGGAACATCAATATTTTTAGTTGATTTTATCTTTTTGGTATAAGCGCATAGACCGCCCAAATATATTTTCTTACTCATTATTAAATGCTTGTAATACTGCCATTTATCAGAATAATTATTTGAAATTTAATTGTAAAACAGAGATGATTTGCTAATAGACCCATATAAATCGTTTGCTATAATATATAAATAACTGTAAATCAATCATTAAAAATGGGCGGCTTAAGCGCTTATACCAATTATCTTTTTTAATATTACTGGAATATAGTATTCATTATTGTCAAATAAATCTTTGAATAATTTAAATATTCTACCATATTGGCCAACATCATTGGAATATATAAACTTATCACCATATAGTTTTCCTTTGTCCATTTCTGGGATTGGAGAATCTGCTCTCCAATCTAATAAATTTCCGTTCTTTTTAAACTTAAAAGCATCAGATAACCTGTTTGCAAGAAAAAATTGTTGAGCCTCATTTGGAGCTATTTCGGTGCAAAATTTGTAAGCAAGATACTCTGACAAACCCTCTCTAAACCATCTATAAGTATAACCATTAAGCTTATACTTATGAACCAATGTTCCTTCGATAATTTCATGAGAAAAAGAATTCCCTATTATATTGATTAGTTTAATATGATTAATTTCGTCCTTTTCATACAATGGGAATATCCAAGGAATTTTGTCGTTTTTCCCAACTGTACAAGTATTCTTGGAGTTTGTTGATATTAAAAAAAGGTTCTGGTGGTTTATATTCCTAAAGCCATATTTATTAGTCAGTACACTGTCTAAAAGCTCTAAAAGATTTAAAGCTGTTTGGGCATTGCTTTTCAATGTTGACGAACTAAAATATACAACATAACCTTTTCCTACATATGAATCAGCAGATGAATTATCTAATATGGATAACTTTTTGATATTCTCAATACGATTATTTCCAAATACTTCATCATTTATATATGAAGCTCTTGTTGTTAATGAAAACTCATTAGGTAGAAATTTAGTCATTCTATAAATCTTCAATTTCCCGTTATTTGCTATGCAATTTAAGATAAGGGATTGTTTATTGTTGTTTTCAAATGTTTGTTTGGCTTCAATAATAATAATTGTATCATTTGATATCCTCCATTTAACTAGCGATATGTTTTTTATCCTTTCTGATAATTTGAAATTGATGTACGAATAAAATTGAACCAAAGAAGCATCTCTACCTGAACCATCCACTTGAAAATCATTCGAAAGATATGGTTGAATAATATTATAGTCCTTATCGTTTATCGCATTTTTGTAGCTTTCAAGTACAGCATTTATTTTTTCATCATCATTTTGCTTGAAAGATAATACACTAAAGATTAAATAACTTATGACAAATAATTTCATCAATTTTCTATGCTTAATTTTTGTTTTTTAATTGGCTATAACGTGTTTATACGCACCAAACATGCGCCTATACACTGAATTTGGAAGTAAAGAGGCAGGTTTGTTGCGTGTTACAGGCACGATAAACTTACCTAATAATATTTGAATACCAAAGCTTTAGGAAGGGAAATTGTGCGGGGCAAATAATTAAGGCATAATCCTAATTGGCAATCAACATTTCGGCTAAAGCCGTCGCGGAACATGTGCCCATTTGGTCAATGCCATAAATGACGTTGCTAGTCAATTAGCCATTTTGCGGAATACATGTTATTTGGATTATGGAGGTTTGCGGGGATAAACATTTCCCCTTCGGCTACGCTCAGGGACCGGTTCTTATTTTCCACTCTCAACTTTCAACTTTCAACTTTTTTCCCCCGTTTCAGTTTCTTCAATTTTCAGTCTTATCCGCGAATTTGGGTTTTAAAACCGTCAATTGCAAAACTATTGCCATGACAACCGGTATGGCCAGCAAAGCCACATCGTGTCCCAGACTGCCGGCATCGGTCGATTTGCCTAGGATAATGGTAATGACAGCGCCCGACGAAATTCCGGCCATGTTCATAAGGCCATAGGCCGCAGCGCGATGACGTGCCGAAACGAACTGGCATAGAATTGGCATGCAGTTGGTATCGAACATTCCAAATCCCAGACCAAACAAAACAGCTCCTCCCAGGATGCCTACATATCCGGTTCCATAACCAAGGAATAACAGTGCAGGCACCATCAGGCTCAATCCAATCACACCGGTATAGATCCTTCCTTTGATGTTCACACTCATCCAGCGATCGGCCAGATAACCGCCGAGAACAACACTGATCAGGGAGGATCCGGCGATAGTAATGGTGGCCATGGGTCCGGCGATGGACATATCAATACCCAATGTCTGGGCAAAAAGCGTTGGTATCCAGCTTTTGACTGCCCACCCGGGGAAGCTGGGCGCAGTAAAGAAAAACAGCACCACCCAGAAACTCATGTTCCCGAAGATCATCCCCAGGCTGTTTACGACCGATTTAAAACCATCAGAAAATGTTGCTTTTTTTGAGGCTGGAATTTGGATCCGTATATCTTTCAGAAAGAAAACCAGTACCAAACTGTAACAGATTCCTATCAACCCAAAAAGGTGGAATGCCTGTTGCCAGGAATAGGAGTGCGCAACCGTTGCGCCAAATCCACCCAAAGCCTGTCCAAGGTAAAGGCCCGACAGGTGAATTCCCACTGCCAGCGAGCGGGTCGATCCCCGATGGTAATCGGCAATCAAGGACAATCCGGCCGGGATGTACAATGCTTCGCTGATCCCCATCATGGCACGGAGCGCGTACAGCTGGTTAAATGTCGTTGAATATCCCATGGCCATGGTCACTCCCGACCATACGGCAAGACTTCCAACAATCAGCCACTTCCGGTTCACCCGGTCGGCAATCAGTCCGGCCATCGGACTCATCAGTGCGTAGATCCATAGGAAAATGGCCATCAACCGGCCAAAATTTTCGGCTTTCTCCAATTCGTGGATGTCGCCCATCATGGCCACTTTCATGGTGGATAGCATTTGGCGGTCCATGTAATTCAGCATGGCGACCATCCAAAGCAGCCCCACCACTACCCAGGGATAAATTTTGTTGTACTGGTCCTTAGTCATGAAAAATCTGTTAAAGAAATAGGTGGAAATAAATAGAAATAAGTAGTAATAGATAGTAACGCAAATAAATTAATTGTTTCAAGAAAAACTAATCAATTTCAACCTATTTCTACTAATTTATAACCCTTTATCCTTTGTACTTTGTACTTTATCCTTTGTACTTTATCCTTTGTACTTTATCCTTTATCCTTTTCTTCCTCCATATTGCTAAGGTGCAGATCCAACGCCTTCACCGAAATTTGTATCTCCAGGATGGAGAGTCCGAGCGAGATAATCAGCAGCAACAGGGCTACACCAAAAACCCAAAAAGCCTCATTTTGGTAACCCGTATAAATCAAGAACATCGTCAGCACGCACAAAAACAGACTGCTTACGCCAAAAATCTGCATGTTTTTGGTCAGGTAGAGCCGACGTCGCAGATTGGCAATCTGCCCGAGAAGCACCTCATCCTGATGAAGTTGAAATTTGGCATGCAAATCCCGGATCAGTGCAGCATATCCCAGGAAACGATTGGTATAGGCCAGCAGGATCAGCGAGATGGCGGAGAAGAGAAGGGCGGGGGTGGTTAAAGTGAATTCGTTCATTGTTCTTAATTTAGATAAAGACTAGGACGACTAGGATGACTAGGACGAAGGGGATGAGTTGTTTTGATCAAATCTCATCTCTCATGACAGTGACCGTTCCGTCCGCACTTTGACAGTCTCAGGGACCATCTCGCTTTAGGATGGGTTCTCCTTTTCATCGCCGGGATCGTCCTAGTCATCCTAATCGTCCCCTTCGTCCTAGTCGTCCTAGTCGTCCCAGTCGTCCCAGTCTATCTTCTTGCTATTTCAAAAGTTCAGCAATCCGCTCCCGTAGCTTCTCAGCCCGCAAATTCTTGCCGATAATCTTGCCGGTTTTATCCAGCAACAGGTTGGCCGGAATGGAGTTGATTCCGTACATTTTGGCGGCCGCATTGCCCCAACCCTTGAGGTCGGAAACGTGCGACCAGGTCAGTTTGTCATCGGCAATTGCCTTGAGCCACTTGGCCTTGTCACTATCACAAGAGACACCAATCACATGAAATCCTTTGGCATTGTAATCTTTCCAGACCGCAACAACATTTGGATTCTCACCACGGCAAGGTCCGCACCATGAAGCCCAAAAATCGACCAGGGTATAGGCGTGTTTGGCATAAACATCAGAAAGCTTTACTGGAGTCCCAATTGAGTCGTTCATGGTAAAATCGGGGGCAGTTTTGCCAACGGCCACGGATTGCAGAAGCGTTACCCGGTCGGCAAGCGCTTTGGCGCTTTTGCTTTTCATAACTTCGGGGGAGAATTTCTTAAGATAACCCTGAATTTCGTCTGCCTCCATGCCGTATTGGATCTGTTGCAATACAACCGGAGCAACAAAGGAGTTGGGATTTCCGGCTACAAAATCTTTTTGAACTGCCATTTGCACATTGTCCAGTGAATCGAGCTGTTTCTCCAGGGAAGCCTGCAAAGCGGCGTCGTTCTTTTGTTTGGCCTCGTTGTATTTGCCGTAGATTTCCTTCATTTTGGTATTCAGGACAGCGCCATTGGCCTCCAATGCCTTCATCTCATCCTGACTTGCGGATCCGGTGATGGTCACATTTCGCAAATCATCCGATTTACCTGTAACCTGAATGGCCTTGTTCTCAACCAAAACAGGCACCTGCTTACGTTCGCCCAAAACCAGGAAACACATATCCGGCACCTCAACAGCGCCTTTCAGTTCGAATTTTCCACCTACACTTTTGGCAGAATCCAACGTAGTCGCTTCTCCGCCAACCCGTTGTTTAAGATAAACTGTTCCATCCGGAAGACCTTCAATATTCCCACTGATGGTAAATTTTGGGGACGGTGCGCTGCACGCCGCAAACAATGCTGCAAGCGAAATCAAATAAAAGATTTTTCTCATTTTTATGATTTTAGGAATTTAAAACTTTAATGGGGATTACTTCGTGGACCTTTGTGTTATCCTTAGCGTCCATTGTGGTTAATAATTAAAAAATCTTACCACATAGGTCACAAAGTGCGGCACAAAGGGACACCAAGGCTGGAATATTATACGTCACAAATAAGAATGCACTTTTTCAGGGAGGCCAGTTTGTCGGGATTGGTTGGCACAAACTCCTGTCCTACAAAACCTTTGTAACCGGTATCAACAATCGCTTTCATGATGGCAGGATAATAAAGTTCTTGTGTCTCATCCAATTCGTGCCGCCCTGGAACACCTCCGGTATGGATATGGCCAATATATTTGATATTTTTACGAATAGTGTCAATAACATTCCCCTCCATGATCTGCATGTGGAAAATATCGTACAGCAACTTAAACCTTTCTGATCCGACCATCTCACAAAGGGCAGCGCCCCAGGCTGTATGGTCACATTGATAGTCCTTGTGGCCATAACTATTAAGCAATTCCATGATGATGGTAACCCCATGTTTTTCGGCAAGCGGAGTAAGCCTGCGCAATCCCTTGGCACAATTGATCAGTCCAACCTGGTCATTTTGGCCCTCCCGGTTACCGGAGAAACAGATCAGGTTGGGAACTCCTGCAGCAGCGGCTTTGGGAATCATTGCTTCGAAATCGGCCACCAGCTTATCATGGTTCTCGATCCTGTTAAATCCTTTCGGAATGCCCCAATCGGTTGCATAGCCAACTGCACATTTGAGCCCCGCAGAGCTTACTGTAGCCCAGTCTTTCTCTTGCAACAGCTCAATGGATTCGAGTCCCATCTCTTTACATGCCTTCGCCAGGTCAGCAAGCGGTATATCGCCATAACACCATTGGCTTACCGAATGGTGTATATTCCCTTTCAATCCGTTGGAAGCTGGTTCTGCGGCCCTGCTTTCCTGAAAAGGCAAAACAGTTGCCGACAAGGCCACCGAGGCAGCTGTTTTCCCGATCATCTCTCTTCTGTTCATAGTCGAATGGATTCTTTTGTATTGCACGAATTTAATAATTTTTAAATGTAAATTTATAGTGCGATATTTGGATCGCTACTATGACTATACGTTCGTTTTAAATAATTACACAGAGTCACACAGAGAAGCACAGAGTTACACGGAGAAAAAAAATAAATGTTTATGGGGTTATTCTCCTTAACATTTCAAACATTTCGTTGCCTCTGTGTAACTCTGTGCTTCTCTGTGTGACTCTGTGTAACATTTATTTTGCTGCGATAGAAACTATTAACAATTATCAAAATGAACCGTTTATTCTGCATTTTTGCCTTGGCGCTCCTGCCGCTGGTGACTTCGGCGCAATGGCTCGATTTCTCCAAAACATCCATTTTTTGTTCCAATAAGAAGAACATCCAACTATTCAAGGCAGCTACTATATTGCAGGAAGAGCTTCAGCTTCGCACCCATATACAATTGGCTATCGCCGGAAAGTTGGACTCCAAAAATCTGCCGCAGATCATCATTTGCCTCGAAAAAGATGCATTGAAACTGCCTTTCGGGATTACAACTGCCCTAAATTCCCTGCCGCCTACCGGGAAAGACGGGTACAAAATTGTCTGCCCGGATACCAAAACAGTGGTCATTGCAGGCCACGATGAGCGGGGTACACTTTACGGAGCGGGCTATCTCCTGCGAAAGATGGAGCTCTCCGCCAACAAAATGCTGGTACCGGATCATCTCTCGATCTCTTCCACTCCGGTCTACCCCATCCGGGGCCATCAACTTGGCTATCGTCCCAAGACCAATGCCTACGATGCCTGGACCGTCGCCCAATACGACCGCTACATCCGCGACCTGGCCCTTTTCGGCGCCAACAGCATCGAGATCATGCCTCCCCGGACCGACGATGATGCAACCAGTGTACACATGAAACTGCCGGCCATCCAAATGATCGTCGAACAGGCAAGAATCTGCAAATCCTACGGACTGGATGTCTGGATGTGGTATCCCAACATGGGCAGCGACTACAACTCCCCCGATTCGATCAAGTCCGAACTTGCCGAACGTGAAAAAATATTCAGTATCCTTCCCAAACTCGATGCCCTTTTCGTACCCGGTGGCGATCCCGGTGATCTTGAGCCGGATCCGCTGTTCAACTGGTTAAGCCAGGAGGCGGTGGTACTGAAGAAATATCATCCCAATGCCAAAATTTGGGTATCCCCTCAGGCATTCAAACCAAGCACCGTCTGGTACGCCAACTTCTTCTCCCACATCAACAAAAAACCGGATTGGCTGGGAGGTGTCGTTTATGGGCCATGGATCAAAATGCCACTACCGGAGGTTCGCAAGGCTACAGATCCGTCCATTCCAATCCGTCTTTATCCTGATATCACCCATAGTTATAGCTGCCAGTACCCGGTACCGGAATGGGACCTGGCCTTTGCCATGACCCTGGGCCGCGAATGCATCAACCCCAGGCCAGTGGATGAAAAACTGATCCACAACCGTTATGCCTCATTGGCGCAGGGAAGTATCAGCTACTCGGAGGGTACCAACGACGATGTGAACAAATTTATCTGGACCGGCCAGGACTGGAATCCCGAAACCCCTGTCATCGAAACGCTCCGGGATTATGCACGCTATTTCATCGGATCTCAATACGCGGATGCCGTTTCGCAGGGTTTGATGGCGCTGGAGCAGAATTTTCGCGGACCACTCCTGGCCAACGAACAGGTCGAAAGAACCCTGCAGCAATGGCAGGATATGGAAAAATCAGCCTCCACGGATGTGCTTTCAAATCCAAGGTTTCAGAGCGGACTTATCAGGGCTTACTTTGATGCCTATACCAGGCGCCGCCTGATCTATGAAACGGATCTGGAACAACAGTCACGTTCCATTCTCGAGGCAGCCAAACCAAACGAAACCCATAAAGCCATTCAGGATGCAAGGGATATACTGCTTCAGGCCAAAGAAAAACCAATTGCGGAGCCACTAAAAAGCAGATGTTTTGCCCTTACGGATTCGCTTTTCCGAAGCTTCGGCGCCCAGCTCACCATCGGGAAACACCATGCCATGAGCGGTCGTGGTAACTTTATCGACAACATCGATATCCCCCTCAACGACGCGCTCTGGCTGTTGGACCAACTCAATCGAATAGAAAAGAAGAGCGATGAGAAAGATCGGCTGGCCGAAATTGGTAAAATGTTGCATCGGACGGATCCCGGTCCGGGCGGGTTTTACGACAACCTTGGCAATCCCGCATCGTGGAAACATGTGAAGGCTCAGAAAAGCTGGCAGGAAGATCCAGGAAGCCTGGAGTCGCCCCGCGTCAGCTTCGGTGTTGGACTGAAGCGTGTCGAATGGGTAGATGAAATTGTGGCCAAAGGATTCGAAGGACAAACCACTCCGCTGGCCTGGATGAACCAGATCAACACGCTCTATTTCACACCACTGGAAATGGAATATGCCGATCTTGACCCAGCCGCTAAATATACACTGCGAGTTGCATACACCGGCCGCTTTCGCTCTAAGATGAAACTCGAGGCCAACGGTATCCTGATCCACGACTTTATCAGGATGGGTACGCAGCCCATCTTTGAGTTTCAACTCCCGAAAGAGGTGACGCAATCCGGCAAAGTAACTTTCACCTGGAGCTGCGCCCAGAACGACAAAGGCGAAGGAGAAAGGGGTTCGCAGGTGGCTGAGGTGTGGTTGATTCGGAATGACTGAGGGAGGACTAGGAAGACTAGGATGACTGGGACGACTAGGATGACTGGGACGACTAGGACGACTGGAATGACGGAGAGACGAAAATGACGGAGGGAGAAAGTTGAGAGTTGTGAGTTGAAAGTGTTCGAAATATATTTCCGGACGGGTAGTTTTCTGGGCGTATGCAAAGGGGAAACGGTGAAACAGTGAAACATTGAAAGGACTAGCTTTTCATCGGGGTTAAGCCACGTAGTGGCGAAATCTTGGTAGCCAGGGGTGGAGTGAAACGGAACCCCTGGAAATGAATGATAGATGAAGAGCCGTCCGTGGAAGCAGTCCAAAAAAGCTTGTAAGTTAATTTCGGACGGAACAGTGGCAATTCTGAAAGATGCAAAGAATTAGGAAAAATAATTTAGAAATTGAATAATGTGGAAATTGGGAAATGTGAAAATGTAAAAATAAGCAGTTGCACGATCCTGAATTTTTGACCACTATGTTGAGCCAAAACAAATACAGCCGCGTAGCGGCGGCATATTGGTAGCCCGGGGTAAAGCGACGAAGGAGCGGCACCCCGGGTTGGAAATGATGAATATAGAGCCGTCCGCGGTAGCATGCCAAAAGAAGATGGTAAGCTAATTTCGGACGGAACAGTTGCAATTCTGAAAGAAGCAAAGAAAGGTGAAAATAATATGAAAATTGGAAAATGTGAAAATGTGAAAATTGACATCTGCCAAGTCATAGGGCTCTGTGTAACTCTGTGCTTCTCTGTGAAACTCTGTGTAATAAAATATTAGCTCAAATCTAAAATACTATGAAACAACTATTTCTATCTATTTCCTTATTTCTATTTATTTCCCTGCCGGGATTTTGTCAAAATACCCCGCAAAAAATCATCCCCGGCCAATTCCTGAAATCCTGGTTACTGCTTGGACCAATCCCGTTGCAAACCCAACCAGACCCAGCAAAATCCTGGGACCATCTTCCCGGATTCAAAAATGACTACCTCGGCAAACTAGGTGGGGTGCAAAACCTCCTGGTAAAACCCGGCGATATTGTCAAAATTGGCAAAAAGTCGCTGGCATGGAAACATTGGCAATCAAACGATTCGATTGTCGATCTTGCTGCAGCCCTTTCCAAAACTTACCCCGTCTTCGCCTATGCCTATACAACCGTCGAGGCGGCAGAAGAGGGCGTTCAACTGATTGGTCTTGGCACCAACGACGGGGCAACTTTGTACGTAAACGGCACCCAGGTATACGATTATCCTGCCTCGCGCGGTGTAAAAATCGACGGGGACCTAATCCCTGTCCTTCTGAAAAAAGGATCCAATACCCTCCTGCTAAAAGTCGAACAGCATGGCAACAAGTGGGGCTTCGCCCTGAGATTTCACAATTTTTCGGCTGCTGAAGCGCTAGACAGAGGCGATCTTTTCAAAATATGGGCTGACGAATCCGGGACCGCAAGCATCGTCTCCTCCTATCTTCCCGATGTGTTGAACCACATGGTTCGAAAAATATCCGTAACGATCAGCGACATTCACGGCATTGAGATCCTTAAGGAAGACCGCTCGACCAACTTTTGCACACCCCTCAAAATTCCTTCAGCCAACTACCAGCCTTACCTGGCAACGGTTACCGTTCAACTAAAATCCGGAATGACACTACAGCGAACCAGCGAATTTACGGCTGGCAAAAGAATCGAATATGCGCTTTTTAGTCAAGGCAAGTCTGATTACCGGATCTCCATTGCCAACAACGCCTCCGAATTAGAAAAATGGGCCGCAAAAGAGCTGCAACACTGGCTGAAAGAGATTAGTGGAGTGGAAATTCCGCTTCTCCCTGAAGATCCGAA
>JALOCD010000069.1 GCA_023228025.1 Prolixibacteraceae bacterium | reverse complement strand
TAACTACAAACATTTCAAAGAACAATTTTGATCAAAATATCAATAAAATCAATACCTTTAGAAGGTTTTCTTAACTAAACGACATTGATTCGTAATTTGTAATTTGTAATTCGTAATTCTTTCCCCGTGCAATACACCCATCTCTTCTTTGATCTTGACAATACCCTTTGGGATTTCAATGCGAATTCATACACCGCCTTGCACCTGGCCTTGAAAAAAATGGGCTTATTGGATAAAATAGGTAACTACGACGCCTATTTTACCATCTATCAGGCAGTGAACGAGCGCCTATGGGATCTGTACCGCGACAATAAAATCACAAAAAATGTATTGAGAGGACTTAGATTTGAGGAGTCACTTGAACTAAACCAAACACCTATGCCAGGGATGGGTGATCTGCTAAATGAGGCTTATCTGTCGGAGATGCCCAAGCAGTTGAGATTGGTTCCAGGTGCAATAGTTGTATTGGATTATCTCCACCACAGGTATAAGATGTCCATTATTACCAACGGTTTTCGTGAGGTCCAGGTGGATAAGCTTATCCAGTCGGGGTTGAAAAAGTATTTTGACAAAGTGTTTATATCCGAAGAGGTTGGCGCTCAGAAACCTCACAAGAAAATCTTCGAACATGCTGTTAAATCCATGAATGCGCCGAAAAGAAAGAGCCTGATGATAGGTGATTCGTGGGATGCGGATATCATCGGCGCAAAACTATTCGGGATGGACCAGATATATTATTGTCCGCAACCATTGAAACTTCACCGCTCAGAGGAAACAGAAGAAGTTGGCTCGGCCAAAATAACCACCCGGGTTATTCAGCATTTAGAGGAGTTATTGGAGATTCTGTAGCAGAGGGCATGGAGCATGGGGCATGGGGCATGGAGAAATGACACCGGAGAGTGGGAGAGTGGGTTCAGCACATACACATCGCCGATTTTTAAGGATGGCGCAGTTCTAAAATAAGTGAATTAAATACCTAAGTCTTTTCTTTTTTGTCCTTTGAGGTATTAAAAGAGATTATTTCCATAATGGAGAAATGTAAAAAAATTCATTACACCCCCTATATTCAGAGCCCACATTCCAAAAAATACTAAATATTTTAATTGTACCCCCTAAATTCAGAGACAAGACGTAAATTACTTAATTTTTTCGTCTTATTTATAATTATTTCATAAAAAATAATCCTTTTCTAAATTCAAAATTAATTGTCAGATATACAACAGCATAGATTCGACGGAAGTTTTCAATTAGTAAAATTCATGACTTTTGTCATATTAAATAGCTGGAAGTCAGCAAAAAGAATATTCTATATCTATTGCAAAATACATTTCTTTAAATATATTTGCATTGTGTAACAATTTTTAACACATTTGTTGTTTGAGGATTGAAATGCCTTTAAATGGTGGGTTTTGTGCTTTGAAACCAATTTCCACGCAGGGTTCAATTAAAAAACTGACAATTTGGTGGATTTGTTCGAAAAAGGACAATTTTTGTATTACTAACTATATTACTGTTCAATTTTGTTTAACGCTAAAAATTTGTCTATGAGAAAAATTTCGCTGTTGCTTGTATTCCTCGGCTTTATAGGATTACAAGTTGTCTTCGCACAGACCCGTCAAATAACGGGTGTTGTGACTTCCGGCGATGACGGCACCTCTATTCCGGGGGTTTCTGTCGTTGTGAAGGGATCTACGCTTGGGACTATCACCGACATGGATGGTAAGTTTACTTTAAAGGTTCCGCAGAGTGCCAAGACACTTTCCGTAACTTTTGTAGGTATGTCTGCTACCGAGGTGGCATTGACCTCTGCAAGCAATTACAAGGTAGTTATGCAATCCGAGAACGTCAGCGTCGACGAGGTAATCGTAACCGCCATGGGTATCAAGAGAAAACCAAAAGAGATGGGGGTTGCAACTGCTAAGGTTGACAACCAGGAATTGACCTCGGCTGGCGCTTCCAACGTAATGAATGGTATGGCTGCGAAAGTTTCAGGTCTACAAATCAATACCATTAATAACGGTGTTAATCCGGATACCAAAATCACCCTTCGTGGTAACCGCCACTTCCTGGCCAGTAACCAGGCATTGGTTGTATTAGACGGAGTGCCGGTTGCTGCAACGTACCTAAATTCTATCAACCCGAATGACATCGCGGATGTAAACGTGTTGAAAGGGGCTTCTGCTGCCGCACTTTATGGTAACGACGCTTCGAATGGTGTGATGATTGTCACTACTAAAAAAGGAGACAAAGGCAAACTGACTGTAAAAATCAGCAACATCACCACTTTCGAAGAGATATCTTATCTTCCGAACCTTCAAACCCGTTTCGGTGGGGGTTCCAGTGAGACAACCAGTAATTCTGATCCAAACTACACAATGTGGGTAGGAGATGGTAGGAATACAGACCCTTATACCTCTTATGAAAACCAGACGTACGGTCCAGAATTCAATGGCCAGATGGTGATCTTGGGAGGTAAGCTTGTAGATGGTTCTTACCAGATGATTCCTTACAGTGCGGTGAAGAATCAGAAGAAAAACTTCTTCAATACCGGTGTTACCCTGCAAAACGACATCTCTGTATCCGGTGGCGACGATAAAGGTCATTTCTACCTCTCAGCTCAGGATGTGACAAGTACGGGAACGATACCTGACGATACCAATAGAAGAACAGGGGCCCGTATGGCTGCCGGTCGCAATTATGGCATATTCAGTGCTGAATATTCACTCAGTTTTACCCGCACCAAGACCAGTACTTCCGGTGGGGATATGAACCAGAACCGCGGTGTTTACTGGAATGTTCTGAATACGCCTCCGGAAGTACCGATTACAGCCTACAAAGACATCGTCAACAATCCTTTTGCAGAGCTGAATGGTTATTTCAATGCCTATTATCCAAATCCTTACTGGCAGCTCAAACATTCCCGCCAGAATCAGATGCGCAACGATGTGATGGGATCTGTCAACCTCTCTTTGAAACCGACCAAATGGTTGGAATTCAGTAACCGTTCAGGTATCGTCTACAATGGGATCAACAACCACAACTACAAGGATGAAGCAATCTACAACGACTATTCAAAGTCGGATCCCTGGAGCCAGGGTCACATGGGCACCACTTCACCCTATAAAGCAACTTCCAGCGATCAGATGCGTAATACCATTATCCTTACAAACGACTTTCTGGCTACATTTGACAAGAAATTTGGTGATTTTAGCGTAAAGGCGATTCTTGGTAATTCAATTTACTCAGAGAAATACGAAACAATTTTCGATGCCGCTAATGGTGGTTTGGTTATTCCCGGCTTGTACAACATCAGTAACCGTGTCGGTGAGGCTTCCGTTACTCAGACTACTAGAGAACGCAGTTCCATCGGTCTGTTTGCTGATGCTACAGTTGGGTACAAAGATTATGCTTTCCTTCACTTCTCCGGACGTAACGACTGGGACTCCAGATTGACAAAGGCCAATCGCTCTTTCTTCTACCCTGCTGTGGATGCCAGTTTGATACTATCGCATATGTTCCCGTCGATTGTTGACAACCAGGTACTCTCTTTTCTGAAAGTACGTGGCGGTTATTCACAAACCGGACAGATCTCCCTGAGTGACTGGTACGGAACGCTTCCTGCCTATCTTGCCGGAGCAGGCTTCCCTTATCAAGTAGCGGGTTTTGCTTTGGGCACAACGCTCAGTAACCCACTGTTAAAACCGGAAACAACCAAAGAGATGGAAGCTGGTCTGGAAATGAGCTTCCTGAAAAATAAAATCCATTTCGAAACCAACCTGTATTCATCCAAAACACTTGACCAAACCATTCCGGCCAATCTTTCAGCCACAACCGGTTTCTACAGTGCCCTAATCAACGCAGGTGAAATGCAAAACAGAGGTATTGAGGCCGACTTAAAATTCACTCCGCTATTGAACCTTGGTAAGGTTGTTTGGAATGCTTCGGTAGCCTATTCCTACATGACCTCTGAAGTTATCTCCATTTTACCCGGTACTTTGAATGAACTGGGAGTGAGTGACGGAACTAATACCAGTGCATCTTATGCCATCGTTGGACAACAATTCCCAGCCATCAAGGTAACAGATGTGATGAGAGATCCAAATGGAAATATAATTGTCAGTCCGATTACCGGACTTCCAACCAAACAAACAGCGCTTGTCAACGTCGGCCATGGTAACCCCAACCATACCCTGGGTATCTCAACCGATTTGAATTACAAGGGAATCCGTTTGTCTGCTACAGCAGAATACAGAGGTGGAAACGTGATTGTAAACGCTGTAGGTAACGCACTTGACTTTACCGGTGTATCTGAACACTCCGCTCAGAACGGACGTCAGCCATTTATCATTCCCGGTTCTGTGATCGAATCTTCACCGGGTGTCTATACTCCCAATACTACAGCTTTGGTTCAGAACACGAGCAGACCATTCTGGGTTAACTCAGACTACCATACTGTGAATAGGACCTATACCACCAGTGCTGCATTCTGGAAATTGAGAGAGGTTGCACTTTCTTATGACATCCCTGTTAAAAAGCTTTTTGGAGGCAATGCCATTCAGAATGCCCAGGTAGCGCTTGTAGGAAGGAATTTGTTGATGTTGCGTCCAAAATCCAATGTTTGGACGGACCCTGAGTTTAACAACTCTGCTGTAACCAGTAATGCTGTCGGTTATACCACAGAAGACCAGACTCCTCCAACGAGAGTATATGGTTTTAGTGTAAAACTTACTTTCTAACATTAAAATGAAAATGAATATGAATAAGAAAATATTAATCCTGTTAGTTTCTCTGGTTATATTCGGAAGTTCCTGCTCTGATTTTCTTTCTGTCAACGAAAAAAATCCGAACAATGCATCCGCTGTACCAGCCAAGCTATTGTTGCCCGCTGTTTTAAACAATGTAGCCTATACGATGAACCAACCCCGCAGGTTTGATTTTGTTTACTTGTGGCACGGTTTGTGGTCGATCAGTTCGGGTTATTCTCAACCCACTAACCTGGTTCAATATAAGTTATTGAACAGTAACTATCAGAATGCTTTCAACGAAAGTTACACCTATGGTCAGAACTTAACAGAAATCGAAAAAGCTTCTACAGATCCTAAAGATGCTTATTTCCTTGCAACGGCTATGATTATGAAAGCATACATCATGCATAACCTGGTCGATTGCTGGGGAGATGTTCCTTACTCTGAGGCGTTTAAATCCGGAGATGGAATTTTAAAACCCAAATACGACAAGCAGCAAGGCATCTATGAAGACCTGATTCTGAAATTGGATGCTGCCATCAAGTTGATTCAGAATGCTCCTGCAAGTACCACTGCCATCGATTCCAGTAGTGACATCATGTTCGCAGGAAACATGACCTTGTGGGCAAAATTCGCCAATACCATTAAACTGAGAATGTTGGTTCACCAGTCAGGAATGACCGGTCGCGATACTTACATCAAAACTGCGATTGCTACTACTGCATCTGTTGGTTACCTGGGTGCCGGAGAAAGTGCTTTGGTTAATCCCGGTTTTGCACTATCCTCAGGGAAAATGAATCCTTTTTATGAATACTTCTACTCAGCTGCCGGTACTACACAATCCGATGGTATTACCTACTACAATGCAGGAAGAGATGCTTGTGATTTTATGAATACTACCGCCGATCCGCGTATCGGACGTTTCTTTAACCCTTACAGCGGAACGAACTTTGCAGGTAATTTCCTGGGACAAGCAGCTCCGCCACTCACAGCCGCAAACACCTCGAAATTAGGTTATTCTGCTGGCGTTAAAGGTTACATGATTGGTACTTTCGACAAATCTGCTCCGTTGTTAACTGATTTCGAAAGCTTGTTTGTTCAGGCAGAAGCAACAGAGAGAGGGTATATCACGGGATCAACTGGAAAAGCATTGTACAATGCTGCTATGACCCAATCTTTCGTTTACATGGGATTAACTGCTGCTGCTGCTGCTACTTTTGTTACTGTTGATAAATTAACAGTCAATTATGATTTAGCTCCAAACAAAAAAGATTTAATTCTGTTGCAGAAATGGGTCTCTTTAAATGGGATTGCTCCGGTTGAAATCTGGACTGATTACAGAAGATCAGGTATTCCTAATTTCCTTCATTTCAGTGAAGATGCAGCTAAACAAAATGCTACACCACCTGTACGTTTGTTCTATCCACAGCGGGAGATCGATTACAACAACGACAATGTTGTTGCAGTTGGTAACATCAATGCCTTTACATCTAAGATATTCTGGCAGAATCGTTAATGATCGGTTGTAAATTTTTTTAAAAAATTAAGTATGAAAAATAAAGTAATATTGACACTCTCCTTTCTGGCCGGCATTTTTCTTTTGAACTCTTGCCTGAAAGATAATGTGGGAGAATACTGGAAGGATGATCTGGCAGGTAAAATGTACGCCACCATTGCAGTTCCAACCCTTCAGCAAATGGCGTTGAAACCGGTGGCCGGAGAGGTTCCTTTCACATTTTTGGTAAACATTGCGACTGATGCACTTCCAACGGAAGACATCACTGTAAATCTGGTAGTTGACCCGGCGGCTGTAACGCTTTATAATACGAACTTTAAGAAGAGTTATAAACCATTCCCAACGGTTTCACTGACCTCCGCAACCTTGGTTATTAAGGCTGGAACCAGAAATGGCTATGCTTCCGGTAAAGTTTGGGGCGCTGAGACTTTAAATGCCTGTGACAATTATATTGCCGGTATTTCCATAGCTTCTGCCAAAACTTCCTCGGGAAAAGATATCACTGTTGCCGGTAACATGAAGTCATATTTGTTGGCGCTACCGATATCTAATCCATATGCAGCAGATTATCATGCTGTTGGATATAGAATTCACCCTACGGCCGGTACTTTTACTGTTGACAAAACTGAAACAGCATCAACTGTTAACTGTAAAACAATTCGTAAAGGCCAAATGGGGGATTATCCATATATTTTGGATATTGAAATTTTGGATGCTACAATGGTTGTTGGAGGAAAGACAATGAATAAAGTCATGCTTTCTACTCCGGATGTAGCTTCTGAAAATTTTGGGATGTACTCTACCTATACCGGTGATCCGTCGACTCCTCCTGCTGCCCCAGGTCCGGAAACAAATTATTACGATCCTTCCACTAAGAGATTTGTATTAAATTACTACTACCTTTCTGGGGGTGCACCACGTAAAATATATGAGATATTAACGCGGCTATAATCATATTCGATTAATTATATTAATTGTTAGTTACAATGAAAAATATGAAAAAGATAAATTTAATCGTTGCAATTCTGCCTGTCCTATTCGGCCTTTTTGCATTGCAAAGTTGTACCAAGGAGGATGGTAAGATTACAGTCTTTCATTCCTTTAGCACACCAACAGTAACTGCACCTTTGGATGCTGCAACTGTTAAAATAACTGGAACAACTGTTGACTTGAAGTGGGCTTCTACCGATCTGGACGGAGATACCCCCAAAGCTGACGTTTATTTTGGAACGAGCAGTAAACCGGGACTTTACAAAGCTGCTAATGCAGGTTTATCAATTACTGTTCCTGTAGAGCTGGGTAAAACATACTATTGGTATGTTACCATGAAAGATGCCAATGGGGTGATGACTTATGGTCCGACATGGAGTTTTACAATTTTTGAACCGGTAGGGATCTATGTTGGTGATTTCCTTTGTGATGAGCCTGCAGAGGACTACAGTTACGATGTGTCATTTGTAAAAGGCAGTGCGACTTCTGTAATAACCGACAACTATTGGAATTCAGGTTGGACGGGAGTATTTGCGCTTAATTTTACCACAAATACCTATTCAATGGCACTTACCAATTTTACTGCTAATTGGTCTGGGATTGAAGCAGGGACGATTGATCCTGCTACTGGGAAAATGGTTGGGAATTATACTATCCGGTATAAAGGAGCAATATATGAAACCGGTGTACATACTTATACCAAAAAGTAATCTCAGCATTCAATGCTGACAGGTTTCTTTTGGTACATTCAAAAAGGAGCTTCCCTGGTGGGAGGCTCCTTTTTTTGTGGCTGTTTTTGAATATTGCCGGAGAGTAGGATCAACGAAACAATAACATAATTTTTTTAACTTTTCAGTTGATATTTTTGAAAATTCTCATTGTAAATACATATCATTTCGATACATTTGAAATCCCTGTATTATACAGTGATTATGACTGTAATGAATACGAAAACCATACTAATTTGATCATTAATCACTGCCACAATTGTGAAGAAAAAAAAATATTACCGATTACTTACGGCTACTCTTCTGTTTGTTGCAATGGTTCTTTTATCACAATTGGGCTGGTCTCAGGAAATTCTTGAGGTTAAAATAACAGCTAGTTTCTCAAAGACTCCGCTTCAGGAGATTTTCTCATCACTTGAAAATAAATATGGCATCCGTTTTTTTTATAAAAACGAATGGATCGCTTCCAAGGATTATACAGGTTCTTTTGAAACTCAACCACTAATTCAGGTAGTTAACCGAATAGTTGAGGGCAAGGAATTAAGCATTAGATTCTTTCAGAACAATTCGGTGTTTGTTTTTCCGGCGAATGACGATAAAAATTTGATATCCAGCAAAGAAGAGTTTAAAACACTTGTCGTAGGCGATCTGATAAATCAAGGGAGGTACAAACGGGCTAAAATACAGGGGAGGGTTTTCGAAGGCAAAACTGGCGATCCTCTCATGGGAGCTGTAGTTTACAATCCTGAAACCAAGGTGGGGGTGGCAACGGATGCCAGGGGACGATATTCCATTGATCTGCCGACTGGACGAGTACACCTTCAGGTATCTTTTATGAGCTTTGAGAACCAATATTTCAGCATCAATTTAATCCAGGATGGAAAGGTGGATTTCGATCTGTTCGAAAAATCTTTTTCGATTGCTGAATTGACCGTACTTGGTGAAACTTCGAAGACTTCCAAAGCCCAGATGAGCATGGTTAAGATGAGTTCAATTATGGTGAAAGAGTTGCCAGTATTGATGGGTGAAGCCGATCTGCTTAAAAGCATGGTAATGATGCCTGGAGTTCAAAGTGTTGGGGAAATGTCTTCAGGCTTTAATGTTCGAGGTGGTAACACAGACCAAAATCTTATATTATTGGATGGAGCACCTGTCTTTAATACCACCCATCTGTTTGGATTCTTTTCTATGATAAACCCCGATGCAGTTGATGATGTTATCCTGTACAAAGGTGGTATCCCTTCATCCTATGGAGAGCGTATTTCCTCCGTGATGGATGTTCAATTTAAAAAGGGAACCGAAAAAAATCTTAGTTTTAACGGGGGAATTGGGCTCATAAATAGCAGATTGACTATTGAGGGGCCCTTAACCAAGAAAAAGAAAAACACTTTTCTAATAGGAGGGAGAACAACATATTCAGACTGGATGATGAAACAATCCAGAAATAAAACTTTTATGTACAGCATCGCGAAATTCTATGATGTGAATGGTACGCTGAATTTCGAATTGGGTCCCAAGAATCACTTGAAATTGATGGGTTATATGAGTTCAGATGCATTCAATTTAAACTCAAATTCCCTATATAGTTATGGTAATACGTTGGGTTCCCTGAATTGGAAATCGAATCTCTCTGAAAAAATAACTTCAAATTTATCCCTTGCTTATTCAAAATATGATTTAACTGTTGATAAGACCGACAACCTTCATCCCGAAACCAATTACATTCTAAAATCAAATATTCAATACGGTAGTCTTAAATATGCACTTTCTCTTTATCCGAGCGAAAAGCATAGAATCAATACCGGGTTTCAAACCATAGGATACAAGATAAATCCCGGTGAAATTGTTCCTGGTCAGGCAGTCAGCAATGTTGTGGCTGATATCATGAGGCCTGAGCAAACAGCTGAAGTGGCACTTTTTGCAGATGACGACTTCGATCTTACAAAAAAATTGGCCTTCAACATTGGATTGAGGTACACCCATTTTGTCAACTATGGTCCTGGACTGGTTTATAGTTATCTTCCTGGTCATCCCAAGAGCATTACGACCATCAGTGATTCTACCCTCTATAATTCCGGGGCAGCAATTAAAAGTTATGGCGGTCTGGAACCACGGTTCTCCATGAAATATGCGTTGGAAAATGAGGGATCTGTCAGATTAAGCTACCAAAGAATTCATCAGTTTTACAATCAAATTTCAAATTCTGCAGTAATTTCTCCAGCTGATTACTGGAAATCTGCAGATCCATACATTCCGCCATTGATCAATGATCAGATTGCGCTTGGATTTTTCAAAAGTCCTTCCAATTCCAAATTTGAAACCTCTGTGGAAGTTTATTATAAAAGCCTTCAGAACTTAATGGAGTACAAAAATGGCGCTAAACTTGTTATGAACCACCACATCGAAACCGATGTAATGACCTCTAAAGGCTTTTCCTATGGTTTGGAATTATTTGCAAAAAAGGGTTCTGGTAGGTTAAATGGCTGGATTAGTTATACTTATTCGAGAACTTTCAGAAAAGGAGAGAGCGAATTTCCGCAGGAGAATATTAATAGCGGTTCTTTTTATCCCTCCGTTTATGATAAACCCCACGATCTTTCGGCTGTCATGAATTACAAAATCAGCAGAAGGTGGCGGTTCTCCGGCAATTTTGTCCTCTCTTCGGGCAGGCCAATTACCTTACCTGAACAGAAATACATGTTTGCCAACAACCAGATAGTTATCTTCTCAGACAGAAACAAATACCGGATGCCTCCCTATCACCGACTGGATATAAGTCTTACGCTGGAGGAAAATCTTCGCAAAAAACACATGTGGAAAGGAAGCTGGACCTTCTCCGTTTACAACTTATACGGCAGGGATAATACTTACTCCGTATTTTACCGAAAGAGTCCTCAATCTCCATACGGCAGCTTAGAAAGCCGTTACGATATCTACAGGATGTCTATTATTGGTATTCCTGTTCCTTCGGTCACCTATAACTTCAAATTCTAATGCGAAATAAACTATACTATCCGCTGTTTTTGCTCCTGTTCGTGGTCTCATGCGAAAAGTACTACAATCCGGCAATCGACTCGGTAAGCAGTCAGTTTGTTGTTGACGCAAAAATTACAAATGATATTAGCAGGAATGATGTTCATCTTACACGAACCCGCAGTTTTTATGATAGACTTCCTGTACTTGAAGTTTCCGGAGCCACTGTGAGTCTGGTAGAGATTGGGGGTAAGACCATCAAAGCAACAGAGAGTACTTCCGGCCATTATACCTTTCCCTCAGTCCCTGAAAGCGGCAAACAATATTTTCTGCGAATAGTTGTTTTGAACAATACCTATGAATCCTTGGCTGCAACAATGCCGCCCGTCCCATCCATCGATAAACTCTACACCACACATGTTGTTTATACCATTAACGAAAACAGCGGGGAGAGTACTCCGCGTACCTATCAGAGAGAAGGGAGGGAGATCGATATAGATATTCCTGTAACAAATGCACTTTCCTATTACCGTTTTAATGTCAGGTCAACCATCGAGTGGACCTATAGGATTGTACCCGGCTCTTTATTTCCTGATTCGTACGGATGGTTTTCATACCAGAACAACGAAAAATTTCATCTTGTCGGACCCAGTGATCAAACAGAACCGGGGAAAATCATTAAACATCCAATGTTGTTGCTCGATTACAGTCCGCTTCTCTACTTTCATTCAAGTCTTCGTACACTTATCTCTCCAGGATGGATACTGATGTTTGAGCAGTTCGGTATATCAAAGGAGTCTTATGAGTTTCACCAGCAACTGAATGATCAGTTTGCTGCCACTGGAAGTCTGTTTGATCCCATTCAGACACAGGTATATGGCAACATTCTATGCAAATCAAATCCTGCTGAAATTGTTTATGGATTTTTTGATCTCTATTCCGTAAAGGAGATACGTTATTTTTTGAAATTACCTACTCCACCGCTGGAACTTACTTTACGTCCTATCAACCGTTATCCGGTAATTCCTTTTGATGGAGAAATAAAGGCGGAAATGCCAACTGCCGAAAATCCAAACCCAGAACCATTGCAACCTCCGGATTGGTGGGAAGAATAGATCCGGGATATATTCCTACATTTTGGAAATTGATCAGTATAATTCAGTATATCTGCTAATTAGAAATAAGAATTTAACGTGAAAAGAATTATTATTGTATTGCTGCTTTTTTGGGTCAATGTTGGCCAGGCTCAGGAGAAGGAGCATATCGCTCTTTTTACAGACAGGGATATCTATACAAGCGGAGAGACAATTTTGTTTAACGTCATTGTCCCTTCCGGTGAAGGATCAGCCATGATCAATATCAATCTAATCAACACCCGTGGAAAAATAGTTTGCAGTGTCAACAAAAAAATTTCGAATGATCAGGCCAATGGATTTATCTATTTGCCTGATTCGATGAAGACAGGCACTTACTTGCTTTGCTCGTCAACAAGAGATAATCCGGCGTTAACAGTTAAAGAATTATTTATATGCAACAGATTTGCCGGTTTAATCGAAACAACAACTGTTCTGCGAGCCAAAGATATTACCCCTTTTGTTGAGAAACCCGTAATTGAGCCAAAGATTGAAGGTATTTCTAAATCATACAAAGTCAGGGAAAAGGTGAAGACAACATTACGACTGCCTGCCAACTTTTTAACCAACATCAAAGATCATCTTTTTGTGGCAGTTGTTGAGTCGACACCAGGGTACAATTCACAGACCTTCTATATGACAAATGTTCGAAAAAATCAAGATATATTTGAGAAAGAAGGCATTGTTGTCGAGGGATTTGTCAAAGATTCCAGTACAGATACTCCATTTAATAAAGGGTGTATTTTCCTTTCGGTTCCAGACTCGATTCCTTGGCTCGACTATCTTATCACAGGAGAAGATGGCTATTTCCATTTCCAGTTGAAGGATTACTATGGGGAAGTCCCGGTTGTTGTCCAAGGCTTTGACCCAGCGAAAAAAAAGCTTCTTAAAATCAGCCTGAACCAAACTGACAGTATAAAAGAGGGAGTACCGGCTTATGAGTCGCAGGCTATACCAATGGATATTCAAAAGAGTATTGGAAACTCTATTGAAGCAACAACCATGCGAAAAATTTTCAATTGTCAGGAAATTTCCATCATCAACCCACAACTTAAGAAAAGACATGAGTACCCTTTTTACGGAGTTCCGACTGAGACTGTTCATCCGGCTCTTTTCATCGATTTGCCAGATTTTAACGAGATCTCGAGAGAACTTCTGCCGGGTGTTAAATTCAGGGCATTCAACAGGATCCCAACTTTGAATATTCTGAATCCTACAACCTTAAACTATTTCAACGACGCGCCACTCGTTTTACTCAATGGAATTCCGGTCCAGGATCTCAATGTCATTAAGAATATGGGGTCAAAAGATATCGACAGAATTGAAATATGCAGGAGAGAAAGATTTTATGGAGATTTGGATTTTCAAGGGGTCGTTGCCATTTATTCTTCGAAACAGGCAAATATGTTTCTACCGGAATCGGACGAATTGATTAAACTCAACTTGGATGCCATACAACCGGATTGTTCTTTGAACATACCCAGGGAGCATATTCAAAATGAGCCGGACCTTCGTAAAGTTTTACTTTGGCAACCTGAAGTAAAACCGGCAGAATCCATCAAGCTGGATTTTGAGACCTCCGATATAAAAGGTCATTATAAGATTACTGTTCGGGGAATAAACTTGGATGGAGAGGTGATTTATACTGAACAAACTTTTGAAGTGAACTGATATGACTTCTAAACTACTGTTATATACATCAATAGCCGGCTTATTTCTATCTCTGAATGTGGCTGCCCAGCAGACAAGTATGAATAGCCAAACTTCAGGGAAGATTAGGGGAGCCAGGTTTATTCCTTTTCCCAACTATAGCGGAAAACCTTATTTATACGATAAGTTCTTGGTAGGGGAAATTGAACTCACCGAAGGAACCAAAATTTCCAATTTGGGATTAAGTTACAGTACCTACCGAGACGAATTAATATATTATAATCCTGCCATTTCCGCCCAAATAGTAATTGACAAAATTAGTTTAAATGGCTTTACCATTCATGAATTGAATGGGAAAAGCAGGCATTTTCGAAGACAATATTGTGCTGAATACACCCATGATCAAAGTTATTTTGAAGTGCTAAGCGATGGTGCATTAGCGCTTCTTGCTTATCGGAAGGTTAATCTGGAACCCTGTAGCACCTATTATAGCAAATCGGGATTGGCCTATGCACCAGCATTCAGCTATTTTTTATATTCCCGTGAGAAAGGCTACATTCCCGTTAACCAGACCAGAAACTCCCTGCTTTCTAAATTCACCAAGTCCGACCAGAAAAAAGTCAAAAAATTATTGCGCAAGAATGGTATCGTCATTGCGGATGAACCAGGTTTCATCAAAGCCTGGAACTTGATAGAGGAGTATCAGATACAACCTATATTTTAAAATGGTGTGTCGTCCGCAAAATTTGACCCTGGTCTGCCAAACTCCGGTTTGCCGTGGTCGTTGTCCGCTACGCTTGGTTCCGCATTCATTTTGGAATGGAATACGTTTTTGCCTTTCGTACTGTGGAGATTACTGAACGAGTGCTCCTCCGGAGCCGAATCCAGGTTGCTGAACTGGGCCAGGTGCGCCTTAAAGGAGAGGTGAAATTCGCCGACAGCGCCATTTCTGTGCTTGGCCACGATAATTTCTGCAATACCCTTGAGAGAATTGCCATCCTGATCGTTCAGGATGCCGTAATACTCCGGTCGGTGAATGAACATGACCATGTCGGCATCCTGTTCGATGGCGCCCGACTCACGCAAATCCGATAGCTGCGGCCTCTTTCCATCCCGTGATTCAACGGAGCGGTTCAGCTGGGAAAGTGCGATGATCGGTACATCGATCTCTTTGGCAATAGCCTTCAGGTTTCTTGAGATCATACTGACCTCCTGTTCCCGGTTACCGCGTATATCGCCACCGGCCGTCATCAACTGAAGGTAATCGACGATGATGATCCCGATGTTGTACTGCATCTTCAACCTTCGGCATTTGGCCCGGAATTCAAAGATAGAGAGGGCAGGAGTGTCGTCAATAAAGAGAGGCGCTTCCTCGAGGTACTTAAGTTTTCTGTTGAAAACTTCCCACTCCCAGTTCTCCAGTCTGCCACTTTTGATTTTATCGGATCCCAGCTCCGTTTCGGCCGAAATCAATCGGTTGACCAGTTGCAAGGATGACATCTCCAGTGAGAATACAGCGACTGGAGTCTTGTGAATAGCGGCCATGTTACGCGCCATGGTCAAAACAAAGGCCGTTTTCCCCATGGCCGGACGTGCGGCAATGATGATCAGGTCCGTCTTTTGCCACCCTGAAGTAATTTGGTCGAGCCTGGAAAATCCAGAGGCGATACCGCTCAATCCATCGGGTTTCTTTGAGTTGATTTCGATCTGTTCAACGGCCCTTTGCAGCAGTGGTTTGATGGGTTGAGACTCTTTTGTGATATTTCCTTCGGTAACCCTGAAAAGTGAGGACTCGGCAAAATCGATCAGGTCGTTCAGCTCCATGGCATCTTCGTACGACTTGCTTTGGATCTCAGAGGAGATCAGGATCAACTCGCGCTGGATGTATTTTTGGGCAATGATGCGGGCATGAAATTCAATGTGCGCGGCAGAAGCTACCC
Organism: Prolixibacteraceae bacterium; assembly: GCA_023228025.1. GTDB lineage: Bacteria > Bacteroidota > Bacteroidia > Bacteroidales > Prolixibacteraceae > CAINVV01. Next base: position 6,493 of record JALOCD010000069.1, on the reverse strand, counting down.
TGCTGGTCAATTGGGTGATGTAAAGCGGTCCGCCCACTTCGTCCAACTCACCGCGATTCTTCAATGCTTGTGTAACAACCAGCAAGTCGATGGGCTTCTCTTTGGCTGCCAACTCCTTTATGGCATTGAAAATCTTTTTGTGTTCCTCTTTGTAAAAGCTTTCCGGTCTAAGAATGGCCTGAACGGTATGGTACGCATCTTTTTCCAGCATCAAAGCTCCCAGTACGGCCTCTTCGACCTCTATTGCCTGAGGCGGAACCTTGCCGTAATAGGCATTCAATTGTTCAATGGTGGTGGCGGGCTGTTTTTTGTTTCGGTAATTGTTCTGCGGATCGGCCATAATGTACTAATAATCAGGAGCTGTTAGTTTTTGATCATCTTTCTCAAAGGTAGTGAGGAGATGGCAAAAACCAATATTATTATTTTGGGAAGCATCAAAAACCATGCGAGCCTGAATCAGATGTTTAAGGAGTACAAACAGATTCTTAACACAAGTTATACACCAATTGTGGAAAACTTATGAAAAAAACGAAATGGATTTGGTGTGATATTGCCTCACACTTCGTGACTGGTGTTACCAATGACGGATCATTGCCATTGGGTTTTAGGTTGGCAACAGATTGCTTCCCGCTTCGCGGTCGCAATGACGAATCATGATTAGCGTTCGATGAGATGAGAAAAGGATGGCGGGTCAACAACCAAACAACGATGGCGCATCTTCTCCCGCCATCCATTTCTCATCTCACCCCCTACATATAAACTCGCCGTCATTGCGACTAAGAGGAACGAAGCGGGAAGCAATCTGCTGAGATATAGTTGAATGTCAAATTCGGTTGTTGGTATAAGTAGCTATAAATCAATCTGTTGGCGATTTGCCGACTTATCTTTTCCCAGAGAATCCTTTTGGCGAAAAATCCTTAGTTTTAAATCAGATACCGTTATTGGTATAAGATTTTCTTAAAGGTATAAAATCGAAAGGGCAAAGTTTGCGAAAATTTTCACATTTTCACATTTTTAAATCCTCCTGAATAATTTCAGTCAGCAAATCCGTCAAATTCAATCCTGCCGCCTTGATTTGTTGTGGGATAAAACTGGTTGCCGTCATTCCGGGTACGGTATTTACCTCTAAAAAATAGAAGGTCTGATCTTTCAGGATGTAATCTACCCGAACAATTCCTTTGCAATTGCATAGGTCATAAATTCTTGAGGAGAGCGCCTGCACCTGCAAGGTTAGCGTCTCACTGATCCTGGCAGGGGTTATTTCTTCGGCCATTCCCGGTGTATATTTTGCCTCGAAATCGAAAAATTCATTTTTTGGAATTACCTCGGTCACCGGAAGAACAATCTTTTTATCCCCGACTTTCACTACGCCGCAAGTAAACTCCTTGCCATCAATAAATTCTTCGATCAACACTTCCGGACTTTCTTCCAGTGCTTTACCAACGGCATCAGCGAGTTCCTCATCTTTTTTAACTTTTGTGACACCGAAACTGGATCCACCGGCGCTTGGTTTCACGAAAAGGGGAAGTGAAAGGGCTTTGACAACTTCGGCGGAATTCCATTTTTGCCCCTCCATGAGCCTAAGGGATTTGGCAAGTGGAATGTCGTAGGATTGCAGGTATTTGTTGCAGAAATTTTTGTTGAAAGTGAGTGCAGAGGATTGAACGCCACAGGTGGAGTAGGGGATCCCCAACATTTCAAAATATCCCTGGAGATTACCGTCCTCCCCGGGTGTCCCATGAATCATGATATAGGCATATTCAAGCTGTACCCTTGCTCCATTGAATACAAAGGAAAAATCACTCTTGTCAACAGCGGCAATCTCCTTGTCATTCTCCAAAATTTTCCAATTCCCGTTTCGTATTGAAACCAGCCAAGGGATAAATTTTTCACGGTCAATGGCGCTGTATACATTGGCGCTACTCTTCACGGAGACAACATATTCGGAGGAATCCCCTCCGGCAACTATGGCTATATTTGCTTTTGTTTTCATCTATTGTTGATAAAATAAGGATAAAGGATAAAGTTAAAAGGATAAAGTAAAAACGCAACTATCAGAATTTATATAATACTCAAATTTTTTGATCAAGTTCACAATTTCCTCCTTCCTGCTCCAATGCACACTTTATCCTTTTAACTTTATCCTTTATCCTTGTCCTCCCTATTTGTCAGATAATTCCTCCATTTCTCTATACAAGCCTGCATATCTTCCGGCAGTTCGGAATCGAAAATCATCTCCTGGTGGGTAATTGGATGTATAAATCCAAGTGTTTTGGCGTGTAATGCATGGCGTGGCAGTATTGCAAAACAATTTTCCACAAATTGCTTGTATTTGGTAAAAGTCGTGCCTTTCAAGATTTTATTACCCCCGTACACCTCATCATTGAAAAGCGGATGGCCGATCTCTTTCATGTGGACCCTGATCTGGTGCGTACGTCCTGTCTCCAGGGCACACTCCACAAGATTGACATACCCGAGCCGTTCAAGTACCTTGTAGTGAGTCACTGCAGGCTTTCCATGGTCCCCGTTTGGATAGACAGTGAATACCAGTCTGTCCCTGGTACTCCGTCCAATATTCCCTTCGATGGTGCCGGAATCGGATGTCAGATTACCCCATACCAGTGCTACATATTGCCGTTGTGTGGTTTTTCTGAAAAATTGCATGGCCAGATTTAGCTTGGCGTGTTCTGTTTTTGCTACGAGTAACAATCCTGATGTATTTTTGTCAATTCGGTGCACCAGTCCTGGGCGAGTGTCATCTCCGCCATACAAAGGAAGTCCCAGGAATCTGAATGCCAAAGCATTCACCAATGTGCCACTGTAGTTCCCGTGACCGGGATGTACCACCAGTCCGGGAGGTTTGTTAATGACCAGCAACTCCTCATCTTCATAAACAATATTCAACGGGATATCTTCCGGGATGATCTTCAGTTCCCTGCGGGGGTAATCCATCACTACAGTCACCTCATCATTGGGTTTGACCCTGTAGTTGGATTTTACCGGTTTTCCATTCACCAGGATACTTTCGGCCTCAGCAGCCATCTGGATCCGGTTACGCGAGGTCCCCAGAATGCGGTTAGAGAGAAATTTATCGACGCGCATCAACCCCTGACCTGGATCTGCAACAAAACGGTGGTGCTCAAACTGCCCGGCCAACTCTTCGTTCTCTTCCGAAAGTTCGCTTTCATCAAAAATGGATTCGTCTTGTTGGCTCATGAAATGTTGGATACCGGGTTATTCCTTTGCACTTAGCGAAAGGACAAGGTTGACAGCGCTCCCTGCCGGGATAAATGTGGTCGAATCGGCCAATGGGAATTGGGTAATAACTCTTGCTGCCATTGAATCTGATTGATTTTTTATGGTGGCATCATACTGTATAGCCCCTGATTGCAGTTGCCTGGATTTCAATAAAATCAGCACTTCACTCATGGTTAACCCCGTGAAATTTGGTACAAATGTTTCGAAGCTGCCTCCATTCTGTCCGACGACCAGATCGATGGTGGCACCATTGTCTAAGCGGGTCCCTGGCACAAGACTCACCCCTTTGCTTTTTTGATCAAGAACCAGATCATTGAACTCAGAGGGAATATATTCGACCCTTCCAATGGCAAATCCTTTGGACTCGAGCAATACCCTTGCCTGGCGCAGGGAGATGTCGGTTACTTTTGGAACCTCTTCCTGCCCCGGGATCGAAGAAACCAATGTGAGGTAAATCATTCGGCCCGATTTGATCTTATGCCCGGGGCCCGGATTTTGCGTCAGGATGGTCCCGACTTTCCGATCTGCTTTGTAAACTGAGTCCTCCAATTCGAAACGCAAATTCATTTTTTTTGCTACCTGCCGGGCCTCATTCATTGTCAATCCTGTGAAATCCGGGATAGCCAGGCTTTCTCCCCTGTGGGTATAGAATGATAGGATTAACATGGTCAGCCAAAGCAGTACAATGGTCAGCAAAAGCGCTGCCACCACATGTTTTCTGAAAATCTTGCTGAGAATGAATTCCTTTAGATGCATGAACAGACGATATAAATTGATTTGTAAATTTAGGTATTTTTCTTTGAGAAAGTGACTAAAGTGACTAGAGTGAACAAAAGTGACTAAAGTTATGATCTCCGTACAATTTTTCGATGTTGCGAAATTCTTTAGGCACTCTAGTCCCTTTAGTTCACTTCTAGAAAACTTTTATCACATTGTACAAAGTATCCCTCTCAACAGGAATAAACCCGGCTCCGCTAATCATGTCAGTAAGTTGATCGGTCGTTGCAACCGGTGACTGCTCTTCTGAGCCTGCCATGGAGTAAATTTTTGTTGTGTCGTCGATGGTCCCATCAAGGTCATCGACTCCAAATGCCAGTGAGAGCTGTGCTACCTGTTTCCCGATCATGGGCCAGTAGGCTTTCAGATGAGGGATATTATCGAGGAATATACGTGAAACAGCATAGTTTTTAAGATCTTCCACGGTAGTTTGTTCTTCAATATGGGAAAATCTGTTGTTGTAATGCTTAAATTTCAGTGGGATGAATGCATTGAACCCGCCGGTTTCGTCCTGTAAATTTCGCAAACGGGAGAGGTGGTCGATGCGGTGGGAATAGTCTTCGATCAGACCGTAGAGCATCGTGGAATTGGTTGGAATCCCCAACTGATGTGCGGTACGGTGAATGTTTAACCATCCAGCGGTATCCGTTTTATCAGGACAGATTTTGGCCCGAAGCTCCTCGTCAAAGATTTCAGCGCCACCGCCAGGCAGGGAAACCAGACCTGCCTCCTTTAAAAGCGTCAGCCCTTCCCTGATATCCATTGATGCGAACCGGCACATGGCATCTATCTCAACGGCGGTAAACGCCTTGATTTGAATCTCCGGAAGAATTCTCCTGATCTCAACAATCAGGTCTGCATAAAAATGAACGTCCCTGTCAGGATGTACCCCGCCTACAATATGAATTTCGGTGATACCGGACAGGGCATGATTTTGGGCCATTTGAACCAGTTCTCCTATCTCCAATTCCCAGCATCCCTCCTCTCCTTTTTTTCTGCGGTAGGAGCAGAAAGCACAATGATTGACACAGATATTCGTTGGTTCAAGGTGGATATTGCGGTTGAAGTAAACCTGCTTTCCATTGATCCGGTGACGAACATGGTCGGCCAGCACTGCAAGATAGGACAAGGGGGCTTCCCGGAAAAGCAAAATCCCCTCTTCCGGGGTAATGCGTTTACCCGCTATTACCTTTTCGGCGATTCCGATTAATGGTCGGGATAATCCGGATTGGTCAAACAGTGGCAATATTGTTGACAACATAACAAAAGTTCAAATACGATGAATCATAAACAAGGCAAAGGTATGGATTTTGAATCAAATGATCCTTCGATATGCCACAAAAGACAAAAGGTAAAGAAACCTGTTCTTTACCTTTTGTCTAACAAATCATTAGGATTTGTTAACTATCTCTTGTGACTTGGCTCGTCAGAAACGCTTAGTTTGTGACGACCTTTGGCACGACGTGCATTCAAAACGCGACGACCGTTTGAAGTCGACATTCTCTCACGGAAACCGTGCTTATTTTTTCTTTTTCTGTTCGAAGGTTGAAATGTTCTTTTCATCTCTGGGAAATATTTTATTTACGACTTTATTTCTCTCTTTTAAGGAGTGCAAAAATAGTTTTTTTTTATATAATGTCCAAACAATTGGATAAATAGCGGATAAATTTATATTTTGTTTAAATTACCTGACGGGCAGGTAGATTACCTTCTTGGTTTCAAAAAATGGCTCTTCGAAGATATGGGAGAGATTAAAAATTTCTACGGAAGCCTTGAAAGCGCTGATTTCATCTTCAAAATCACCCCCTTTCAGGTAGATGATTCCATTGGGAAGGGCATTCCCGGAATGTGGGGAAACATTTTTTCGTACCATGGAAACAAAATCCGGAAAGGCCGTAACAGCCCTGCTGATAACGAAATCGTATCGTAATTTAATCTCCTGCACCCTGGCTTTTTTGGCAAGGACATTGGATAATTTCAATTGACTGGCTACCTCTTGAACGACCAATATTTTCTTCCCGATTGAATCGATCAGCGTGAAGTTTGAATCGGGGAAAAGTATGGCCAGCGGAATACCGGGGAAACCACCACCGGTACCCACATCGAGCAGATTGGTGCCGGCTTTGAATCGGATGATTTTTGCGATCGCCATAGAATGCAGTACATGTCTTACATACAGTTCATCGATGTCTTTCCGTGAAATTACATTGATCTTTTCATTCCATTCGCGGTACAACGAACCCAACGCTTCAAACTGGCTGATTTGAAGAAGGGACAGATTGGGGAAGTATTTAGTTAGAATTTCCAAAAGAGAGAGAATTACAGATTACAAATTACAGATTACAAATTACAGATTACAAATCAATGTCGTTTAGTTAACGTTTATTTATAATCGTTTGTAGTTCATCGAGTAAGGTCGTTTTGGTTTCATCTTTCTGGGTTCACTTCTTCCGGGTCT
>JALOCD010000068.1 GCA_023228025.1 Prolixibacteraceae bacterium | reverse complement strand
TCACCCGTCAGGGAACCTGGATCCCAGCGATGCGGACAGGAAGATTACCAAACAACTGAAAGAGGCGGCAGCACTTATGGAGATTCCTGTGGTCGATCACCTGATTGTTACCCAGGCAGGCTATTTTAGCTTTGCAGACGAAGGAATGTTGTAGCCATCTGTGAGATTTTTTTTACTTTTGCCAAAAATCTCCAATGATACACATACTCGGTGACAGCAACTCCATCTTCAACCAATACCTGGCTGAAATTCGCGACGAGGTAATACAAAAAGATCCGATGCGCTTCAGGAAGAACCTGGAACGCGTTGGAGAGATTTTCGCTTACGAAATCAGTAAGGAACTTCCATACAAACTGAAAGAGATCACCACTTCCCTGGGTGTTGCCAAGATGAGGGTGCTTGAACAACAACCTGTTCTGGCAACTATTTTGAGGGCCGGATTGCCATTGCACCAGGGGTTGCTGAACTGTTTTGACCAAGCCGAAAATTGCTTCATTTCGGCCTACCGGAAGTATGACCCTAACGGGGATTTTCACATTGATTTTCAGTACATTGCTTCGCCATTGCTGGACAATAAAATCGTCATTCTGTCGGATCCCATGCTGGCCACCGGTTCTTCCATGGAGGTTGGTTACCATGCCTTGCTTGAAAAGGGCGAGCCAGACCACATCCATCTTGTTTCATTGATTGCCAGCAGACAAGGTATCGATTACATACTGGAAAAATTGCCATCGGACAAGGTAACCCTCTGGGTGGGGGCCATCGATCCTGAGATGACGCCTAAATCTTACATCGTGCCCGGATTGGGCGATGCCGGCGATTTGGCTTACGGTTCAAAAATTGATTCCAAAGAGGTAGTGCCGCACTCCCATTTCTGAAGCGTTGTTTTTAGTTTTCTCCGAGCCTCCAAACTTTGGACGGATCAGTACAATCCTGAAGCATTTCAATCACTTTCTTGCCGGAAATTGGATCTTTGTAATCCGGTGCAATCTCCGCCAATGGCACGAGGACAAACCTTCGGTCGGCAATTCGGGGGTGAGGAATTGTCAGGTCAGGGCTTTTTAAAACTATAGAATTATAGTATAGCAAGTCAATATCTATGGTCCTTGCTTCATATCCGGCACCCTTTCTGATTCGTCCCAATTGAACCTCTATTTGCTGGCAAGTAATCAGGATTTCATCTGGTGACATATTTGTTTCAATTGCAATGACTTGATTTAGAAACAGTTCAGAAGAGAAGCCCCAGGATTCACTTTCGTACAATGAAGAAGCTACCGATTTTTGACCGATCTTGCTGGTTACCAAATCAATTGCAGATTCAATTATTTCTCCCCTATTCCCCTGATTTCCTCCTAAAATGAGATAAACTAACGACATAGTACGTATCTTTGTAACAATTGCGGTTGAATTGAGACTATTAATATATACGAAAAATTAACCGTGAGTTTCAAGTTGGTGTGAAGTTTTCATCCAAACCTGAACCTGCTTTTAACTGAGCTTCCTGCTTTGTGGAAGTCTGTAGGGCGAAGTTAGGATTATTCAGGTTAAGAAATGAACAAGGACTCTTTCACCTTGTTTGACTATTGATTCTTGTAGTTTTTTGTATGGCAATTAAAAAATAAAATTATATACTGATGAAATAGCCATGAGTGAATATACACACTAACCGTAAATGATTATGTGGGTATTCCATTTGGCCATTAAAAAACAAAATTTAAACAAATGAAATTTTTCTGGAAGGCTTTTTTTGCTTCATTGGCAGCCATTATTGTAGCAACGCTTCTTTTCCTTTTTCTGATTGCAGGGTTAGTCTCCACCCTGGCCACCATTGGTGAACAATCCATTACGGTTAAAGAAAATTCCTTGTTAATATTAAAGTTGGACAATCGAATAGTAGAACGGAAATCCAATAATCCGTTCGAGGAGTTGGAGATCCCGGGAATGGAGAAATCTGCCACTACCGGATTGAACCAGGTCTTTCATGCCATTTCCCAGGCAAAAAGCGACAATAAAATTAAGGGTATTTACCTTGAACTATCTGAAATAGGGGCCGGATACGCCACTACTGAAGAGATTAGAAATGCTTTGCTCGACTTCAAGACCAGTGGAAAATTTATCTATGCCTATTCGGATGCCATTTCGCAAAAGGCTTATTACCTTGCATCGGTGGCTGATAGTTTAATGCTAAATCCGGTGGGGATGTTCGATTTCAGGGGACTTAGCGCTGAGCGAACCTTCTTCAAAAAGGCATTGGATAAATTTGGTATCGAGATGCAGATTGTACGCGGTAAAAACAATAAATTCAAATCTGCGGTTGAACCATACATGTTTGATAAGATGAGTCCTGCCAACAAAGAGCAGACAACACTTTACCTGGGAACGATCTGGAATCATCTGCTGAAGGGAATTTCGGAATCCAGAAAAATTTCCATCGACAGCCTGAATCAATATGCCAATTCAGTTATGACCTTCCGGACAGCAGAGACTGCCCAGAAGAACCATTTCTTCGACCGGCTCAAATACCGTGATCAGGTATTGGCTGATTTGAGGAAGCTGGCAGGATTGAAGGAGAACGCCGAAATTCCTATCCTGACAGTTTCCGAATACGATAAAATTCCTGGAGATGTAAAGGCCAAGTCGCTTATCAAAAACAAGATCGCGGTGGTATATGCAGAAGGTGAAATAGATACAGGTTCTGGTAACAGTTCTCATGATATCAATTCGAAAGATGTTTCCCAGGGAATCCGCGAAGCCCGAATTGACACTACCGTGAAAGCCATTGTGTTGCGGGTTAACTCTCCCGGAGGTTCGGCCTTTGGATCGGAGGTGATTTGGAGAGAGGTAAAACTGGCCTCCGAAGCCAAACCGGTCATTGTATCCATGGGTGATTATGCAGCTTCGGGCGGTTATTACATTTCTGTGCCGGCCGCGGTTATCTTGGCGAACCATACGACCATTACCGGTTCGATCGGGGTGTTTGGAACGATTCCCAATTTCGGGGATTTATTGAACAACAAAATTGGCATTACCTTTGATAATGTAATGACAAACGAACATTCGGATATGCCTTCGGTTACCAGGAAAATGACACCGTTCGAAACAAGTCTGATACAGAGCTATGTGGAGAACACCTACAGTACCTTCGTTTCGCATGTGGCAAGCGGTCGCAAAATGTCGGCTTCAAATGTTGACTCTATTGGACAGGGAAGGGTCTGGAGTGGTGTGAATGCTAAATCCAACCACCTGATCGATGATTTTGGCGGAATGAAAGAGGCGTTGAAAATTGCTGCGGATAAAGCCGGGATCACTGAATACCGTATTAAGGAGTTGCCAAAGCAAAAAGATCCCTTTGCCGAATTACTGAAAAACTTCTCTGTCAGTATGCAAGCCAAAATGATGGAATCCTTTATGGGATCCTCTTTCGATTATTGGAAGAACCTGTCGAGAGAAGCAAATGCCAGGGGAATTTATACCCGAATGCCTTTTAATCTTGAAATCAATTAACGATCTTGAAGAAATTTTTCCTCTATATCTTCTCCCTGGTGTACGGAATGGTGGTAAACACCCGGAACACCCTTTTTAACCTTAATATTCTGCGTACCAGAGAGTTTGAGGTGCCGGTGATTTCGGTCGGCAACATCACGGTAGGAGGTACGGGCAAGACCCCGCATACGGAGCATCTGATAGGGCTGTTAAGCAAGAAGTTTGAGATAGCCGTGCTGAGTCGCGGGTACAAGAGAAAGAGCAAGGGTTTTATGCTTGTGGAAGCGGACTCTACCATCAGGCAATCGGGAGATGAACCGCTCCAGATAAAAAGGAAGTTTCCGGGGGTTATGGTTGCTGTGGATGAAAACAGGGTTCGGGGTATCGAGAAAATATTGGCAATCAGCGAGAAGCGCCCGGACGTGATAATTTTGGACGATGCCTTCCAGCATCGGTATGTGACACCTTCGATCAATATTCTGTTGATTGATTTTTCCCGCATGATAACCGAGGATGATCTGCTTCCATATGGCCGGCTCAGGGAACCAGCTTCCAACCGGGACCGTGCCAACATCATTATCGTGACGAAATGCCCCAGGGAGATCAAACCCATTGATGAGCGGATCATTACCAAGGACCTGCACATTTGGCCATACCAGGACCTATTCTTTTCGCGCATAAAATACGGCGAGATTTTGCCGCTCTTCCCTGATAAGGTAAAAGAGATTAAGGTGTGTCTGGATGCTAATTCAGGCATCCTGTTGCTGACTGGCATAGCCAATGCGCATCCATTGAGGGACAGGTTGCTGCAAACTACCAAATCAGTAGTTTCTGCTGAATATCCCGATCACTATCCTTTCACACAAAAGGATCTGGAAAAGGTGGCAGGTCAGCTTGAGGCCATGACCGCTGAAAAGAAAATCATTGTAACAACTGAGAAAGATACCCTGCGAATTCTTGAGATTGAAAACCTTCCTGAGGGAATTGCAGAAAACCTATACTATATCCCTATCGAAATAAGGTTTATCAACCAAACTGATAACGATTTCGACAAAAAAATAATGAAATATGTTGGAGAAAATAAAAGCAACTTCGAACTACATTCTAGAAAGAACAAAATTTAAAAGTGAGATCGCTGTCATCCTGGGCACAGGACTGGGAGGTCTTGTCAATGAGATAGAGATAGAACAAACAATCCCCTATGCGGAAATACCAAATTTCCCTGTTTCCACGGTAGAAGGTCACAAAGGACAATTGATTTTTGGCGTTCTTGGCGGTAAAAAGATAATTGCCATGCAGGGACGCTTCCATTTTTATGAGGGGTACAGCATGAAGGAGGTCACTTTCCCTGTTAGGGTGATGAACGCCTTGGGTATCAAGACCCTTTTTGTCTCCAATGCGAGTGGCGGTCTGAACCCTAAATTCAAAGTGGGGGACGTCATGATGATCAACGATCACATCAATATGTTCGGGGATAATCCACTGATGGGGCCCAACGTAAAAGAGTTTGGCCCTAGATTTCCTGATATGAGTCAGCCATATAACCTTCATCTGCGTAATCTGGCATTGAAAATTGCCATGCAGAAAGGAATTAATCTGAAAGAGGGAGTTTATGTCGGTGTTGCCGGTCCAACATTTGAAACTCCGGCAGAATATCGGATGTTCAGAATTCTTGGTGGTGATGCCATTGGGATGTCTACAGTACCTGAGGTAATTGTGGCCCGGCACATGGACATGACCGTGTTTGGTATATCAATAATTACCGATAGTGGGGTACCCGGAGAGATCGTCGAAATATCCCACGAAGAGGTTCAGGCAGTTGCCATGCAGGCTGAACCCAAAATGAGTATGATCATTCGTGAACTGATCTCAAAGCTGTAGCAGGGTTATACAAACGAAAAGAGGCTGCCGGGGTGGCAACCTCTTACGAATCCAAATCAACTAACTACTACTAATAACTATTAACAGTACAAATATAGTGAATATTTTATTACAAAATGTAAAAATACTATTAATTTATTGTGAATTTTAATTTTTTTTCAGTCCAGATAAAAGTAGTCTGCTATTTAATTGATATCCTTAGATTTCAGACCAATTTCTTGTATCGTATACGGTGAGGAGTGGCATCTCCCAATCGCTTTTTCTTGTTTTCTTCGTACTCAGAATAACTTCCTTCGAAGAAATAGATCTGAGAATCCCCCTCAAAAGCCAGAATATGTGTGGCGATCCGATCCAAAAACCACCTGTCGTGAGAAATAACCACGCAGCATCCCGCGAAACTGTCCAGGCCCTCTTCCAGTGCACGCAATGTATTTACGTCGATATCGTTGGTCGGTTCGTCCAACAGCAGTACATTTGCCCCAGATTTTAGGGTGAGCGCCAGATGGAGTCTGTTTCGTTCTCCACCCGACAGGACTCCGCACTTTTTCTCCTGGTCCGATCCGCTGAAATTGAATTTGGATACGAAGGCACGGGCGTTGATCATTCTTCCGCCAACCATCACTTCGTCTGTTCCGCCAGACAATACCTGATATACTGTTTTTTCATTGTCGATCTCGGAATGCGACTGATCTGCATAGCCTATTTTTACCGTTTCACCTACCGTGAAAGTTCCCGAATCAGAATGTTCAAGTCCCATGATCATCCTGAAAAGGGTTGTTTTGCCGGCGCCATTTGGACCGATCACACCGACAATGCCGTTTGGTGGGAGTGTGAAATTTAGGTTTTCAAACAGCAATCTGTCTCCAAATCCTTTGGAGACATTTTCTGCCAGGATGACTTTGTCGCCCAAACGGGGGCCGTTTGGTATAAACAATTCCAGCTTATCCTCTTTTTGTTTGACATCTTCGTTCAGCAGTTTTTCATAGGCGCCCAACCGCGCTTTTGATTTTGCCTGTCTGGCTTTTGGGCTCATGCGGACCCATTCCAGCTCGCGTTCGAGGGTTTTGCGCCTTTTTGAGACACCCTTCTCCTCCATTTCCAACCGCTTTTGTTTCTGCTCAAGCCAGCTTGAGTAGTTTCCTTTCCATGGGATTCCTTCGCCCCTGTCGAGTTCAAGGATCCATCCGGCTACGTTATCGAGGAAGTAGCGGTCATGGGTAATGCAAATGACGGTTCCGGGATATTGCTGCAAATGTTGTTCTAGCCAGTCAATAGATTCTGCATCCAGGTGGTTGGTCGGCTCGTCGAGCAGCAGAATATCCGGTTGTTGAAGTAACAGCCTGCACAAGGCGACCCTGCGCCTTTCACCCCCGGAGAGGACTGTTACGGGCGTGTCGCCATCAGGACAGCGCAGGGCATCCATGGCACGCTCGAGCTTGTTGTCGAGGTTCCATGCGTCGGTGGCATCGATCTTCTCCTGCAATTTGGCCTGGCGATCCATCAGTTTGTCCATTTTGTCTGCATCCTCGTAAACTTCTGGCAGTCCAAACTGGAGATTGATATTTTCGAATTCTGCAAGAAGGTCTACAACTTCCTGAGCTCCTTCCTGCACAATTCCCATGACGGTCTTGGAGGGATCGAGCGCCGGATCCTGGGAAAGGTGCCCAACGGTATAACCCGGCGAAAATGCAAGTTCCCCATTGAAGTCTTTTTCAATTCCGGCAATTATTTTAAGTAGAGTTGATTTACCCGAACCGTTCAATCCGATGATGCCAATTTTGGCGCCGAGAAAGAAGGAGAGTGAAATGTCTTTAATTACTTGTTTTTGAGGTGCGTAGGTTTTACTCACCTTGTACATCGAAAATATTATTTGCTTATCGTCGCTCATCGCTATGTTGTTATTATTAATCTGCGAAATTCGTCATTTCCGCCGAAACGGCAAGGCCAAAAAGTTTTTTAGTCAAAAAATCTTTTGGCATCGGATAAAACAATTTTGTGCTAAATTTGAATGACAAAGAATCAATGATCTACCTTCAAATGAGAAAATATTTAATCCGTGCGCTGTTAATTTTCGTTCTGTTAATTGGTTCGTTTTTTTACTGGAAATATTTCTTCACCTACAGCGAAGGTTACAGAGCCGGATTGCTGCAGAAATTTTCCTCCAAAGGGACGCTCTTTAAAACCTATGAAGGGGAGATTATCCTGAGTAGTGTACAAACCACTACCAACATGGCAATCGCGTCAGAGAAATTTTACTTTTCCGTGACAAAAGAGGATATTGCACGAAAGATCGAAAAGCTTCAGGGAGAGAGTGTGGTTGTGCACTACACGGAAAAGAATGGAACCCTTCCATGGAATGGAGAGTCTCCTTATATTGTAGACAGTGTGGTGATCAGAAAGTAATCTTGATTTGACTTTACACCCCTCTCCGGGTTAAAACCCGGAGTTACAAGACTGGTCATGCCTACGGCATTGCGAGGTTTTGGGAGGATGGTGGGTTAGGAGTAATCAAGATATATCAAAGTGCCGTAGGCACGATCGATCCTGTAACGCTGGGTTTTAACCCGGCGATTTGAGAGATCCACTACACTCCCTAAGTGCCGTAGGCACGACAGATCTCACGCCAAATCCTGAAAAATATAGCGCTCGTCATAAGCTACACCATGCTTAATGAGCATTTCTATATACTCCTCTCTGAAAGTCTGCTTCTTATGGTGGCACTCCTGGTTTTGAATATACCTGAAAACCCGATCAACATGAGAACGGCTGTAAGAAAATGATCCAAAGCCCGGTTGCCATTCGAAACGATGTCTTAATAACCCCCTTTCATTGATCCATTTCGAAGATCTTGCTTTCGCACTTTGCATCATATCTGATACTGCAACAATTGGAATTAAGCCGATAAAGCAATGAATATGATCTTCTACTCCATTCACCAACAATGTTTTGCAGCCTGTTTCATTGATTAGATTGCCAATCACCTGGAGCAAATCATCTTTCCATGATTCTTTAATAATAGCATCACGATATCTAACTGCAAAGACAGTCTGAATGTACATTTGATGATAGGAGTTTGCCATTTTTTGGATTTTGGGATGATTTTATGCCCTTCTACCTTAAATTTAACCAAAAAAATCAATAAAAACGAATGTTTTGATACATTAATGATTTAATGATGTGATTGTGGTGTTCATGCAACGCCGGGATCTTATTGGTTGGGGTTTGTCGTACCCATGGTACTCTCCGGGTTGAAACCCGGAGTTGCAAGACTGGTCATGCCTACGGCATTGGGAGGAGGGTGGTATGCGAGATATTTTGCAGCTATCGGTACACTATTTCATGTGTAGATCGTACCTACGGCACGTAGGGTTTGGTTGTACGCTGCACCCTCTCCGGGTTGAAACCCGGAGTTGCAAGACTGGTCATGCCAACGGCATTGCGAGGTTGAGATAGGATTTGAAAAGCGTTCTAAGCTCTCTTTGGTATCTTTAACTGTTGCCCGGGATACAATCCTTTTACATTGCGGATGTTATTGAAAGCCCTCAGGTCTGCATCTGAGATTCCCGGGAATTTTTTGGCGATGGTGAAAAGGCTATCCCCGCTTTGAACAGTGTAGATGATGTACTCTCCAGAATCGGCAGCATCACCTCCGGATTCGACTTTGGATATTGCAGTTTTAGGCGACTGTATTGCAGCAGATGCGTTTGCAAGAGTTTGTGGTTCGCTTTTTGGTTTTTCGAGGAGGGCAACTTTGCTTTTTAGGGCCTTTCCGGGTACGTAGAGGGTAAGACGCTGTCCGATATGTAATGTGCTTTTACGAAGGTCGTTCCACTCTTTTAATTCGGCAAGTGAGACCCTGTATTTGTTTGCAATTGAACCAAGTTTTTCGCCCGATTTTACCACATGGGTAATCTCTCTCATCCCCTCTGCTGAAACCCCTTTTGCTCCGCGGTAGCGTCCTTTTAGTGGAACCAGCATGTTGTTAGGGAAGTATTTATCGCGGTTGTAAGCAAATATCTGTGCCTGGTTATCGATGAATGCTGAGATTGCATCTGCAGGCAATTTAAGAATGTAGGGTTTATCAGGCCTGGCGGGAACTACATTGCGACGATACTGCGGATTCAGTTGTCTGAGTTCGTCGACAGAAATATTCATTACAGCCGCCAATTGCTCAAAATTCAGGTAGTTGTGAACCTCGATGGTGTCGGTCACTGTTTTGAACTTTGGTTCGGCAGCTACCAGATGATGCTCTTTCGCGTAGTTCATCACATATGATGCCGCGATGAAAACAGGAATGTAGCCGCGCGTTTCTCTCGGTAGGGAGTAATAAATGTCCCAGTAGCTTTGCTTTCCGCCGCTTCTTCTGACCGCCTTGTTGATATTTCCCGGACCGCAATTATAAGCCGCGATCACCATGTGCCAATCGCCATAAATCGAATAGAGGTCACGAAGATAGCGTGCAGCTGCGTCCGACGATTTGATCGGGTCGTTCCGTTCATCAATGTAGGAGTTGATTTCCAGTCCATACAATTTCCCGGTTCCGATCATAAACTGCCACAACCCGGAGGCCCCGGCCCTGCTGACGATTTTTGGGTTGAGGGCTGATTCTATGATTGGTAAATATTTTAGTTCGAGCGGTAACTGGTACCGTTCGAGCGCCTCTTCGAAAATGGGGAAGTAATACTTGGAAAGCCCAAGCATGTAATTGGTGAGTTCCCTTTTGCGTATGGTGTAAAGGCCGATGAAATTACGGACCGTCTCGTTATAGGGGAGGGGGAGGAACGAATCAATGGATTGTAAACGACTTGTATAGAGTGTATCCGGAAGGTAAGATTTTAACTCTTCGGGAAGTGAATCAAATTCAGCTTTGTTGTACGAAAACGCATTTTTTATATACCAGGTATTTACCAGCGAATCCAGTTTGTCGGATACCAGCATGTTCAGATTTTCATTGATGGCCTTGTCGGCCATCTTGTTGCCCAATGAGTCGGTACCCCAGATCTTTTGTTCTTCATCCGCTGTAAGCGTCTTCGTTGGCACCTGCGACTGCGCACCCAAACAGAGCGATAGAAAAATCAGGATTAAAATATTGAATTTCATTCTCATGGGACAAACATAATTAAAAATTAAATGCAAAATTGAGACCGATCACCTGTGGCCCCGAACCTAAATTTACCGGCATAGGTTCAATGTGCATCGTCAGACTGTCATTGATATCGAAATCAGCCAAATTTGCATCGACACTCGCATCAATGATGCTCAAGACATGCAGGGCAGCAATGGCAATTACGCTCATATCCCTGTTTCTGCGGTAAAAATCCTTACCTCCCTTCAATTGTGTCTTAAAACTATCAAAATGGGAGGGATTGATATTTAAATCCCAGTAAGGAATTTTAAACAATTCGTTCAGGTAGTCCTTGTCAATTTTGCTCATTTGACCAACGGCCTGATACTTAGCAATGGTTTTGTAGGCATTGAAATAGTCATTGTAGTTGTTGCTGTTCCAACCAAGCAGATAAATCAATCCGACATAACCACCGTATACAATGGGAAGTTTCCAGTATTTCCCGTTATAGACCTGTCCCAAACCGGGAAACAGGGCAGCATATATGGATGCCTTCTTTGGCGAATATACTTTTTTTTGTTGTGATACGGAAATTTTTAGACTGTCTTTTGGGACACTAAACTCCTGTGCCACCAAATTGGAGCATAACAGAGCAAAAATAATCGCAACAATTGTCCCTTTCAAATAAATTTTCAAAACAGTATAATTTCCTGATTATGAGTTTAATCTGTCAAAAATACCAATAATTCGTTCCAAATCTTTTGAATCATTGAATGGGATCTCGATTTTCCCTTTGTATTGATCGTTGATTTTTAGTCCGATGTTACTGCTGAAATATTTGCCAAGATGTTTCTTCAAATCATTGAATTGATCTGTCATTGTGGTATCTTTTTTGGAGGCGGTTGTTGCCTCTTCCTCTGATGCACTTAGCTTTCGAACGATATCTTCCGTTTTGCGAACGGAGAAATCATACTTTACAACCTGGCGGTAGACCATCACCTGTGTTTCAGAATCGTTGATGTTGATCAACGCCCTGGCATGGCCCATGGTGATCTCCTGTTCCCTGATCGCTTTCTGTATGACGGCCGGCAGTCTCAGCAGCCTGAGATAGTTGGAGATGGTTGATCTTTTTTTACCGACCCTGTCGCTGAGGCTTTCCTGTGTTAGTTTACACTCCTCCATCAAACGCTGGTAACTCAGGGCCACTTCAATGGCATCAAGGTCTTCGCGCTGAATATTTTCTACCAATGCAAGTTCGAGCATGGCTTCATCGCCGGCCTCCCTGACAAAGGCAGGGACTTTGGTTAAACCTGCCAGTTTAGAGGCCCTGAACCGTCTTTCACCCGCGATGATCTGGTATCTTTTCTCACCGATCTTTCGAAGGGTAATGGGCTGAATGATACCCACTTCTTTTATGGATGCCGCCAGCTCGTTCAGCGCCTCTTCGTCGAAATGGACGCGTGGCTGAAATGGATTGGCTTCAATTTCGGAAATCAAAATCTCGTTGGATACAGGAATCTGCTCACGAGGCATGTTGGAATCATCTATCAGGGCGCCCAAACCTCTGCCCAATGCATTGCGTTTTTGCATAATACTTCAAAATTCTGTTAGTGTCAGACAATCTCTTTTTGATCCATTTTTGTCATCTTGTTCTTTTGCAGCAATTCCCTGGCAAGATTCAGGTAACTCTGCGCCCCTTTTGAACTGACGTCGTAGGACAAAACCGGAAGGCCATAGCTGGGCGCTTCCGATAAGCGTATGTTTCGGGAAATAAGACTTTCAAAAACCATCTCCTGGAAATGTTTCTTCACCTCGTCGTGAACCTGGTTGGAGAGGTTGAGCCTTGAGTCGTACATGGTAAGCAAAAAACCTTCAATTTGTAATTCCGGATTTAGCCTGTTTTGGATTATCTTAATGGTATTCAGTAGTTTGCCAAGTCCTTCCAGGGCGAAATATTCACATTGAACGGGAATGATAACCGAATCGGAGGCCGTCAGGGCATTGACGGTGATCAATCCAAGGGAGGGAGAACAATCAATCAGAATGAAATCATAATCGCTACGTATCTTTTCGATTACCTGCTTCAAAACCTTTTCGCGGTTGGGCATGTTCAGCATTTCGATCTCTGCGCCCACCAGGTCAATGTGGGAAGGAATAAGATCAAATCCGGGGGTATTGGTATTCAGTATGATATTCCTGGGATCAATGTCATCAACCACACATTCGTAGATGCTGGTCTTGACATTGCGTACATCAAAACCGACTCCCGAGGTCGCATTGGCCTGCGGATCGGCATCAATGAGGAGTACTTTATATTCCAAAACTGCTAAACTCGCTGCCAGATTAATGGCCGTAGTAGTCTTTCCTACACCACCTTTCTGATTAGCGATCGCGATAACTTTTCCCATGAATAATAATTTTAGTCGGCTTCAAAGTTAGTATTTTAGTCTCAACGAGCGCAGGGGGATGCAAAATTTGATGTGGTTCACTGCATAAAAGATATCAACTACATGGGATCTACATCCACAACGATCTGTACCATTTTATTTTTATCCCTGGCCTTCACACTTTCCAACATTTGCTGCATTTGACGTTTGGCGGAAGTAACAGAAATTTCGCGTTCCAGTTTAAGCCACATCTGCTTCATGTACATCAGTTTAATACGGCTAACGGCAGGATATTCGGGGCCAAGCAACCTCTTTCCAAATCTGCTTCGAAGGGCCTCAGCACTCTCCCCGGCTATTCGGTCAAGCTCTGCCGCATCCCTGTGTTTAAGTGTAATGCGTATTAATCTGTAAAAGGGAGGATAATTAAAATCTTTTCGTTCGGCAATTTGCTGATTGTACATTCCCTCGTAATCGTTGGCTGCTACCTTTTGTATGATAAAATGATCGGGTTGTGAAGTTTGGATGATCACTTTCCCCTGTTTATGCCTTCGTCCTGCCCGACCGCTAACCTGGGCCATTAACTGGTAACTCCTTTCATGCGACCTGAAATCGGGAAAGTTGAGCAGATTGTCGGCATTCAGGATACCAACTACACTAACATGCTCAAAATCCAATCCTTTGGTAATCATTTGTGTCCCTACCAGGATGTCGGTATCCCCATTGTCGAAGCGCTGAAGAATATTTTGGAAGGCTTTCTTCGACCGGGTGGCATCCAGATCGAGCCTTTCAATGGCAGCATTGGGGAAAAGTTCGGCGATCTCCTCAGCAACTTTTTCGGTACCAAAGCCTTTGTTGGTAAGATCGTCCGACTGACATGCACCGCACACAGATGGGTAAAGGACGGAGAAACCACAATAATGACAAACCAGTCGTCTGCTGTTTTTGTGGTAAGTGAGGCTGACATCGCATTGGGAACATTTTGGAATCCATCCGCATTCCTTACATTCGATGAAAGGGGAGAAGCCCCTTCGGTTTTGAAACAGGATCACCTGCTCCTTTTTCTCCAGTGCGGAGTTGATCTCATCGAACAGTTCCGGTGTGAGACACGAACGCATCGATTTCCGCTTGTAGGCGCGTTTGAGATCGATGGTCACTATTTGAGGTAGTTCGATCTGCCGGTAGCGCTCCTTCAGTTCCACCAGGCCGTATCTGCCGGATTTGGCATTGAAGTAAGTTTCAACTGCAGGTGTAGCCGTTCCAAGCAATACCGGAATTTTCAACATTGTTCCCAGCACGATAGCGCTGTCCCTGGCATGGTACCTTGGTGCGGGATCGAACTGTTTGAAGCTATTCTCATGCTCTTCGTCCACAACGATCAGTCCGAGGTTCGTGAAAGGCAAAAATAGGGCAGAGCGTGTTCCTACGATGAGCTGATGGGAGGATTTTGGCTGATCCGGATGAAAACGAAGTACTTTGTTCCAGATTTCGACCCGTTCCGCATCGCTGAATTTTGAGTGGTAGACTCCGGCCCGGTTTCCGAATACCGCCAGCAAACGGCCGATCATCTGGGTGGTCAGTCCAATTTCGGGAAGAAGGTAGAGTACCTGTTTCCCCTCCTTCAAACATCTTTCGATCAGTTGTATGTATATTTCGGTCTTGCCGCTGGAGGTGACCCCATGCAGTAAAGTCACAGGATTACTGGCAAATGAGGCATCAATTTGATCCAGCGCGACCTGTTGGGAGGGATACAATGCATTGCTCGATTTGGTCACCCCCTCACCAGCCTCCAGTCGGTCGATGGATTGTTCATAAACCGTAAAGATCCCTTTCTTTATCAAACTATTGAAGACAGTTAAGCTTGCCCTGCTCTTCATCATCAACGCTTTCTTTGGATAGGCTTTGGCTTTCAAATCAGGAATATCTTCATTCTCCTGAAGGAAGATCTGAAGCATCTCCCGTTGCTTCGGAATTTTGATGAGCAGGTCCATCGTTCGCATCAACTTTTCTTCAGAAACGATAGCCGACCCCAGCGTTACAATCGTTTCAGTACGGGCCTTGTAACTCTCCCTGATCTCTTCATCAATGTGGACCAGTCCTTTCTTCAGGAGCTCTTTCAGGACCGGCAATGTTCCTTTTTTCAAGACCGTGTTGTTCAGTTCAAAGACGGAAATTCCCCGTTTATCGCGGATGATTTCGAGCAACATCAGTTCCTTTGGCGACAACCGGTCAGGTGATGGGATTCCATGGTCCTCCACCAGGGAGACCCTTGTTTCACTCTCCAGTTTGAGACCGGACGGCAGGGCTGCCTTAAGAACCTCTCCAAGCGAACATTGGTAATAGGCGGCGATCCACTCCCAAAGTAAAAAGCAGTTTTCGGACAGGATAGGTTGCTCGTCCAGCACCGATTCAATCAATTTTGCCGAGACATTCTCCGGTTTGTCGTTGTGTACCCGTCTTACCAAAGCGGAATAAAATTTCTTTACCCCAAACTGAACCACCACCCTCATTCCTGGAGTTATTTTTCCATTCAACTCTGCCGGAACCAGATAGGTGAAACAACCTTCCAGGGGAAGCGGTAAAATCACATCGGCATATTTTTCAATGGAGTCGTGCATGGGAAAAGTAAACAATTCGGGCTTAACGGCTGTTCGAAAAGCGGATCCAAATTACGTCAAGAAAATGACAATTGACAATGGAAAATTGACAATAATGCAAATTGGTGAATTTTTGAATTTTATCGGAATGCCAACGATTGATATATCTACAGAATGTTATAAAACTGATCCATTTGGATCGGTTCTTATATATTGAAGGATAAAATTCTCCACTTCCGTGGAAACCAGTCCGCTGACAGACTCATTTTTCTCCAGCCGATCTCTGATCTCTGATGAGCTGATGTTGAGCAAGGGTGCGGTCATCATGCTAACATTCGGGTGATACTCATATGGAATTGCCGTTGATCCCAATCGCGGATAGATGATAAGGCCAAAATCATCAACGATGCGCTGATGTTCCTTCCAAACTTGAAATTTTCGAAGGTTATCGCCTCCAATTAGCAACCGGAAGCTGTAGGATGGGTGGCGATTTTGAAGAAATATAAGGGTGTTAATGGTGTAAGAGGGGCGTGGCAGAAAGTTTTCACAATCGCTGGCCTTTAATCCGGGATGGTTGGCAATGGCGAGCTCCACCATTTTCAACCTTGTCTCAAAGGGCCATAGCTCCTCTTCATTCTTGTGCGGGTTTTGCGGTGATACCACCAGCCATACCTCATCGAATCCGTTGGACAAAGCCGCTTCCGCCACAGCGATGTGTCCGTTGTGGATAGGGTTAAAGGATCCTGAGTAGAGGGCGATGTTCATTTAATTGGAAAATTGGAAAATGTGAAAATGGGGAGAGTGAGAATATGGGAAATAGGAATTGTATTTTTTCAGGATCATGATTGCGCGTTCTTAATTTTCACATTTTCACATTTCCCAATTTTCACATTCTTTATCCTGCGAGAAAGCTTTTGACTCTACCTTCCGCCTCTTGCAGCGCGTGTTCGAGGGTATCGTTGACGATGGTATAGTCGAAGAGGTGAGCAAAGGTCAGCTCGCGTTCCGCTTTTTCAACCCTTTTTCGGATGACCTCTTTGTCTTCGGTACAACGGGCCAGAAGTCGTTTTTCGAGTACGGTGATGGAGGGCGGCTGAATAAATAGCGCCAGGGCACGGTTGCCGTAATGCTTTTTGATGTTACTTCCGCCAACAACATCCACATCGAAAAGGATATTTTTCCCGTTTTTCAGTATGCGGTCTACCTCACTTTTGAGAGAGCCGTAGAAATTGTCCGGATAGACCTCCTGCCACTCCAGAAATTCATTGTTGAGTATTTTTGACTTGAACTCCTCGACGGAAATGAAGAAGTAATCTACCCCATTTACTTCCGTTCCTCTGGGCTTCCGGCTGGTGGCCGAAACAGAGAAGGCAAAGTCGGGATGCCTCGATAGCAGGTGTTTGACAATGGTTGTTTTACCTGCGCCCGAAGGAGCTGAGAATATGATAATTTTGCCTTCCTTCATTGTTGATGCGTTCGATTATAAAACATTGAGCAGTTGCTCTTTAATTTTTTCAAGGGCGTCTTTCATCCGGATCACCAGTTTCTGCATCTCCAGGTGGTTGGCTTTTGATCCAAGAGTATTGACCTCCCGGCCAATCTCCTGCGCGATGAAACCAAGTTTCTTTCCTACCGGCTCAGCCAGGTCGATGGTTTCGAGGAAGTAGTTGCAATGGCTGAGCAGTCTCACCTTTTCCTCGTTCACATCCATCTTCTCCAGGTAAAAAATCATCTCCTGCTCCAGGCGGTTTTCATTTACCTGTTCAATGGAGATGTCCTTGAGTCCGTCGTAAATTTTCTCTTTTATTCGTGTGACCCTTTCTGCCTCATATTGATCAACATCGGCCAGCAAAGCTGTAATGATGTTGATATTGACAATAAGATCCTGCCTGAGGATGGCTCCCTCCTGGACACGAAACCGATCCAGCGCTTCGATGGCTTCGCCTATTTTGACAAGGATCGATTTCCACTCCTGATCGTCGAGCTCTTCGCGCTCATTTCTGACCACCTCAGGTAGTGCGAGAATGGATTGTAAGACATTGTCGTGCAGTGGGATATTGAGATCGGAAGAGATTTTTTCCAACTGTTTGTAATAACTTGAGACAACGCCGGCGTTGATTTTTGTGGCTGAATCTTCGCCCAGAGATTCGGTATACAGAATAAAATCAACTTTTCCGCGTACCAGCTTATCGGATAACTCCCGACGAATCTCCAGATCTTTCTCCCGGAAGAGGAGCGAGATTCGGGTATTGAGATCCATCTGTTTGCTGTTCAGGGATTTGATCTCGATGGTTACTTTTTTTTGCGAAAGCTCACATTCGGCTTTGCCGTATCCGGTCATTGATTTGATCATAAGAGCAAGGTTTTGGGCAAAGGTAGGTAATTAATGCGCTAATGTGAAAATTGGAAAATGTGAAAATGAGAAAGTGAGAAGATGAGATGAACCCTGAGCGCAGCAGCAAGCTCAGGGTTAGGAATACATAATTGAAAAATCAAATGTTTAATTGGGACTGGATGGTTTGTTGTTTTTTACCGCGGCGCCCAGATAGGAACCGGCAAAACCGAACAGGGTTACCAGCAACATTTTAAAGTCTCCTGATAGGATAATCGCATGAAGCGGAACCCAAAGGCTGACCGTCAGCGCCCAGATCCAGGGACGGGAAGGCCAGAGGTATCCGAATAGCGCCGAAACAAGAACAATTGTACCGGCGGTGATGCCGGTATTGTCCCAGCCCGGACGGGAGTCCATCCAGGCAATCACTACTCCGGCGACCAAAGAGAGTACCAGGTAAGAGATAAATTTATAGTCCAGTCTCATCCGGTCAGATTTTTTCTACAACAACGGCAGTTCCGTATGCCAGCACTTCAGTCAGGCCGGTCATTACATCATTGGCATCGTAGCGCATGTTGATGATGGCATTGGCGCCAATCATCCGGGCATGATCAATCATTAGCTGCATTGCTTCCCCTCTTGCATTTTCGCACAGTTCGGTATAAATTACGTTCCTGCCCCCAAAGATGGTCATGAAGCTTCCGGCAAAAGAACCGAAAATATTCCTGGAGCGGACGGTAATGCCCCGAACAATGCCAAGTTGTTTGATGATTCGGTATCCTTCCAAAGTAGTACTTGTGGTAATGAGTGTGTCGTCTGTCATGGAACTTTAAGTGTTAATTTTTTTGTTAATGTTTATTGTTGCAAAAATTAGTGTATAAAATCCACTAATTCATAATTTTGAATCATTATCAATTGTCCATTTTCAATTATGAACTACCTAATATACGAATTCCCAATCTCCTCCCTGGTTGTAACTGTTCTTACTTGGTGGATCAGAATCGAACATTCCGGGAAGCCTCGGATCGAAATTAAAGCCGATGATATAATCCACCGTAATAAATTTCTCATTTAATACAGCGGGTAACCAATCATCAGGGATGGTATTCATCACTCTCAAGGCCTCTTCGTTACAAGCTTTCCCTATTCCTTTCAGAATTCTTGGGTTGGAAGTTCTCCCCAGGCTGTCGATCGTGATGGTTACATAAACGATCCCTTTCACATTTTCATCAGGTTTGTGAAGCGGGATGCGTAGTTCGTTGTTCACACAATCAAAGAACCGGGTCATGCCACCAATGTAAAGTGGAGGCCTGTCGAGGATGCTCATCAGAGTATCAGTTTTTGTGATGACCCTGAATGGCTGTTTTGTAAAAGTTGTCTGGTAATAAAGCACCTGGTTATTTGTGAAATCAAGCTTTTGTTCCAGTTTACCCTTGTTGTTGAAATATTCCCATATGCTATCCCTATTGTTGTCTTTGTACCAACCTCTTGCCCGAATATTCCCCTCTTTATTATATTGTGTCCAAATACTATCAGGTTTCCCCATCTTATAAAATCCGCTCAGCAGGACTTTCCCCAACGCTTCTGCCTTGTATCTTCCGTGCTTTATGTTGGTGTCTGATCTGAGCACATAATAAGTTTCGGAGAAGGCAGGCAGAGGACGTATCCGAATCACTTTCTTCGTCTCTTTTGGAGGAAGAAGGAGTGGAAATATAGCCAGCAGCAGAATTGAAATCTTGCCCATACCCGGCAGGTTTAATGTTTACTCTTTGGGTTTTGCCTGTTTGCTTACCATTTCAGTGAAACTTCTGGCCGCATTGGAGAATTCCGATGGCATCAGTATCACGGTAGTGGTTTGCTGGCGGTCTATCAATGGAATGATCCAATAGAGTCCGGGGCCTTTCGTGGCCTGGTATCTTCCCAGCCGGAAGACAATGGCGCGTTCATATTCCTGGGCGATGCGAAATCCGGCGATAATAAAAACAGCAATGGCAATTAGAATAGGGATAAGCAGTTCCATGATTATTGAATTAGGTAATAAAATTAAGAATTTTCGATTTAGGATTATTGTACTTGTTAAGGCAATAATCGTACCAAATTTAATGAAAGGTAATTACTTTACATAAAAATTTATAAGAAATCAATCTATTATTTAACACTGGATCAATCTGATATTTCAAAAGAGGTCAATTCGATCCAACCTTTCAGCCTTTCTACAATTCCAAGAAACTGTTTAAATATTGTTGTTTCTATATTACACTAGAAATCAATTGATCAAGACTATGCTGTTGGCATAAAATGTCGGTAGAAAGAGAATTTACAGAAACATATCCCGTCCCAAACGGGCAATGTCATTAAGTTAACGATATTGATTTAGTAGCCCCTTGAGTCCTTTGTGTGGTACTTTGTGACCTTTGTGGTTAATTTTCAAATCTTACCACAAAGGTCGCAAAGGAAAACACGAAGGAAACTCAAAGGATTTCGTTAACTTAACGACATTGCCCGATGGGACAAAAAAATATATTTTAGACAGTCTCAGATTTTTTACTCCTTTTGTTGATAAAAGGCACAAATCCATTCATGATAAGAATTGCTATGGCCACTCCTTCCGGGAGTAGGGTGAAATTTCTGATGAGAATTGTGATCAATCCAACGCCTGTCCCAAATAGAAGTTTTGCGGTATGCGATGAAGGTGAGCCATGCGGGTTGGTGGCCAGAAAGAAAGCTGCCAGCATCACGCCTCCGGTAATCAGGTGAAAAATGGGGTCCATGAAACTGCCCGGAGCAAGCAACCAAAACAGGCTTTCGAAAATGAAGAGTGTACCCAGAATAGCGACAGGGATATGCCAGGTAATGATTTTCTTCCAAAGCAGATAGATGCCTCCAATCAGGATTGCGATGGCCGAAATTTCACCAAGCGATCCACTCATGTTCCCCCAGAACATGTCGAAATAGCTCGGAATCCGGCTATCGGTGGCAATTGAAACCATTAATTTTTCACTATTGAGACCCTCCTTCACCAATCCGAGGGGCGTAGCGCCCGTGAAGGAATCGGCCATGGTGATGTTGGCGGTCCAGGTAGTCATCTGCACAGGGAAAGAGATTCTGAGAAAAAGCCAGCTTAAAAGGACCGGATTAAAAGGGTTTGCACCAAACCGTCCAAAGGATATTTTGGCGATCCCAATGGCAATCAGGGCGCCAAGAACGATTAGCCATAGCGGCAAGCCCGCCGGGAGGCTGAAAGCGAGCAACACCCCAATGATCACTGCCGATCCATCGCGAACCGTAGCGGGAGTTTTCAAAACAAATCTTGAAAAGATGTATTCGAATAGCAGGCTGGTGATCACTGCTGTTACCAGGATTCTAAGACTGTGCAGTCCAAAGAAAATTGTAGACATCAGCATCATTGGCACCAGAGAAAGAAGGAAACTCTTGTTGATTTTGAGTTTTAAATCCTCTCCGGGTAAGGAAGAAATCGGATTGATATTTGAACTGTAACTCATATCTGTTATTTTTTTAAGATGTCAGCTGATTGCGCCCCAATTCAAATGGTTTTTTCGGAGCGCCATCATTTGCCGGACAAGAATGATATTTTCGGTTTTTTGCAGCAATGGATCGGCCGAGAGAATCTCCTCTGCCTTGTCGCGGGCATATTGCAGGATTTGTCCATCTTTGGCCAGGTTGGAGATCCGCAGATCGAAGGCCAGTCCGCTTTGTTGGGTTCCCTCCAGGTCGCCCGGACCGCGAAGGCGCATATCGGCCTCTGCAATTTCGAACCCATCGTTGGTAGTCACCATGGTCTCGATGCGTTGCCGGCTCTCGTGGCTGAGTTTGACGCTGCTCATCAGGATGCAATAGGATTGATCGGCGCCGCGACCCACCCTTCCACGGAGCTGGTGCAACTGGGAAAGTCCAAAACGCTCGGTGCTTTCTATCACCATTACGGAAGCATTGGGCACATCTACCCCCACCTCTATCACGGTAGTAGCAACCAGAATATGGGTTTCGTGGTTTTTAAAGCGCCGCATCTCTTCTTCTTTGGCGGCTGGCTTCATCTTGCCATGTACCATGCTGATGCGATAGTCGGGCAGCGGAAAGGCGATTCTTAATTGTTCGAATCCCTCTTCGAGATTCTTAAAGTCGAGTTTCTCCGACTCCTTGATCAACGGGAAAACGATGTAAATCTGGCGTCCCAGGGCAATCTCCTTCCTGATGAATTGGTTCAACTCGACCCGATGATTGTCATAGTAATGAAAGGTGCGGATTGGCTTTCTGCCGGGGGGAAGTTCGTCGATTACAGATACATCCAGGTCGCCATAAACTGTCATGGCCAGCGTGCGGGGAATAGGCGTAGCCGTCATTACCAGGATATGCGGTGGGATGAAATTTTTTCGCCACAATTTGGCGCGCTGCATCACTCCGAAGCGGTGTTGCTCGTCGATCACCACCATGCCAAGATTTTTGAACTCGACAATGTCTTCGAGCAGGGCATGGGTGCCGATCAACAAGTTCA